>JBOIFD010000333.1:0-4084 GCA_050741515.1 Burkholderiales bacterium
GTCGCCGCCGTAGAGCTGGGTCTTCGGGAAGAAGGCGAACCACCCGAACCAGTAGGCGAGCTGTCCGGAAACTCGCGGCAGCCGCTCGCCGCCGGGGCCGACCAAGGCCTCGTCGGTCACGCGCCACACCGCGCCCCGCTCGTCCACGAGGGTGTCGCGCGAGCCGCCGGGGCGGAAGCGGCGGCCGCCGCGCTCGTAGGCGCGCGTGTCGCCGATCAGGCCGCGGCTCGCGACCTCGTTGCGGAGCTGCGGGTCGATCAGGTCTTCGCCCCGGAGCGGCGCGTGCCGGGCGTCGGCGGTGAAGTCGTCGAGCAGGGGCAGCCGGGTCGCGGTCGGCATCGCGAGCAGCACCGCCGCGGTGAGGTCGCGCAGGATCGCGGGTTTGCGCGCGATCGCGGCGCGCGCGTCGGCGAGCACGAGATCGTTCGCCAGGGCGATCGGCCGGCGCCCGACCTCCGCCAGCGCCGCACGCCAGCTCTCCGGCAGCGGTACCCGGCCGACCGCCTCGCGGTAATGCACGACGAGCGGCTTGCCGGCGAACGTGTCGTTGAATACGCCGCCCGCGCTGTCCAGCGCCTCGAGCGCATACGCCTTCGCCTGCCCGTCGCGGACCAGGGTGAACACGCGCGCCTTCTCCGGCAACGCGCGGCTCTTCTGCCACACCGGGAACATCGTTCCCGGACTCGCGAAGTAGGCGCCGTACGCCGCACCGGCGTTGTAGGGGCGGTTGTGGCCGGTGTTGATGTCGGCGACCTTGGTATCGGGATGCTCCCGCTTCCACTCGCCCCACGACGTCACCACGACCGGGAGCCGCTCGAGCCGAATGCCGCTTCCCACGAGCGTCCCGATGACGGGCTCGCCGGTCATGTGGTTCCAGAGCGTACGCGTCTGGCGGTCGTACATCAGCTTGTTCGACCGGAAGAGGAACCCCGAGGAGCCGAACTCGAACCTGCGCCCGGCGGCGGTCGCGTCGTAGAGGACCCCCGACCCGCAGAGGGTGCAGTACGCGAGCGCGACCGGCTTCCCGCCGACCACGTCATTCGCCATCTCGTGCCAGTCGAGGATCCGCAGCGGATAGGCGCGATGGTCGTTGCCGATGCTCACGCCGAACACCCCGTCGCGGTCGGCGAGCCAGGTCGCCTCGCGCGCGGGCAGCATCCGCGGGTTCACGAGCGCCGGGATGCCGTCGACCGGGACCCCGCCCCATTGCACCTCCTCGATGCGCACGCTCGATGCGACGCCTTCCCGCAGGAACTCCCGGAAGCGCGGATCGACGCCCGAGTGCAGCTCGCCTTTCCAGCCGACGTAGCCGGGCGGCGGCTTGAGATCGGGGCGGCTCCCGAGCCAGACCACCATGTCCGCCCAGTCGGCCGCCGGGGCATCCGCCCCCGCGAGCACCTTCAGCGTTTCCACGATCAGGAGGAGCTCGTCGCGCGAGCCGACGAACCGCATCTGGTCGACCAGCGGCGCGATGAAGCGCCGGTCGCCCGCCTGGGCGATCTCCCGGATCGCCCGCTGGCGCGTCGCGGTGTCCGCGTCGGGGACGAGCAGCCCGAAGACCCGGGCGACCTCCTTGTCCGCGAGCGGCGCGGCGAGCGCGAGCTGCGCCATCCCGCCGAGCAAGACGGCGGCAGTGAGGGGAAGCCATCCAAGCGGCGCCACGGGGAGACCGGAGGGAGTCCTGCGAGATACGTACCGCGGCGCCGCGCGGATTCGGCGCCCGGATGCTCTTGCGGGCGACTCAGCGTCGCGCGAGCCGTGCCCGCGCGGCGGGGGGCGTCTCCGCTGCCGCGTACGCCTTGATGCCCGCCGCACGGTCGGGCGCCGAGGGCTCCTTCGACCCCGGCGGCGGCGTCACGGACGGCGGGAAGAACGCGAGCGTCTGACCGTTCGCGCGCTTCGCCGCCTCGAAGTCGAGCCCGCGAGCGTTCACGCCCTTGGGCGCGACCGAGACGCCGTCGACCATCTCGAGGTCGAACCACCACTTCTTGACCGGGTTGATCGAGCCGTTGCCGACCTGGTCGTCGAGGCGCGCGATCCAGCCCCGCGTCCGGGGCACGTTGATCGCGAGCCAGAGAAACAGGCGGTGGGTGAGCAGTCCCTCGGTGTTGTAGGGGCAGGTCTTCATGCAGCGCCCGCACGCCGAGCCCTTCGCGTTGTTGACGCGGTACTTCGCGCACTTATCGACGTCGGGCTTCCACATCTCGTAGCCGTTGAACATCACCTTCGGCCCGAACGGGATCGCGGCGCACGGGCACTCGCGCGCGCACTTGTTGCACTGGCTGCAGAAGTCCTGCAGGCCGAAATCGATCGGGAGGTCCACTTCCAGCGACAGATCGGTGGTCAGCACGACCGTCTTGAACCTCGGGCCCACGAAGGGCGAGAGCACCAGCTCGCCGATGCGCGAGAGCTCGCCGAGGCCCGCCATCAGCGTCGGCGGGATCTGCAGGATGTCGGAATCGGCGTTGGTCTGGGAGCGCGACGAATAGCCCAGACGGCGCAGATGCGCGGCCATGACGCCGGCGATCTCCGCGCCGCGGAGGTACGCGCGCATCGACTGCGCCCCCGAGATCCAATCGTCGCCCGAGGCGCCCTCCATCGTCTCGAAGCCCTGGTCGATCAGCATCACCACCGCGTACTTGTGGTACGGCTCGATCGGGGTGCCGTCGTCGTGGTGCGAGTACCACATCCAGGGCGAAGCCTCGCAGATGCCGATGAGGTCCGCGCCGAGGTAGTAGCCGAGCGCCTTGACCGCCGCGGCGTTGGTCTTCGCGTCCTCCAGCTCGCGCGGCGGTGAGGCGGGACTTCCGCCCTGCATCGGCACCATGTTGCGGATGAGCGGCGTCATCGCGAACGCGTACGGGTTCTTGACCGCAAAGCGCGTCCGCTCGCGCTTCGCCTTCTCGCCGAGATCGCCGAGGAGCGCCCGGGTGAAGAAGTTGGCGCGTTTCGGCTGGCGGACGATCTCGTCGCCGAGCACGAGCGTGGTCGGGTCGGGCACGCGCTTGATCTTCTCCATCGGGGCCGGACCGAGATGGAGCGGGCGGCTCGGGTTGGCGAGGCCCCCTTCGAGACGCGCCCAGCCCGGGCGCGCGCCGCCCGCGCCGAGCCACCACGCGGGGCCGTGGCTTCGCCAGCGATTCGCGAACGTCTCCGGTGCGAGCGGCGAGTCTGCGGCGACGACGTAGTCGGTCGTCACGACCGCCGCGCGGAACCGTTGGCCGAGGTACGGATTCACGAGCCCGCCGTTCGCGGCGCGAGCGAGCCCTGCCTGCACGACGAGCCGGCCGATGTCGACGAGGCTCGCCCCGGTGACGTGGCCGCGCGCGGCATAGCCCATGTTGCGCAGATACCCGGCCATGACGACGGCGACCTCGGCGGCTCGCAAGTCACCGCGCGCGACCTGCGACCCGCGAATCCAGGGCTCGCCGGCATCGCCGGGCAGCGGCTCGCGGCCGAACTCCACGAGGAAAACGAGCGCGTGCGTGTGCGCCGGAGGATCGCCGGGCAGCCAAGCGTCGGCGGGGATCTCGCAGCAGGCGGCCTGGGCGACATCGAGAAAGTACGCGGCCGCCTTCAGGTTGTCCGCGCGAACGGCCGGATCGTCGGGGATCGGCGCCTTCGCCGGCGCGACCTCGCCGCCGAGGAAGCGCGCGAAAAGCTGCTGATACTCGGGGACGGCGTGGGCCACGCAGTTCTCGCCCGGTGCATGCCCGTCGCCCGGCAGCATCCCGGTCTTCCCGCCGGCGACTTCCCGCGCGCGCGGCAGCCGCTCGAGCGGAAACGGGCCGAGATGGACGGGGCGGCGGCGGTGGGAGAAGAGCCGCATCGGACCTCTAGTCCGTCCGCGTCACGGACCGCCGCAGCGACAAGACCGCGCTGTCGGGGCTCGCGAGCACGGGGCAGTCGAGAACGGCGGACACCGCTGCGTGCGCCCGTGCCGTCGAGAACTGCGCAAGCATCACTGCGTCGCAGCCGGCGAACTGCGGCGCCGCCTCCGCGACCAGCCGGTCGTGGGTCGCGCCGTCGCCGCGGTCCAACGCGGCCATGGCCTCCGGCACGCAGACCGAGCGCAGCTCGACCG
>JBOIFD010000334.1:0-3033 GCA_050741515.1 Burkholderiales bacterium
CGGCGACCTTGGCCACGAGCTCGGCGAGCTCACGGACAGTGATGTCGGAGCCCGTTCCCACGTTGATGTGCGGCTCCGCGGAGTAGCGCTTCATGAGAAACACGAGCGCGTCCCCGAGGTCGTCGACGTAAAGAAACTCCCGCCGCGGGGTACCCGATCCCCAGATCTCGATCGACGGCGCGCCAGTCTGCTTCGCCCGGTGGACTTTCACCTGCATCGCCGCCGCGACGTGGCTGGACTGCGGGTCGTAGTTGTCGCCCGGGCCGTAGAGATTGGTGGGCATCGCGGCGATGAAGTCGCAGCCGTACTGCCGGCGGTAGGCCTGGCACAGCTTGATGCCGGCGATCTTGGCCACGGCATACCACTCGTTCGTCGGCTCGAGGGGCCCGGTCAGAAGCGCGTCTTCCGTCATCGGTTGCGGGGCAAGCCGCGGATAGATGCAGGAGGATCCGAGCAGGAGCAGCTTCTCGACCCCGACCTTCCAGGCCGCGTGGATGATGTTCGTTTCGATGGCGAGGTTGTCGTAGAGGAACTCCGCCGGCCGGGTCGAGTTGGCGAGGATGCCGCCGACGGTCGCGGCGGCGACGAACACGGCTTGCGGCCGCGTTTTCGCCATCCACGCCTCGACTGCCTCCTGCCGCCGCAAATCGACCTCGTCGCGGGATGCGGTGAGGAGCTCGCAGTCCTCGGACGCGAGCCGCCGCACAGTCGCGCTGCCAGCCATGCCGCGGTGACCGGCGACCCAGACGCGCTTGCCCTTCAGCGTGTACTCAGTCCGGGCGGTCATACCGCCGATACTCCCGCTCGACTTCGACGAGATCCGCCTCCACCATTTCCCGCACGAGTTCCGCGAACGTCGTCTTGTGCCGCCACCCGAGCCTCTCGCGCGCCTTCGCGGGGTCGCCGAGCAGGAGGTCCACCTCGGTCGGGCGGAAGTAGCGCCGGTCGACCTCGACGAGGACCTCCCCCGTCTTGGCGTCACGGCCTTTTTCGTCCGCGCCCTTGCCGCGCCACTCGATCTTCCGCCCGACGTGGCCAAAGGCGAGCTCGACGAACTCGCGCACCGAATGCGCCTCGCCTGTCGCGAGCACGTAGTCGTCCGCTTTCGGTTGCTGGAGCATCAGCCACATGCCCTCGACGTAATCGCGGGCGTGGCCCCAGTCGCGCTTGGCGTCGAGGTTGCCGATGTAGAGTCGCTGCTGCCGCCCTAGCTTTATCGCTGCGAGCGCGCGCGTGATCTTGCGCGTCACGAAGGTTTCCCCCCGGGTCGGACCCTCATGGTTGAACAGGATGCCGTTGCACGCGTAGAAGCCGTAGGCTTCGCGGTAGTTGACCGTCATCCAATAGGCGTAGAGCTTCGCCGCCGCGTAGGGCGAGCGGGGCTGGAAGGGCGTCGTTTCCTTCTGCGGGACCTCCGGGGCGTTGCCGTAGAGCTCGCTCGTCGAGGCCTGGTAGAACCTCACCTTGTCTTTCATGCCGAGGATCCGGATCGCCTCGAGCAGGCGCAGGCAGCCGAGCGCATCGGAATTGGCGGTGTACTCCGGCGTCTCGAACGAGACCTGCACGTGCGATTGGGCGGCGAGGTTGTAGATCTCGGTCGGTCGAACCTCCTGGACGACGCGGATGAGGTTCGTCGCGTCGGTCATGTCGCCGTAGTGGAGGAGCAGCCGCACCCCTTCCTCGTGGGGGTCGTGATAGAGGTGATCGACGCGCCCGGTGTTGAACGAGGACGAGCGCCGCTTCACCCCGTGGACGATGTAGCCCTTCCCGAGCAGCAGCTCGGCAAGCAGCGCGCCGTCCTGGCCGGTGACGCCGGTGATGAGCGCGATGCGGTCAGCCATCGGAGCGGTTGCGAAATCCCCGGACTCTTATACTGCGCCGATTATAGGTGCTTAGGCCCTCCGCCCCCCGCAGGATCGCCATGGATTTCATCGACCTCAAGACCCCGTACCGCGAGCTCCGCGACCCGATCAACGCCCGGATCCAGAGGGTTCTCGATCACGGGCAGTTCATCCTGGGTCCGGAGGTGGCCGAGCTCGAGGAGCGGCTGGCGCGCTACATCGGTGCGCGGCACTGCGTCACCTGCGGCAGCGGGACCGACGCGCTCCAGATCGCGCTGATGGCGATCGGGGTGAAGCCCGGGGACGAGGTGGTCACGTGCCCGTTCACCTTCGCCGCCACGGTCGGGATGATCGTGCTGCTCGGCGCGAAGCCGGTATTCGTCGACGCCGAGCGCGACACCTGCAACATCGACGCCGGGGAGATCGCCGACGCGATCACGCCGCGCACCCGGGCGATCATGCCCATCTCGCTCTACGGCCAGCCGGCCGACATGGACGAGATCAACGCGATCGCGGCGAAGCGCGGGATCCCCGTGATCGAGGACGCCGCGCAGAGCTTTGGAGCTGTGTACAAGGGGCGGAAGAGCGGCGCGCTGTCGACGATCGGCGCGACGAGCTTCTTTCCGAGCAAGCCGCTCGGCTGTTACGGGGACGGCGGCGCGCTCTTCACCGACGATGACGCCCTCGCGACTGCGATGCGGGAGATCCGACATCACGGGCAGGCCGGTCGATACCGCCACACGCGGCTCGGCATCAACGGGCGGATGGACACCATCCAGTGCGCCGTCCTGCTCGCGAAGCTGGAGCGCTTCGAGTGGGAGGTCGAGCGGCGCTTGTCGATCGGACGGCGCTATGACGAGCTGCTCGCCGGCCTCGCGACCGCCGTCCGGACCGTCAGCGTGCGGCCCGACCGCACCAGCGTGCATGCCCAGTACACGATCGTCTGCGACGATCGGGATGCGCTCGCGAAGGCGCTCGGACGCGAGGGGATCCCCACCGCCGTGCACTATCCGGTTGCGCGTCATCACCAACCCGCGTACGCGGCGCTCTTCGACGGCGAGGCCTATCCCGTGTCGGAGCAGCTTGGGCGTGGAGTGCTCAGCCTGCCGATGCATCCTTATCTCGACGAGGCGACGCAGACTCGGATCGCCGAAGCGGTCCGTGCGAGTCTCTCGCGAACGAACCGCTAACC
>JBOIFD010000335.1:0-2343 GCA_050741515.1 Burkholderiales bacterium
TGCAGCTCGTCGGCCGCTGGACCGGCAGGCGAACGCTGCGGTCGAGCGTGCCGTCGGGCGCGTAGCGGTGGATGCACCAGCGATCGAACTGCGCGCTCCAGACGTAGCCTGCGGCGTCGACCGTCAAGCCGTCCGGGCCGCCGTGGCCGGCGTCGACCTCGACGAAAACCTGCCGGTTCGCGATCCGGCCCGCGGCGCGATCGAAGTCGTAGCGATAGATCCGCCGCGCCGGGGTGTCGGTGAAGTACATGGTCCGGTCGTCCGGGCTCCAGCCGATGCCGTTCGCGATCGTGAAGCCGCGATCCATCGCCGCAACGCGGAAACCCGGCTCGACGCGATACAGCTGCCCGATCGCGCCGCCGAGCCGGCGGTCGAGCGTGCCGGTCCAGAAGCGGCCCGCGCGATCGGCCTTCCCGTCGTTGAACCGCTCGTCGCCCAGTTGCAACTCCGGAACATCGAGCCAGCGGACTTCGCCGCCCGGCTCGTCCAGCGTGGCGAGGCCGCTCCGGAACGCGATCAGGAATCCGCCGTCATTGCGCAGCGCGAAAGAGCCCGGCGGTTTCGGCAGCGCCCAGTGGTCGACCGTGCCGGGACGCGGAGCGAAGCGCCACAGCGCGGGGCTCGAGATGTCGATCCACCAGAGGACGTGCTCGCGCGGACACCACACCGGGCCTTCGCCGAGCACGTTCTGGCAGTCGACGACACAGGGCGCCTGGACGGGGCGCACGGCACGCTTCTCCTTTGGCGGTGCCGCCCGTCCGGGTCGATCGCGCGGCGTGGTCTTGTTCGCTATGATGCTAGCGCCGAATCGGGCCGGGGACAACGCGAATGGACGATCCGCAATCCCGAGCCGCGTGGGCCGAGGCCCACCGCTCCACCGCGATGGCGCGCTCGATCGCGCGCTGGGTCGGGGCGGTCGACGACAAGCCGCGCATCGCGCGAGCGCTCGCCCGCCCGGGCTGACGGAGTCGGGGCAGGAATGGCGACCATGCCCGCCAGCCGTACGATCCCGGACCTGATCGACGAGCTGGCACGGCGCTTCCCGGAGCGCGAAGCGCTGGTCGGTTCCGGCCGGCGCTACACCTACCGGGCGCTCCGCGCCGAGGTGCGCCGCGTCGCGCGCGGCTTGCTGGCCCTCGGTGTGCGCCGCGGCGACAAGGTCGCGATCCTGATGGGCAACCGCCCCGAGTGGATCGTCGCCGACCTCGCGATCACGGCGCTCGGCGGCGTCATGGTCGGTGTGAACACCTGGGCGACCGCGCGGGAGCTCGAATACGTCCTCGCGCATTCGGATACCAAGGTCCTGATCACCGCGGAGCGCTTCCTCAAGCACGACTACCGCAGGCTGCTGCGCGCGCTGGAACCGCAGCGCGTGCCGCTTCTCGAACGCATCGTGTCCCTGGCCGATGACGTGCCCGAAGGCTGGATCCGCTACGCGGATCTGGCCGAGCTCGGCGAGCGGGTGCCGGAGACGACGATCGATGCCGCGCAAGGCGCCGTCGCGCCCCAGGATGTTGCCTATCTCCTCTACACCTCCGGCTCGACGTCGACCCCGAAGGGCGTGCAGCTCCAGCACCATGCGCTGATCGAGAACATGTGGCAGATCGGCGAGCGCCAGCGCGTCACCGAGCGCGACCGCCTGTGGCTCGCCGTGTCGCTCTTCTGGGGCCTCGGCTGCGAGAACGCCCTGTTCAACCTGCTGACCCACGGCGGCTGCGTCGTGCTGCAGGAA
Source organism: Burkholderiales bacterium (assembly GCA_050741515.1). Taxonomy (GTDB): domain Bacteria; phylum Pseudomonadota; class Gammaproteobacteria; order Burkholderiales; family SG8-39; genus DATEDA01. The sequence goes on from JBOIFD010000335.1 coordinate 1,733, forward strand.
CACTTCGACCCGGGCGAGGCACTCGAGCTGATCGAGCGGGAGCGGTGCACGCTCTTCTACGGGACGCCCAACATGGGGCAGGCGCTGTACGAGCATCCGGACCGGGCGAGGCGCGACCTGTCGAGCCTGCGCGGCGGGGCGACCATCGGCACGCCCGAGCAGATCCAGCGGGTCGTCGACCTCGGTGCGCGCGAGATCTGCAACATCTACGGCCTCACCGAGACCTACGGGAACTGCAACGTCACCGATGCGGCCGCTCCGCTGGAGCAGCGGCTGACGAGCGTCGGACGGCCGCTCGCCGGCGTCGATCAGCGGATCGTCGACCCCGAGACGGGACGGCCGCTCCCGCCCGGAGAGGTGGGGGAGATTCGCGTGAAGGGGTACGTGACCGTCGGTTACTACAAGGACCCGGCGCGTACCGCCGAGTCGTTCGACGAGCACGGCTATTTCAGGACCGGCGACCTCGGCTGGGCGGACGCCGACGGCGCGCTCCATTTTCGCGGTCGGATCAAGGAGATGGTCAAGACCGGCGGGATCAACGTGGCGCCGGTCGAGGTCGAGGAGGTCCTCATGACGCATCCGGGCGTCCAGCTCGCGTTCGTCACCGGGGT
>JBOIFD010000336.1:0-10339 GCA_050741515.1 Burkholderiales bacterium
CTCTTCGAGCGCGGGCTGGTCGAGGCGCACCAGGCGGCATACGCGGAGTCGGCCGCGGAGGATGCGCAGATCTGCACCCGGCTCCATCGCGGGCGGAAAGCGCTGCACGCGCTCCGGCAGGACGACCGGGGCCCGTACCATTCGCCCCACGAGGACGGCATGGTGCACTTCCACGAGTTCGTGCGGCGGGAGCTAGGCTAGCTTTTGCGCCGGAAAGTAGCTAGCGGCGCGCGCCTCGGCCGTGCGCGTAGCGCAGGTAGAGGTTGTTGGCGGCAAGCGCCCCGATCACGAGCCCGGCGCCCGCGAGCTCGACCGCCTCGAACCGCTGCCCCTGCAGGAAGCTGATCACGAACACGACGATCGGCACGAGGTTCAGCATCAGCATCGAGTTGAGGGCGCCGATGCGCCGGGTGCCGGCGTTCCAGCAGATCATCGCGGCGAGCACGCCGGCGAGCGCGAGGAACGCCAGCTCGCCGGCAACCGACGCGAGCGCCGCGGGCGTCGGCACGCGCGCGACGCCGAGCGCGACGAGCACCGCGGTCGCGATGGCGAGCGCAATCGATCCGGGGATCAGCGTGAGCAGCGTGAGCTTCAGCGCCGACCAGCCGCCGAAGCGCTCGGTGCCCATCGTGTAGACCACCCAGCAGGCCGCGCCGACCAGCACCAGCAGGTCGCCGAGGAGCTCGCCCTTCCCGAGCGCGACCGACGGGTCGCCCTTGGTCACGACGAGCACGACCCCGACGAACGCGGTCGCGATGCATGCGATCGTGAAGCGCGCGGGCCGCCGGGCGCGCAGCAGCCAATCGGCGATCGCGGTCATCGACGGCTGGAGCGACACGATGATCGCCGCGTGCTCGGGACGCGTGAGCTGGAGCCCGGCGAAGACGAGCAGCGGCGACCCGCACATCCCGATCACGCCGAGCAGGTTCGCCGGCCACGCCCGGCCGTAGTAGCGGAAGGCCGCCGGTCCGTCGCGCCACGCCACGATCGGCACGAGCAGCAGCGTCGCGACGCCGTAGCGGATGAGCGAGACGTGGTAGGGATCGACGGCCGCGAAGACGCTCTTCGCGACCGGGAACTGCGCGCCCCAGAGGAGCACCGCCACCAGCGCGAACGCGACGCCGGTCGCGAACGGTCGCTGCATTTGGACGGCTCGCGCGAAAACGCGAAGCCTACACTGTCGCGGGCGGCTAGAGCTTGCGCGTGGCGACCTGGTCGCGCCCGCCCTTGACCGCCTCGGCGAGCGCCTCGTCGGCGCGCCGGACCAGGGTGTCGGGCGTCCAGTCGGCGGTGTCGTCGCTCGCCGCCACCCCGAACGTCATGGTGACGTCGACCTGCTTCATGCCGGCGACGATGGGCGTCTTGCGGATGCGGTGGCGCATGCGCTCGGCGAGCGCGGCGGCGTTGTCGAGGTCGCAGCGGCCGAGGAACACCAGGAACTCGTCGGGGCCGAACCGCGCGACGGTGTCCGAGCGCCGGACGACGCTGCGGATCCGGTTCGTCACCTCCACGAGCACGGCGTCGCCTCCGGCCGGGCCGTGCGCGTTCGCGACCGCCTCGAAGCCGTCGATCTCGCCGAGGATGACGGCGACCGCCTCGCGCTCGCGGCGCGCGCGGTGGAACTCGCGGTCGAGCAGCTCGAACATGGCGTGGCGGTTCCAGAGCTGGGTGCGCGTGTCGACGAGCGACCGGCGGCGGAGCGCCTCGCTCTCCTGCACGAGCGCCGCCTGCGCCCGGCCGAGCGAGACGAGCTTCAGCTCCGACTCGACGAGCCGCGCGAGATCGCGGAGCAGGATGAGGTCGCCCTCGGCGAGCGCGTTCGGCGAGCGGTCGCACACGCTCAGCACCCCGGCGATGGCGCCGTCCGGGGCGAGCACCAGCGTGCCGGCGTAGAACCGGACCTGGAGCCGGCCGCTGACCCACGGGTGATCGACGAAGCGGGCGTCGCCCAGCACGTCGGAAATGACCAGCGGACCGTCGTTGAGGACGGTGGCGGCGTCGAACGCGACCTCGGTGCCGAGCACGCTCGACGGCACCCCCTGGCCCGCGAACAGCCGCAGCTTGCCCTCGTTCATGAGCGACAGCAGGGCGACCGGCACGCGGAAGAGGCGCCGCGTCAGGCGCGTGATGATGTCCAGCCGCTCGGAAAGCGTCGAGGGCGAGGCGGCATCGCGGCGCTGGGCCGTCTGTTCTGGAGCTTGGGTGGTCATGGCGAACCCGGCGCCAGCCGGCGGCCCCGGGCTCGGGGATCATGCGAGCCGACACCCGAAAAGTCCACCGAAACAACGGGTCGGCTGCGGGTTTGTGCGCTTTCGCAGGGGGGGTGCGCGGCGGCGGTCGCCGCCGCGTCGCACGACGGCGCGCAATATTGCCGCCACCCCCTCCGCATCCGGCGCCCGCGCTCCGGGAACCCGCCGCGCGCGGGCCGGGTCTACCTGGAGCCGCGCGTGTCATCCCGCCGTAGCCGCCCGCCTCCACCCTAAGTCCATGAGAACGATCGACGATCTCGTCCGCGACCGCACGCTCGAGCGCCGCGGCGGCACCGTCCGCCAGGAACCGCTCGACGCCTACCTCGCGCGCGCTGACCACGTGTCGGCGTCGACGCTGCGGCGGAGCCTGCACGTCGCCGAGCGGGCGGCGGCCCTGCGCATCGAGGACGATCCCAGCCAACGCCTCGCGCAGGCGCTGCATGCCCTGGTGCTGGAGCCCGCCCGGTTCACACGCGAGTACCTCGTGCTCGACCGCGATGCGCCCGCCCCGTCCGGAAGCGCGCAGCCCGACGCGCTCGCGGGCCGGGTGTGGCTCTCGAGCAGCGAGTACGCGGCGCTCGCCGCGGCGCGGGACGCGATCCGCGCGTATCCGCGCGCGCCCCTCGGCCGCTGGCTCGACGCGGGCCTGAAGGAGCTTTCGATCTACTGGACCGACGACGCGGGCCGGCGCTGGAAGGCGCGGCCGGACTGCTTCACCGACGAGCTCGTCCTCGAGCTGAAGACCACCGGCGACGTACGGCCGCGCGCCTTCGCGCGCACGCGTCGCCGCTTCGGCTACGACCTCAAGGCGGCGCACTACGTCGACGCGGTCCGCCACCTCACCGGCCGCGCGCCGCAGTTCGCGTTCATCGCGGTCGAGCTCGCGCCGCCGCACTACGTGTGGCTGTACGAGCTGTCGGCGGCCGAGCTGGCGCGTGCCGGCGTGGAGCTCGCCGCCGCGCGCCGCCGCTTCTATCCGGCGAGCTAGTTCCGCCGCGGCGGCGCCCCGGGCGCCGGGACTCCAGCGACCGGCAGGCTAGAATCCGCCCCGGCCGCTCCGCGAACGACTTTGCCCGCCACCCGCCCGGACCACCGCTGGCTCGACACCTTTCTCGCGTGGTACTTCGTGACCGTGTGGGGGTCGGGCTTCCTCGCCACCAAGGTCGGCCTGCAGTACGCCGCCCCGTTCACGTTCCTCACGCTCCGCTTCATCCTCGGCGTGGTGCTGATGGTGCCGGTCGTGATGTGGCTCCGGCCGCGGTGGCCGGCCTCGCCCGCGGAGCTCGGCCACGTGGTGGTGGCCGGCCTGCTGATGCACGCTGTGAACCTCGGGGGCAGCCACTATGCGCAGTACCTCGGGTTGTCGGCGGGGATCGTCGCCGTGATCCTCGCCGCGCAGCCGCTCGCGACCGCGGTGATCGCGTCCCGCTGGCTGCGCGCGGCGCTCGTTCCGCGGCAGTGGCTCGGCGTCGCGCTCGGGCTTGCCGGGGTCGCGCTCGTCGTGTGGCACAAGATCGACGTGCGCGACATGACGATCGGCAGCCTCGTCGCGCTCGCGGTCTCGCTCGCGGGGGCCACGGCGGGAACGCTCTACCAGCGCGTCTTCTGCCCGACCGCGGACCTGCGCGGCGCACCGCTCGTGCAGTTCGCGGCGTGCCTCGCGGTGATGGCGCCCCTCGCCTGGATCGTCGAAGGCGCGGTCGTCGCATGGACCTGGCAGCTCGTCGCGTCGGTGGTCTTTCTCGTCGTCCTCGCCTCGATCCTGGCGGTGAACGCGCTCCACACGCTGATGCGCCACGGCCACGCGACCAAGGTGACCAGCCTGCTCTACCTCACGCCGATCATTGCCGTCGTGCTGGAGTACCTCATGTTCGGCGTCGTGCCGACGCCCTTGAGCGTGGTCGGAATCGTCGTCATCTGCCTCGGCGTGGCGCTGGTCGCGTGGCGGACCCGGCAGCCGCCGGGGGCGGAGCCGTGACGCCGGCGATCATGGCCAACGGGTACAATCGGCGCCCGCTCGGACTCAAACAGCTCACCGGAGGCCCCCCATGACGCGCATCGTGCTCTTCGTCCTCACCAACGTCGCGGTGCTGGCCGTGCTGACGATCGTGCTGAAGCTCCTCGGCCTCGATCAGGTGATGGCCCAGGAGGGCTTCCAGTTCGGGCCGCTCCTCGCCTTCTCGGCGGTCCTGGGCTTCGGGGGCGCGATCATCTCGCTGCTCATCTCCAAGTGGATGGCGAAGCGGTCCACCGGCGCGCAGGTGATCGACGGCTCCGAGGGCACCAGCCAGCGCTGGCTCGTCGAGACCGTGCGCAAGCTCTCGCAGAAGGCCGGCATCGGCATGCCCGAGGTCGCGGTCTACGAGGGCGAGCCGAACGCGTTCGCCACCGGCGCGTTCCGGAACTCGGCGCTGGTCGCGGTGTCGACGGGGCTCCTGAGCTCGATGAACCAGGAGGAGGTCGAAGCGGTGCTCGGCCACGAGGTCGCGCACGTCGCGAACGGCGACATGGTGACCATGACGCTCCTCCAGGGCGTGCTCAACACCTTCGTGATCTTCCTCTCGCGCATCGTGGGCACGATCGTCGACCGGACCGTGTTCCGCACCGAGCGGGGGATCGGGCCCGGCTACTTCATCACCGTGATCGTGTCCCAGATCGTGTTCGGGCTGCTCGCCTCGCTCATCGTCGCGTGGTTCTCGCGCCGGCGCGAGTTCCGCGCCGATCGCGGCTCCGCCGAATACCTCGGCGCCCCGCGCCCGATGATCAACGCGCTGGCGCGCCTCGGCGGCCTGGAGCCCGGGGCGCTGCCGCAGTCGATCAAGGCGATGGGGATCAACGACCGGCCGGGCTGGATGGCGCTGTTCTCGACCCACCCGCCGATGGAGCAACGCATCGCCGCGCTGCAGGCGCTCGGCAAGTAACCCGGAGGAACGCGCATGATCGATCTCTACACTGCCGGCACCCAGAACGGCCATCGCGCCGCGCTCGCGCTCGAGGAATCCGGGCTTGCGTACCGCGCCCACAAGCTCAACCTCCAGGCCGGCGACCAGCGGAAACCCGAGTACCTGGCGATCAACCCGGCCGGCGTGATCCCGGCGATCGTCGACGCGGACGGCCCGGGCGGGAAGCCGCTCGCGCTCGCCCAGTCCGGCGCGATCGCGCTCTACATCGCCGAGAAGAGCGGCAAGCTCCTGCCCCAGGACCCGGCGCGGAGGGCGCAGGCATTGCATTGGTTCATGCATGCCTGCAGCGATTGCGCGCTGACGAGCGGGACGATGTTCCAGCTCGCGAACGCCGCGCCGGAGAAGTCGCCGGCGAACGTGGACTTCTTCGAGCAGCGGCTGCTCAGCTTTCTCGGCACCGTCGAGGGGCGGCTCGCGGGGCGCGAGTACCTCGCCGACGAGTTCTCGGTCGCCGACCTCGCGCTCTATCCGATCGTCGCCCAGCGCAAGGCCGTGATCGAGAAAGCGGGGAAGTTCCCCAACCTGCTCGCGTGGGCGGCGCGCGTCGGCGCGCGGCCGGCGGTTGCGAAGGGGATGCAGGTCTCGGTCTGACGGGCGGGCGGGCGGCGCCCCGTTCGTCTTGCCGCATTGCAGCGTCGTTCGTCGGCCGCGCCGAACCGCGGCGCGACGCTGCGCGGCGGCGCGACGCCTTGAATTCCCGCCACGCCGGGTCTAAGGTGGACCCCCTTCCAACAAGAAACGCGCTACCCCAAAGGAGAGCCCGATGGCAACGACGATCAGCTTCAACCTGAACGGCCGACAGCGCTCGGTCCGGGTCGACGACCCGGAGATGCCGCTGCTCTACGCGCTGCGCAACGACCTCGACCAGCACGGCCCGCGGTTCGGCTGCGGGCTCGCACAGTGCGGCGCCTGTACGGTGCACGTCGACGGCCAGGCGGTGCGCTCCTGCGTGTTCCCGGTCGCCAGGGCCGCGAGCACCAAGGTGGTCACGCTCGACGGGCTCGGCACGCCGCAAAAGCCGCATCCGCTGCAGATCGCGTTCATCGAGGAGCAGGCGGTGCAGTGCGGCTACTGCATCAACGGCATGATCATGCAGGCCGCCGCCTTCCTGCAGACGAACAAGCGGCCGACCGAGCGCCAGATCAAGGAGGCGCTCGCGAACAATCTCTGCCGCTGCGGCACCCACGTGCGCATCGTGCGCGCCGTCAAGCGCGCTTCCGAAACGATGGCGTGAGGAGGACCGAGCCATGCGCAAAGAGAATCTCTCCCGCCGCGACTTCCTCAAGACCTCCGGCGCGCTGGTCGTGACGTTCACCGTCGCGCCGCCGCTCGCGCGCGCCCAGGTCGATCGGACCTCGATCGGGCCGAAGACGGTCGCCCTCGACCAGGTCGACGGCTTCGTCGCCGTCGACGCCAAGGGGATGGTGACCATCTACTCCGGCAAGGTCGACCTCGGGACCGGCACCGACACCGCGCTGACCCAGATGGCGGCCGAGGAGCTCGGCGTGCCGATGGCGCGCGTGAAGCTCGTCACCGGCGACACGCTGCTCACGCCGGACCAGGGGATCACCTGGGGCAGCCTCACGATCCAGGCGGGCGGCGCCCAGATCCGCCGGGCGGCCGCGACCGCGCGCGAGGCGCTGCTCGAGCAGGCGGCGCAGAAGCTCGGCGCCGCGCGGGGCGACCTCGCGGTGGCGGACGGCGTGGTGAGCGACAAGGCGGGGAAACGACTCTCCTACGCCGCGCTCGTCGGCGACCGGAACTTCCAGCTGAAGGTGAACGACAAGGTCCGGCTCAAGGACCCGTCCGCGTACACGCTCGTCGGCAAGCCGATCCCGCGCCTCGACATCCCCGGCAAGGTCACCGGACGCTTCACCTATGTCCAGGACTTCAGGCTGCCCGGCATGGTCCACGCGCGCGTGGTGCGCCCGCCGGCGATGAAGGCGTCGCTGCAGTCGTTCAACGACGGCGAGTGCAAGAAGATCCCCGGCTACGTCGGCGCGGTGCGCAAGGGCAGCTTCCTGGCCGTCGTCGCGCGCAACGAGTGGGCCGCGATCAAGGCGGCGGAGGCGATGCAGGCGAGCTGGTCGAGCTGGGCGGGCCTGCCCGACAAGGCGAAGCTGTGGGAGCACGTGCGCGCGTCGAAGGTCGCGCGCACCGAGGGGCTGCAGAACGTCGGCAACAGCGCGCAGGCGCTCGCGGGCGGGGCGAAGCAGGTCAAGGCGACCTACGACTTCGCCATCCACACGCACGGCTCGCTGGGGCCGTCGTGCGCGGTCGCGCAGTTCAAGGACGGCAAGCTCACCGTGTGGACCGCGTCGCAGGCGACGCACACCCTGCGCCGGCAGCTCGCGCGGATGCTCGACATGGCGGAGCTGAACGTCCGCTGCATCTACCTCGAAGGCGCGGGCTGCTACGGCCGCAACGGGCACGAGGACGCGGCCGCGGATGCGGCGCTGATCGCGAAGGAGACCGGCGGCGCGGTGCGGGTGCAGTGGAGCCGGGCCGACGAGCACGGCTGGGATCCGAAGGGCCCGCCCACGCTGCTCGACTACCGCGGCGCGCTCGACGCGAGCGGCAACATCGTCGCCTGGGAATCGGAGCTCTACGCCCCCGACCGGGCCAAGCCGTTCGCCGTGACGCTGGTCGCGGCGGAGCTGGCGGGGGCGCCGAAGGACGATGCCTTCCCGGGCAACATCCACCAGGCGCTCGCCATCGCGTACGGGTTCCCCAACATCAAGACCGCGGCGCACTGGCTCGTCGAGACGCCGTTCCGGCCGTCCTGGATCCGGACCCCCGGCCGGATGCAGAACACCTACGGCAACGAGTGCTTCCTCGACGAGCTGGCGGCCGCGGCCGGCGTCGATCCCCTCGAGGTCCGCGTTCGCAGCCTGAAGGACCCGCGCGGCCTCGAGCTCCTCGAGCGGCTGCGCAAGCTCGCGAACTGGACGCCGCGCACGAAGCCGACCGGCGGCCCGGGCGAGGTCGCGAGGGGCCGCGGCGTGTCGTACATCAAGTACGAGCTCGTGCGCACCTATGTGGGCGTGGTCGCCGACGTCGAGGTCAACCGGCGGACCGGCCAGATCCGCGTCGAGCGCTTCTACGTCGCGCACGACTGCGGGCAGGTCATCAACCCCGACGGCCTGCGCAACCAGATCGACGGCAATGTCGTGCAGACGGTCAGCCGCACGCTGATCGAGGACCTGCAATGGAACCGCTCGACGGTGACCAGCCTCGACTGGCAGACCTATCCGATCCTGCGGTTCCCCGACGTGCCGGAGGTGGTGATCGATCTGATCGACCGGCCGCGGGAGGCGCCGTGGGGTGCGGGCGAGCCGACCGCCGCGGTGGTGCCGTCCGCGATCTCGAACGCGGTGTACGACGCGGTCGGGATCCGGATGCGCTCGGTGCCGTTCACGCCCGACAAGGTGCTCGCGGCGCTGAAGACGGCCTAGGCGATTTCCCCTCCTTCGCGAAGCGCGCGGGCCTCCCCCGCGCGCTTTTTTTCGCCCCACTGTGTAAGCAATCGGAACAAGTGAAACAGAGTGTTGCGGAGGGTCGACTTCGCCCCCCGGGCCTCGTTATAACGGTCGTGCGCGGCCGGCCTTCCCGCCGCACCGCGCCGGCTGCAACGAGGAGACGTCCATGCGCAACTTCGCACGCTCGATCCCGATCGGCGTTGCGCTCTTCCTGGCGATGGCGACCGCCGACGCGGACCCGCCCGCCCGCGCCGGCCGCCTGAGCCTCGTCGAAGGCGAGGTGACCGTCCTCGATACGCGCGACGACAAGTCGGAGCCGGCGACGCTCAACTGGCCCGTGACCGGCGGCATGGCGATCACGACCGCGCGCGGCGCGCGCGCCGAAGTGCGGGTGGGCTCGACGGCGGTGCGCTTCGACGGCGCGACCGAGCTCGAGTTCGCGGAGCTCGAAGACGACGCGACCTTCCTTCGCCTCAGGGAAGGGACCGTCAACGTGCGCGTGCGCGACCGCGAGACGGCCGCAGCCCTCACGCTGGATACGCCGCAAGCGCGCGTGCAGCTCCTCGCCGCCGGCCGCTATCGCGTCGACGCCAACCTCCGCGCCGGCACCGCCACGGTCACCGCCTTCCAGGGCGACGCCCAGATCACCGTGGGCGGCGCGACGGTCTCGGTCTCGTCCGGCAAACGCGCCGAGATCGGGCGCGACGGCCAACTCGAGATCGTCGGCGCGTTCGCCGACGGCTTCGACGACTGGGCGCTCGCCCGCGACCGGGGCGACGACGTCGGGCGCACCCCGCGCTACGTCTCGCCCGAGATGACCGGCGCCGAGTCGCTCGACGAGCACGGCGACTGGCGCGACAGCGCCGACTACGGGCCGGTGTGGGTGCCGCGCGCGGTCCCGGCCGGCTGGGCGCCCTACCGCTCGGGCCGCTGGGCCTGGATCGCGCCGTGGGGCTGGACCTGGGTCGACGACGCGCCGTGGGGCTTCGCGCCGTTCCACTACGGGCGCTGGGCGCTCGTCGGCGGCGCGTGGGCGTGGGCCCCGGGGGTGTGGGTGGCCCGGCCGGTGTTCGCGCCGGCGCTCGTCGGCTGGGTCGGCTCTCCCGGCTGGAGCGTCTCGGTCTCGATCGGCGCCGTGCCGGCGGTAGGCTGGTTCCCGCTCGCGCCGCGGGAAGTCTTCTTTCCGGCCTTTCCCTGCAGCACCGTGTTCGTGCGCAAGGTGAACATCACGCACGTGACGAACGTGGTCCACGCGCCGCGGCGTTTCGCGCATCGCCACGTGGATCGGGCGGTCACCGTCGTCCCGGCTTCGACCGTCACCCACGGCCAGCCCGTGGGACGCTCGCTCATGCGCGTCCGGCACGAGGAGCTCGCCGCCGGGGCGTCGAATGCGCCGCCGGAGACGGTGGCGAGACCGCCCCGTCGAGGGTTCGATGGCCGAGCACGCGACGACGAGCGCTCGCCGAGACGTCCGCAGGAAGTCGCCCGGCCGGCCCCGAATCAAGCGGCACCGGCAGCCGGCGCCGCGACGCCTCCGCAGGCGGATCGCAGACCGATCGCGGACCGGTCGCCGCGGGAGGAGCGCGATCGGCGCGGCGACTCGCCGGGTCGGCCGGAGCTCCGCGCGATCGAGCGGCCTCTCGTGCGC
>JBOIFD010000337.1:0-4918 GCA_050741515.1 Burkholderiales bacterium
CGCCGGCGGGGGCGGAGCCCGCTCCGCGCGCCACCGCGCAGGCAGTGCCCGCCATCAAGGTGACCCGCCCGGAGCCGCGGGTAGAGCCAGGCCTGGAGCGCGGCTGGCGGGCTCTCGAGAGCGGCGACCTGACCCTGGCCAGGGACGAGTATCTCCGCGTCCTCGCCGCCAATCCGCTCGACCGCGACGCGTTGCTGGGTCTCGCCACGATCGACGTGCGCACGCGGGATCTCGAGAGCGCCGAGGGGCGCTACTTCAGGGTCCTGGAGCTCGACCCGCGCGACCCTTACGCCCAGGCCGGCATCATCGCCCTGCGGGGACAGACCGACCCGGTGCTGTCCGAAAGCCGGCTGAAGAACCTGCTCGCGCAGCAGCCGGAGGCGACGTTCCTCAACTTCGCGCTGGGCAACCAGTACGCCCTCCAGGGCCGCTGGCAGGACGCCCAGAGCGCGTACTTCAAAGCCTACTCCGCCGACCCGGAGCACCCGGACTACGCCTACAACCTGGCGGTCAGCCTGGACCAGCTGCGCCAGCCCAAGCTCGCGCGCGAGTACTACCAGCGGGCGCTGGCGCTTGCCGGAAACCGCGCAGTGGGATTCAATAGCGCGCAGGTCGAAGCAAGAATCCGCGAACTCACGCGCTGACGGGCCCCACCCGTTCGATGAATTCTCCGGCATCGCCGCAGGCCAAGCGGCACATCGGGCAGATTCTGATTTCGCAGGGGATCCTCACCGAGGATCAGCTGCGGATCGCGCTGCTCGAGCAGCTGAAATCGCGCCAGCCCGTCGGCAAGCTCCTGGTGCAGCTCGGCTTCGTCTCCGAGGCGACGCTGCGCGACGCGCTGTCCGAGAAGCTCGGGCTGCAGTCGGTCGACCTCGGGCAGATCGTCGTCGATTCGGGCGGAATCCGGATCGTGCCGCGCGAGTTCGCCAAGCGGCACAACCTCTTCCCGGTCGCGCTCGACAAGGAGCGCAAGCGGCTGATCCTCGCGATCTCGGACACGAACAACATCGTCGCCCTCGACCAGGTGCGGGCGCAGCTGCGCGGCGAGTACGAGATCGAGCTCCGGCTCGCCGGCGAGCAGGAGATCATCCGCGCGATCGAGCAGTTCTACGGTCACGAGCTCTCGATCGACGGCATCCTGCACGAGATCGAGACCGGCGAGATCGACTACCAGAGCCTGCAGGCGAGCGGGGACGAGTACTCGCAGCCGGTGGTGCGCCTCATCTCCGCGCTGCTCGCGGATGCGGTGGAGCGCGCCTCCTCCGACATCCACTTCGAGCCGGAGCAGAACTTCCTCCGGATCCGCTACCGGATCGACGGGGTGCTGCGGCAGATCCGGAGCCTGCACAAGACCTACTGGCCGGCGATGGCGGTGCGGATCAAGGTGATGGCGAAGATGAACATCGCCGAGACCCGCGCGCCGCAGGATGGCCGGATCTCGCTTTCGCTCACCGGCCGGGCGGTCGACTTCCGGGTGGCCTCGCAGATCACCACCCACGGCGAGAACATCGTGCTGCGGATCCTCGACCGGCAGAAGGGCATCGTGCCGCTCGACCAGCTCGGGCTGCAGCCCGAGGCGCTGACGATGCTGAAGAAGATGATCCAGCGCCCCGAGGGCATCATCCTCGTCACCGGGCCGACGGGCAGCGGCAAGACGACAAGCCTCTACTCGATCCTCAACCACATCAACCACGACGGGATCAACGTGATGACCCTGGAGGATCCGGTCGAGTACCCGATGACGCTGATCCGCCAGACCTCGGTCAACGAGGCGGCCAAACTCGACTTCGCGAACGGCATCCGCTCGCTGATGCGCCAGGATCCCGACGTGATCCTGGTCGGCGAGATCCGCGACGAGGACACCGCGCAGATGGCCTTCCGCGCCGCGATGACCGGCCACCAGGTCTACTCGACGCTGCACACGAACTCGGCGCTCGGGGCGATCCCGCGGCTGGTCGACATCGGGCTCTCGCCCGAGATCATGGCCGGCAACATCATCGGCGTGGTGGCGCAGCGCCTGGTGCGCAAGGTCTGCCGGCACTGCCGCCAGCCCTACGTCGCCAACGGCGCCGACTGCAAGCTGCTCGGGGTCAAGCCCGATGCGAAGCCACCGACGCTCTATCGGGCGGTCGGCTGCGACCACTGCGACTACCAGGGCTACCGCGGCCGGCTCGCGATCATGGAGCTCCTGAAGATCGACGGCGAGATCGATGAGCTGATGGCGAGCAAGGCGACCGCCCGGGAACTCCTCAAAGCCTCCCTCGCCAAGGGCTTTCGCACCCTCGCCGATGACGGCGCGCGGCGGGTGCTCGACGGCTCGACGTCGGTCGACGAGCTGATGCGGGTCGTCGACCTCACCGACCGGATGTAGCCCCGGCCCACCCCCGGCCGAACGCGCGCCGCTCGACCCCGCCCCCTTGACCGGCGGGTGATCTTCGTCACGGGCCCAGGAACTGTCGAGTTTTCCTCGCCGGGCCAAAGCGTTATGCTTGCGGTCCGGCCCTCCGGCCGCCCCCATGGCGCTCTTCAACTACAAGGCGATCGACGCCAACGGCAAGGCCATGCTCGGCCAGATCGACGCGCTCAACGTCGTCGACCTCGAGCTGCGCCTCAAGCGCATGGGGCTCGACCTGGTCGTCGGCGGGCCGACCAAGCGGGCGGTCGCGTTCGGCCGCGCGATCAAGCGGCCGGAGCTGATCAACTTCTGCTTCCACCTCGAGCAGCTGACCTCCTCGGGCGTGCCGCTCGTGGAGGGGCTCACCGATCTCCGCGACAGCGTCGAGAACCCGCGCTTTCGCGAGATCATCTCGGGCCTGATCGAGGGGATCGGGGGCGGGCAGAACCTCTCCGGCGCGCTCGCGAACTACCCCGAGGTGTTCAACCCGGTCTTCCGGGCCCTGGTCAAGGCCGGCGAAGACACCGGGCGGCTTCCCGACGTGCTGCGCAGCCTGACCGAGAACCTCAAGTGGGAGGACGAGCTCTCCGCGCAGACCAGGAAGCTCCTGATGTACCCGGCGTTCGTGGGCGGGGTCGTGCTCGCGGTAACGCTGTTCCTGATGATCTATCTCGTGCCCCAGATGGTCTCGCTCATCAAGAACATGGGGGGGACGCTCCCGATGCACACCCGCGTGCTGATCGCGGTGTCGAACTTCCTGGTGAGCTACTGGTGGTTCGTGATCCTCGCGCCGATCGCCACCTACTTCGGCCTGAAGGTCGCGGCGCAGACCAATCCGGTGCTCCGGTACCGCCTCGACGCGCTCAAGCTGCGCCTGCCGGTGATCGGTCCGATCCTGCGCAAGATCATCCTCTCGCGGTTCGCGAGCGTGTTCGCGCTGATGTACTCGTCGGGCATCACCATCCTCGACGCGATCCGCAGCTCGGAGGAGATCGCCGGCAACCAGGTGATCCAGGAAGGCCTGCGCGCGGCCGGACAGGAGATCGCCGACGGCAAGAACGTCACCGCCGCGTTCCAGGACGTCGGGATGTTCCCGCCGCTCGTGGTCCGGATGCTGCGCGTCGGCGAGAGCACCGGGGCGCTCGACACCGCGCTCCTCAACGTGAGCTACTTCTTCAACCGCGAGGTCCGCGAGGGCATCGCCAAGGTCCAGGTGATGATCGAGCCGACGCTCACCGTCGTGATGGGCATCCTGCTCGGCTGGGTGATGCTGTCGGTGCTCGGGCCGATCTACGACACGATCAGCAAGCTGAAGTACTGAGATGCAGAAGCGGCTCCTCTACTTCACCGCCACCCGCGTGCTCCTGTACCGGTGGGCGCACGGCCGGCTCGCCGTCGAATCGTCCTACGCCAACAACGAGGACGGGGCGCACGCCTTCGCCGCCCAGCTGCGCGGCGCGCCGGTGAGCCTGTTCTACGTCCTGGTCGACATCGTCGAGGAGGACTTCCATCAGGAGAACGTGCCGTTCGTCCGCGGCAGCGACCGCCGGGCGCTCCTCGCCCGCAAGCTCGCGCAACGCTACCGCGACACCAGCCTGTCGGTCGCCCTGTCGCTCGGCTACGAGCGGACGCAACGCCGCGACGAACGGATGCTGTTCAGCTCGTTCACCAACAATGCCCCGTTCCAGCCCTGGCTCGCCGCCCTGCGCGAGCGGGAGGCTGCGGTCGCCGGGGTGTACTCGGTCGCGCTGCTCGCGCCGCAGCTCGCGGCCAAGCTCGGGTCGAAGAAGGCGCCGCTGCTGCTCGTCTCGCTCCAGCAGGCGGGCCTGAGGCAGACCTACGTCGAGAACGGCAAGATCCGGTTCAGCCGTCTCGGCCCGCTCGAGGCGGCCGACGTCGCCGACCCGGTTCGCGTCGCCGAAGCCTTCGACCGCGAGACCACGCGCGTCTACCAGTACCTGATGGCGATGCGCGTCGTCGCGCGGGAGGGCGCGGCGGTCGATGCGGTGCTGATCGCGCCGCCCGGCGAGAAGCGACGCGTCCAGGCGGCCGGGCCCAACATGCCGCAGGTCCGGGCGTCGGTCGTCGAGCTGGGCGAGGCGGCGCGCGCGATCGGCTTGAAAGAGTACCCCGAGGGCGCCGGGGCGGAGGTGCTCTTCCTGCACCTCCTCGCGCAGCGCCCCCCCGCGGTGCAGTACGCCGGCGACAATCTGCGCCAGCACTTCCGGCTGCACCAGCTGCGGGTCGGCCTCGTCGCCGGCGGCGCGGTCATCTGCCTGCTCGCGCTGGGCTACGCGGGCCTCCTGCTCACGCAGCGTCACGGCCTGGAGGAGCAGATCGAGGTCGACCGCCAGCGCGCCAGGGCGGCGACGGACGAGTACCAGCGCGTTACGAAGGCGTTCCCGCAGCTTCCGACGACGACCGACAACCTCCGCGCGACGATGCAGCGGTATGACAGCCTCACCAAGCAGACCTCGGCGCCCGACCGGCTCGCCGCCGTGCTCTCGCAATCGCTCGACG
>JBOIFD010000338.1:0-4144 GCA_050741515.1 Burkholderiales bacterium
CAGGCCCAGGGATGGGAGCCGACCAAGACCGTCGAGTTCATCGTGCCGGCCGGCACCGGCGGCGGCGCGGACCAGATGGCGCGCCTCAGCCAGGGGATCATCCAGAAGCACAACCTGATGAAGCAGCCGATCGTCGTCATCAACCGGTCCGGCGGGGCCGGCGCCGAGGGGTTCCTCGACGTGAAGGGTTCCAAGGGCGACCCGCACAAGATCATCATCACCCTGTCGAACCTGTTCACGACGCCGCTCGCGACCGGGGTGCCGTTCAACTGGCGGGACCTGACGCCGGTGAGCATGCTGGCGCTCGACCAGTTCGTGCTGTGGGTGAACGCGGAAACGCCCTACAAGACCGCGAAGGAGTATGTCGAGGCGGCCAAGAAAGCCGGTCCGGGCAAGTTCAAGATGGGCGGCACCGGCTCCAAGCAGGAAGATCAGATCATCACGGTCGCGCTCGAGCGGCAGACCGGCACCAAGTTCACCTACATCCCGTTCAAGGGCGGCGGCACCGTGGCGACGCAGCTCGTCGGCAAGCACGTCGACTCGACCGTGAACAACCCGATCGAAGCCGTGGCGCAGTGGCGTGGCGGGAAGCTGCGGCCGCTCTGCGTCTTCGACGACAAGCGGCTGATATACAAGGGGAAGGTCACCGACAAACTGGCCTGGAGCGACATCCCGACCTGCAAGGAGGCGGGGGTGGAGATGAGCTACCTGATGCTGCGCGGCATCTTCATGCCGGGCGGGGTCACGGACGCACAGCGCGACTACTACGTCGCCCTGTTCAACAAGATCCGCGAGACGCCCGAGTGGAAGGAGTTCATGGAGCGCGGAGCGTTCAACCAGACCGCCCTCACCGGCAACGCGTATCGCGACTGGGTGGCGGCCGCGGAGCAGCGGCACCGCGAGCTCATGAAGGAAGCGGGCTTCATCGCGAAGTAGGGCGAAATCGCGCGGCGCAGCGCGGGGCGGCCGGGACGGGAGCCGCCCCCGGCCGGCGCCTGCCCAGCACGGCCTGGACATGAACGACAAGAACGATCGTCCCGCCGCGTCGATTCGCACGCTCGAGCTCGTCGTCGCGGGGCTGCTGTTCGCGCTCGGCGCGGTCGTCATCTACGACAGCGTCCGGCTCGGCGCGCGCTGGGTCGAGGGTCCCCAGGCCGGCTACTTCCCGTTCTACGTCGGGCTCCTCATCTGCTTCGCGACGACGGTCGTGTTCGTCCGCGCGCTCGGCGACCGGGCGAAGGCCGCGAAGCCGTTCGTGATGCGCGGCGCGCTGAAGCAGGTCATGCGGATGCTGGTGCCGGCGATCATCTACGTGGTGCTGATCAGGACGATCGGCATCTACGTCGCCTCGACGCTGTTCATCGCCTACTTCATGCGCTGGCTCGGCCGCTATCCCTGGCCCATCACCGCCGGCGTTGCGGCCGGCGTGAGCATCGTCTTCTTCCTGCTGTTCGAGACGTGGTTCAAGCTGCCGCTGCCGAAGGGCCCGCTCGAGGCCTGGCTCGGGCTGCTTTGAAGACGCGCGGGAGGCACGCCGCCTTCAGGGCGCGGAACGGAAGCTGAAGAACGGCAGCGCACGATCGCGCCGCGTTCCGAGCGCTGCCGCGGGGATTCTCTAGGGAGTCACATTGGCGGAGATTAGCTCGCTCATCCACGGGTTCGGCGTCGCGCTGAGCCCGTTCAACCTGGCGCTGATGTTCCTCGGGGTCGTCCTCGGCGTGATCATCGGCGTGCTGCCCGGCCTGGGCGGGGCGAACGGCATCGCCATCCTGCTGCCGCTCACGTTCAGCATGCCGCCGACCTCGGCGATCATCATGCTCTCCTGCATCTACTGGGGGGCGCTGTTCGGCGGGGCGATCACCAGCATTCTCTTCAACATCCCGGGGGAGCCGTGGTCGGTCGCGACCACCTTCGACGGCTTTCCGCTGGCGCAGAAGGGGCGCGCCGGGGCCGCCCTCACCACGGCATTCACGTCCTCGTTCATCGGCGCGCTGATCGCGGTGGTCGTGATCACGTTCCTCTCGCCGATCGTCGCCGGCTTCGCGCTGCAATTCGGCCCGCCGGAGTTCTTCGGCGTCTATCTGCTCACCTTCTGCGCGTTCGTCGGCATGAGCCGGGGCCAGGCGCTGAAGACGATCGCGTCGATGATGGTCGGGTTCGCGCTCGCGGCGGTCGGGATCGACATCGTGACCGGCCAGCTCCGGCTCACCTTCGGCTTCACCGCGATGCTCCAGGGGTTCGACTTCCTCATCGCGGTCATCGGGCTCTTCGGCATCGGCGAGATCCTGCTCACGCTCGAGGAGGGGCTGGCGTTCAAGGGCGCGAAGGCGAGGATCGATATGAAAGTGGTGATCGAGACCTGGCGGGAGCTGCCGCGCTATTGGCTGACCTCGCTCCGGAGCGCCGCGGTCGGCTGCTTCATGGGGATCGTCCCGGGCGGGGCCACGCCGGCGTCGTTCATGAGCTACGGCGTGGCGAAGCGCTTCTCGAGGGACGGCGAGAGGTTCGGCACCGGCCAGGTGGAAGGCGTCGTCGCGCCCGAGACGGCGGCGCACGCGGCCGGCACCTCGGCGCTGCTGCCGATGCTCACGCTCGGCGTCCCCGGCTCGCCGACGGCGGCCGTGCTGCTCGGGGGGCTGCTGATCTGGGGCCTGCAGCCCGGGCCGCTGCTCTTCCAGGAGCAGAAGGAGTTCGTGTGGGGCCTGATCGCGAGCATGTACCTCGGCAACATCGCCGGCCTGATCGTGGTGCTCACCTGCGTGCCGCTGTTCGCGGCGATCCTGCGCATCCCGTTCTCGATCATCGCGCCGGTGATCCTGGTGATCTGCGCGATCGGGGCGTACACGGTGCACAACAACGTCTTCGACGTGTACCTGATGCTGATATTCGGCGTCGCCGGCTACGTGATGCGCAAGCTGGAGTACCCGCTCGCCCCGCTCGTGCTCGCGCTCGTGCTCGGCGACGCCGCCGAGAGCGCGTTCCGGCAGTCGATGCTGATGTCGCAGGGCAACGTTTCGATCTTCTTCTCGAACGCGCTCGTCGGCGGCATCACGACGCTCGCGCTGGTGCTGCTGTTCTGGCCGCTCGTCCAGGCCGGGCTGCGCCGGGCGAAGGGCGCCTGACGCAGTCCTTCAGGAGTGCGCCGCGAGCCGCTGCTTGAGCCGCGACAGCGTCTCGGGGGTCAGGTTGAGGTAGGACGCCAGCTCCTTGTTCGGGATGCGGCCGGCAAGGTCCTGGTGCTTGCGCTGGAAGCGCGCGAGGCGCCCCGGCGCGTCCAGGAGGTGCAGCGTGATCGTGTGCGCCATGACCTCGCTCATCAGCTTCATCACCTCGTACTCGAAGCGCGCCTTCACGTCGGCGTGGCGCTCCAGGAACTCGACCCAGTGCGGCATCGAGAGCTTGGCCACCCGCGCCTTGGTCACCGCGACGATGCTGTAGGGGACCGGCGTCTTGAGCCGCCATGCGGCGTAGGAGGTGTCCATGTCGTTCTCGGCGGCGAAGCGCAGGATCATCTCCTTGCCCTCGGCGTTCGCGACCACCCGCTTCAGGAGCCCCTCGAGGATGAAGAACTGCTCCATGTCGGTCGAGCCCTGACGGACGAGGAGCTCACCCTTGCGGTATTCGGCGATCTCGAGGCGGGGCTCGAGCTCCTCCCAGGCCGGCGGGCTCATGCCGCCGAGGCTCAGATTGGCTTTGAGCTCGAGGCGGAGGATGTTGCGCTGCGGATGGGAAGCGATCGCCGACATGGCTCGCGCGATTGACTCGCGCGCTGCGCGAAGACCGGGCAAACTTAGCCGGAATCCTTGACTGCAGTCAAGGTGGCCGGACGGCTCATTTGCCTATCCTAACGTCCCGTTTAGACGCAGGTTTTTCGGCGTACACCCCGGCGCCGGCGAGCGGCGCGCTCGATCCCTAGAGGAGGTCCCCGGATGGGTACCGTCGAACCTCAAGTCTCCACTGCCAGCGACGTGCAGCAGCATCCCGGCATGACAACCGATGCCCAGTCACAAGTGACCGACGGCTTTCATCTGGTCATCGATGCCCTCAAGCTCAACGGCATCGACACGATCTTCGGCCTGCCCGGCATCCCGATCACCGACCTCACCCGCAAGGCCCAGGCCGCGGGCATGCGCGTGATCTCGTT
>JBOIFD010000339.1:0-6859 GCA_050741515.1 Burkholderiales bacterium
CGCGGATATGAGCGCGCGAAAGTTCTTCTCGACGTCGCGGGCGGGGTTCGCCCCGAGGAGCTCGGACACCTTCGCGCTGACTTCCTCGATGAGCTTCGTGGGGGGCACTGAAGGACTCCGCAAGGGCCGTCGAGTCTAGCAGCGCGGCAGCCACGCCGCGCAGCACGCGGATGGTGCACCGGCCGGGAGTACCGCGCCACGTTGGTGCAACCCGCCCCGGCCCGGGTCGATGCGGAGCGGTAACCGATTGTTCCTAAAAAAGAAAGGTTCTGGCACGTGAAATGCTCCACGTCCCCTGCTGTTCGTCAATCCAATAGCAAAGGGGCCATTTCAAATGAAGCAACTCATCCTCGCATCCGCGGTCGTCGCGGCCGTCGCCGCGCCCGCCGCGGTGTACGCGCAAGCGCCAGCCGCGCCGGCATCGCCGCACACCGTGACCGCGAACGTCGGGCTGTTCAACAACTACGTTTTCCGCGGCATCTCCCAGACCGCGGGCAACCCGGCGGTTCAGGGCGGGTTCGACTACGGCCACGCGAGCGGCTTCTACGCCGGGACCTGGGCGTCGAACGTCAGTTGGCTGCAGGACTTTGGCCAGTACACCCGGTCGAGCCTCGAGTGGGACTTCTACGGCGGCTACAAGTGGAGCTTCGCCAATGACTTCGGCCTCGACGTGGGTACCATCTACTACTACTACCCCGGCAAGAAGAATGGCATCAACAACCCCACGGGAATCAGTGCCGACACCTGGGAGATCTACGTCGCCGGCACCTGGAAGTTCCTCGGCCTGAAGTACTCCTACAGCCTGCAGGACTACTTCGGCGCGCGCCCGACGGGCCAGAAGACCGACGGCACCTGGTACCTCGATTTCTTCGTCAACTATCCCTTCGGCGACTCCGGGTTCTCGCTCAACGCCCACTACGGAATCCTGGACGTCAGGCACGACGGGACCGGGGCGAGCGAAGTGTCCTACGACGACTGGCGGGTCGGGGGTGCCTACACGTTCCCCTCCGGACCGGTCAAGGGGCTCGAACTGGGCGCCTATTACTCCGACACCAACGGGAGCGCCTTCTACAGGGACTCGACCGGCTACGACACCGCGAAGGGCGCCTTCGTCGTCTACGTGAAGAAGACGTTCTGAGGGCCGCGCGCACCGCCATGTCCTCTCAATCCTCGGGGAAACCCACATGAAACTCGTTACCGCAATCATCAAGCCGTTCAAGCTGGACGAGGTGCGCGAAGCGCTCTCCGGAATCGGCGTGCAAGGCATCACCGTCACCGAGGTCAAGGGCTTCGGGCGCCAGAAAGGCCACACCGAGCTGTACCGGGGCGCGGAGTACGTCGTCGACTTCCTGCCCAAGGTGAAGGTCGAGGCCGCCATCAAGGACGAGCTGCTCGAATCGGCGATCGAGGCCATCGAGAAGTCGGCCAACACCGGCAAGATCGGCGACGGGAAGATCTTCGTCACCAAGCTCGAGCAAGTGATCCGCATCCGCACCGGCGAGACCGGCGCGGAGGCGCTGTAAGGGAGAAATCGGATGAGCAAGTTGCTCGCTTTGCTCGCCCTGCTCGGCGTGGCGGCGCTCGCCGCGCCGACGTGGGCGCAGGACAAGCCGGCCGCGCCGGCCGTAACCACGACGACCACGGTCACCGACACCGTCAAGGTCGACGCCAAGGCCGGAACCGTGACCGAGACGGTGAAGGTCGCGGAGAGGAAGGAGGAGGCCAAACCCACCCCGCCCACGCCCAGCAAGGGCGACGTCGCGTGGATGCTGACCTCCACCGCGCTCGTGATCATGATGAGCATCCCCGGGCTCGCACTGTTCTACGGCGGCATGGTGCGGTCGAAGAACATGCTGTCGGTGCTGATGCAGGTGTTCGTGACGTTCTCGCTGATCGTCGTGATCTGGTGCGTCTACGGCTACAGCCTCGCGTTCACCGAGGGCAACGCGTTCTTCGGCGGGCTCGACCGGCTGTTCCTGAACGGCACGTTCAACTCGGCGACCGGCGAGTTCGCGATGGGCGCCACGTTCAGCAAGGGGGTGGTCATCCCCGAGCTCGTGTTCGTCGCGTTCCAGGCGACCTTCGCCGCGATTACGTGCTGCCTGATCGTCGGGGCGCTGGCCGAACGGATGAAGTTCTCGGCGGTGCTGATCTTCATGGTGATCTGGTTCACGTTCGCCTACGCGCCGATCGCGCACATGGTCTGGTTCTGGATGGGCCCGGATGCGTACACCGATCCGAAGCTCGTCGATGACCTGAACGCCAAGGCCGGATACATCTGGCAGATGAGCGCCCTCGATTTCGCGGGCGGGACGGTAGTGCACATCAACGCCGGCGTCGCCGGGCTGGTCGGGGCCTATGTCCTCGGCAAGCGCGTCGGCTGGGGCCGCGAGGCGATGTCGCCGCACAACCTCCCGCTGACGATGATCGGCGCGGCGCTGCTCTGGGTGGGCTGGTTCGGCTTCAACGCCGGTTCGGCGCTCGAGGCCGGCAACTCCGCGGCGCTCGCGTTCATCAACACGTTCCTCGCCACGGCGTGCGCCGTGCTCGCCTGGACGTTCCTCGAGTGGCTGTTCAAGGGCAAGCCGTCGATGCTCGGTGCCGCCTCGGGTGCCGTCGCCGGCCTGGTCGCGATCACGCCCGCGGCCGGCAACGTCGGCATCCCCGGCGCCTTCGTGATCGGCCTCGCCGCGGGGGCGGTCTGCCTCTGGGGCGTGAACGGCCTCAAGCGGATGCTGCGGGCGGACGATTCGCTCGACGTGTTCGGCGTGCATGCGGTCGGCGGCATCCTCGGGGCGCTGCTCACCGGCGTGTTCAACGACCCGTCGCTCGGCGGGCCGGGATTCGTCGCGGATTGGGTGACGGCCAAGATGATCACCGCAGCCGACTACTCGATCGCGGGCCAGGTGTGGATCCAGTTCAAGGCGGTCGTGATCACGATCGTCTGGACCGGCGTGGTGGCGTTCGTCGCGTTCAAGATCGCCGACCTCATCGTGGGCCTGCGCGTGAGCGAGGAGGACGAGCGCGAGGGCCTCGACACGACCTACCACGGCGAAGCGGCCTATCACGGTTGACGCGTCGGCGGGGCCTCGCGCTCCGCCACGCCGAGTTCTAGAGCAACCGCCGGATGGCTCGCCCGAGGCAAGGTGTGCCAGGATCGCGGGCGACCCGCCCGGGGTGGGCGTGACAAAATCCTCGCTCGGCGGCACCTGCTGGAGCGGTGGCCATGCGACGTGCGCGAGGATTCCACGGATGAGGTCGATGCTTCGGAGCTGGTGGTGTCGCGCGTTGGCCGCGGCGCTCGTCGCCGTGCCGACCGGCCACGCCCATGCCCAGGGGGCCGGGGTGCAGTTCATCGCGGTCGTCGGCGACGCGCGGATCGTCGGCCGCGACGGCGCCCAGCGCGTCGCGGCACGCGGCGGGGAGCTGCGCGAGGGCGAGACGCTCCTCACCGGCGCCAACGCACTCGCCCAGTTGCGCCTCGCGGACGGCGGGATGATCTCGGTGCGCGGCGACACGGAGCTGAAGCTCGACCGGTTCGCGTACCGCGGCAAGGACGACCGCAGCGCGAGCTTCCTCGTCTCGCTTCTGAAGGGCGGGTTCCGCTCGGTCACCGGTCTCATCGGCCGGCTGAACCGCGACGGCTACAGGATCAATACGCCGTTCGCGACCATCGGCATCCGCGGCACCGTCCACAACCCGTTCGTGCAGCTTCCCGCGCCGCCCGGCCAGCAGACGCCCGTGGCGCCGGGCGCGTACGACTACGTCGAGCAGGGCGCGATCGCCATGCAGACCCTGCAGGGGCAGACGCTGAGCATCGGCGTGCAGCAGGCCGGCTTCGTCTCGCCGGCGGGCGCAGCCCAGATCCTGCCGACGATCCCGCCGATCTTCCAGCGCGGCGTGGTCCGTCCGCCGCCACCGCAGACCGACCCGCGGGCGCCCAAGACGAGCGATTCGAGGCCCGACGACGGCACGGGTCGCGCCACGGCGCCCGGGACCGTGCGCCAGATCGACCCCGGGACGCGCGATACGACGATCAGCCCCTTGCAGACCGCGCCTTCACCCACGCCGCAGGCGCCGGCCACGATCCAGACCGCGCCGACGATCCAGACTGCCCCGGCGACGACGATCCAGACCGCGCCATCGACCACGATCCAAACGGCGCCCATCCAGACCTCGCCGCTGCAGACCTCGCCGCTTCAGACCTCGCCGGTGATGAAGCCGGGGCCGGCGGCCCCGATGATGCCGCCCAAGTAGCTACTCTCCGAGGCGGCGGAGCGCGCCGAGGAGCAGCTCGCGCTCCGCGCGCGTGAGCCGCGCCGCGACCCGCGCCTCGTGGGCGGCGACCCGCCGCTTCATCCTCCCGAGGAGCCGCTGACCCGGGGCGGCGAGCCAGAGCCCGTTGGTGCGCCGGTCCGCGCCCTGCCGGCGGGCGACGAGCCGGCGGTCCTCGAGCTGGTCGAGCAGCGCCACCATGGTCGAGCGGTCCAGGCCGACCGCCCGCGCGAGCTCGCTTTGCGTCACGCCGGGGTTGGCCTCGATCAGCACCAGCATCCCGAACCGTCCCGGCGTGAGGCCGAGGTCGGCGGTGGCGCGGCCGAAGTCGCGGAACACCGCCAGCTGGGCGAGCCGCAGCTGGTAGCCGACCAGCCGCAGCAGCAGCCCGTGGTCGAGCGCGCGGTCGCGGCGCGACGCCCGCCTCCGGCCAGATTGTTTGGTCTTCAAACTATTTGACATCCGAACGTTCTGCGGCTAGCGTAGGCGATCCCGAGTCCCCGCGCAAGCGCGCCCGGCCACCATGCCCATCCAGATCGCGGTCGAGGGCGTCGCCGCGCCGGTCGACGCCGAGCCCGGCGACACCATCCTCGACGCCCTCATCCTCGCCGGCGTGCCGTTCCCCTACTCCTGCCAGGCGGGAAACTGCGGAACCTGCAAGTGCGAGCTCGTCGACGGCGACATTTTCGAGCTCGAGCACTCCGAGCATGCACTCGCCGCCGAGGAGCGCGCACGCAACATCATCCTCGCGTGCCGGACCCAGGCCTGGGGCGACACGCGGATCCGCCGCCTCGAGAGCGAAGAGCTCGTCATTCATCCGTCGCGGGTGATGCGCTGCCGCGTGGCCGCCCTGGACGATCTGACGCACGACATCAAGGCGGTGCGGCTCGTGATCGAGTCCGGGGGGCCGTTCACGTTTTCCGCGGGGCAGTACGCACAGGTCGAGTTCGGCCCGGGGATGTCGAAGCACTACTCGATGGCGAGCACCCCCGCGGATCCCGAGCTCGAGTTCCAGATCCGCCGCATGCCCGGCGGCCGGACGAGCACGCACGTCGGGACCCAGCTCAAGGTCGGGGACATCGTCAAGGTGTCCGGACCGCTCGGCTCGTCCTATCTCCGCGACCAGCATGCCGGCCCGGTGCTGCTCATCGCCGGGGGCAGCGGGTTTGCGCCCATCCAATCCATCCTCGGCACGCTCCTAGGCCGGAACTACCCGGCGCCGGTGACGCTCTACTTCGGGGTGCGGAGCGAGCGCGACCTCTACCGGGGGGCGCTCCTCAAGGACCTCGCCGCCACCCACCCCAACCTCAGCTACCACGTCGTGCTCTCGGAGCAGATCGGCGACCGCGGCCGGAGGTATGGGCTCGTGCACGAGGCGCTGGGGCAGGATCTGACGGATCCCGCCGGCCACAAGGCCTATCTCGCCGGCCCGCCGGTGATGGTCGAGGCCGCAACGGCGGTGCTCGAGGCGCGCGGGCTCGCGCGCCGCGACATCCACGCCGACGCCTTCTACAACCAACCGTGAGGCGCACATGGATCTCAACGGCCGAGTAGCGATCGTCACCGGCGGTGCGCGCGGCATCGGGCTCGCGATCGTCGAGGACCTGCTCGCGCAGGGCGCAGCCGTCGTCGCCGTCGACGCCGGCGTCTCGATCTCGGGCGAGCCGGTCGAGCCGAAGCTCGCCGAGGAAGTGCTGCGCAACAAGGCGAACGCCGCCGCGATCTCCGGCGACATCGCCGACCGCGGGGTCGCCATCGCGGCGGTCGAGCTCGCGCAGGAGCGCTTCGGGGGGGTCGACCTGATCGTGAACAACGCGGCGATCATCCGCGACGGCTTCATCTTCAAGTCCGACCCCGAAGCCTGGGACGCGGTCATCCGGACGAACCTCACCGGCGCGTACCGTCTCCTGGCGGCGGCGACGCCGGTCATGCGCGACGCCGCCAAAGCCGGCCGCGCGCCCGGGGCGATCGTCAACCTCGTCTCCAGCGCCGGGATCTACGGCAACTTCGGCCAGGGCGCCTATGCCGCTGCGAAGGCGGGCCTGCTCGGCCTCACGCGCGTCGTCGCGCACGACCTCGCGCGCTCCGGGATCACCTGCAACGCGATTGCGCCGTTCGCCGCGACGCGCGTGACCGAGAGCATCCGGCCGGCGAACGCAGCGCAGGCGGCGTACAAGGCGAAGGCGCTGCAGGTGCCGGCGCTGTACGTCGCGCGGCTGGTCGCGTTCCTCGGCACGCCCGCCGCCGCGCGCATCTCGGGCCAGCTCTTCGGCGTGCGCGGCCGCGAGGTCATGATCTTCAACCAGCCGCGGCCGGCGTCGAAGCTGCTGCAGCCCCAGGGCGGCTACGATCTCCTCGGCTTCGCGCAGGGCATCAAAGCGCTCGAGCCCTACTTCGCCGACCTCGTCACCGATCTCGAGGCGTTCTCGGTCGATCCCGTACTCTGAAGGAGGCCTGCATGTCCGCCTATCCGCCAGTCAAGACCGTCGCGGAGTTCTTCACGCAGCCCGCCGAGTACCAGGACGCGGTGCGGAAGATCGTCCGCAGCCACGCCCTCAACGAGCTCTACGGCGCCCAGGTGTTC
>JBOIFD010000340.1:0-6276 GCA_050741515.1 Burkholderiales bacterium
CGTGAAGCCGGTGTAGGGGACGTTGCGGCCGCGCGCCCACTCCGAGACGGCAGCGAAATCGATCTCGACGAGCGCGGTGACGTACTTCCGGCCGGGGCCGATCACCATCGCCTCGGCGACGTAGGGGCTCGCGCGCAGGAGATTCTCGATGAACGACGGCGAAAGGGTCTTGCCGCCCGAGGTGACGATGAAGTCGCGCGCGCGGTCGACGATCCGCAGCGTCCCGTGCTCGAGCTCGCCCACGTCGCCCGTCCGCAACCAACCCTGCGCCGTGAACAGCTCGCGCGTCGCATCGGGCCTGTGCCAATAGCCCTCGATCATGTGCTGGCCGCGAATCAGAATCTCGTTGCCGGCCCCGAGCTCGAGCTCCCACCCGTCGGCGACCGTGCCGACGCTGCCCGGCCGGGGGAAGGGGCCCTTCTGGCCGGTGACGATCGCTCCGGCTTCCTCGGTCTGGCCGTAGATCTCGCAGAGGTTCACGCCCCAGATCTGCCACAGCGCCGCGGTCGCGGCCGGGAGCGGCGCGCCGCCGGAGAGCACGAGCTCGAGCTCGTCGAGGCCGAGCTTGTTGAGCAGCGGCCGGAAGACCGCTAGCCGTGCCAGACGGTAGCCGAGCGAAGCGCCCGCTCGCCCCTCCCAGCGGCTCCGCGCCTGACGGCGGCCGACGCGCATCGCCGCAGCGTAGCCCGCGCGCTTGAGCGCCGACGTGCTCGCGATGCCGACGAGGACCTGGGACGCGAATTTCTGGAGGTAGCGCGGCACCGCGAACAGCACGGTCGGGGCCACCTCGAACAGCGTCTGCGGCAGGTCCGCGAGGTCCTCGCCGAAGTGCGGCACGAGCTTCGAGACGAGCGGCAGCGTGATGGCGACGTCGCGCCCGAACAGATGGCACAGCGGCAGGAAGACCACGGTGCGGTGGCTGCGCGCGACGAGCATCGGATAGTGCTCGACGAAGGTGCGGACGGCTGCAAGGTGCTTGCCGTGGGCGATCAACGCGCCTTTGGGATGTCCGGTGGTGCCCGAGGTGTACACGATGAACGCGGGTGCCGACGGGTCGAGCGCGGCGGCGAGCCGCTCGAGGTGCTCGGCATCCGCGCCGGCGCCGAGGTCGAGCACCGCGGCGAACCGCTTGAGCCGCGGGTCGTCGTAGGCGAACATCGCCGAGTCGTCGATCACGACGATCGCGCGCAACCCGGGCAGCGCGCTGGCAATGGGCAGAATCTTGTCGACGTACTCCTGGTCTTCGGCGACGAAGATCGATGCCCCGCCGTCGCGCATCTGGTACTCGACCTCGGCGGCGGAGGCGGTCGGGTAGATGCCGTAGGTAACCGCGCCTGCGGCCTGCGCGCCGAGATCGGCGATCACCCACTCCTCGCAGGCGTCGCCCATGATCGCTACGCGCTCCCCGGGGGCGAGGCCGAGCGCTTTGAAGCCGACCGCGCAACGCGCAACCAGGCTCGCATACTCCTTCCAGGTCCTCTCCTGATACAGCCCGAGTCGCTTCGCGCGATAGGCGACCCCATCCGGCTCGTGGCGCGCGCGCCCGGCGAGCAGCAATTGGGCGTTCATTGCGTCGCCGCCTCGTAACCCGCGACGAACCGCGGCGAGAGCTTCCGGAGCCGCTCGCGGTCGATCCGTCCGCTGCGCTGGATGTAGCTCATCGCGAACTCCCAGGGCGGGAGCCGCATGTGCTCGGGAAACCGCTCGTACCACTCGCCGCTCGCGCCGGCGGCGGCGACGAGCTTCGCGACGATCGGCCGCCGCGCCGCCTCGTACGCGGCGAGCGCGTCCCGGACGTCGCGCGGGTGGTCCCGCAGCGCCAGGGCGAGGGCGATCACGTCCTCCATCGCCAGGCGCGTTCCCGAGCCGATCGAGAAGTGCGCGGTGTGCAGCGCGTCGCCGACCAGCACCACGTTGTCGACCGACCAGCGCTCGTTCCGGACGATCGGGAAGCTGCGCCAGACCGACCGATTCGAGACCAGCGCGTGGCCGTCGAGCGTTCCGGCGAAGACCTCCCCGCAGCGGGCAATCGTCGCCGCGTCGTCCAGCGATCGGAAGCCCCCGCGCTCCCAGGTCGCCGGGTCGCACTCGAAGACGAACGTGCTTATTGGACTACCCCCGCGCTCGCGCGCTCGGGATTCGCCCTTGGGGCGGCCCGGCGGGCTCATGCCGGGCGCGTGCCGGTAGTGGTGGGCGTTGAAGTGCCCGGCCTCGGTCGCGACGAAGGTCTGGGTCAGGGTGTCGAAACCCTGCGTCGTGCCGTACCAGGCGAACCGGTTGCCCAGGTGCGTGAGCGTCGTGCCGAACCGGTCGGCGTGGCAGGCGCGAACGAACGAGTTCACGCCGTCGGCCCCCACGACCAGGTCGTACCCGGCGAGCTCCTCCCGGGACGAGATCGCCCGGCCGAACTCGGGCGCGACGCCCGCGCTCGCGGTCCGGCGCCGCAGCAGCCGCAGCAGCTCGAGCCGACCGATGGCGGCAAACCCGATGCCGTCGATGCGAACCCGCTCGCCGCGGTGGACCACCGTCAGATCCGTCCACGTCTCCATCGCCGGCGTGATCAGGTCGTAGGTCTCCCCGTCGTCCTCCCGCAGGAACTCCAGCGCGCGCTCGGAGAACACCACCCCGAAACCGAAGGTGGAGTCGGGCGGGTTCTGCTCGACGATGCGGACCGCGGCGTCGGGCTGCTGGCGCCTGATGAGGTAGCCGAGGTACAGGCCGGCGGGGCCGGCGCCGACGATGAGGACCCTCATCGCCCCGCCTCGCTTCGCAGCTTGGCGGCGATCCGCGTGCGCAGCTCCGCCTTGTCGACCTTGCCGACGCGGGTGAGCGGAAACTCGCGGACCAGCTCGATGCGCTCGGGCAGCTTGTACTTCGCCAGGCCGAGTCCGTGCAGGAAGTCGCCGAGCTCCGCGAGCGGGGGCGAGGCGCGGCCCTCCCGCACGATCAGGAACGCGCAGCCTTTCTCGCCGTAGATCCGGTCGGGCATTGCGACGACGCGGGCGTCGAGGACCGCCGGATGCCGGACGAGCAGCGTCTCGACCTCCTCCGCGCCGTACTTCTCTCCGCCGCGGCTGATGTTGTCCTTCAGCCGGCCCTCGAAGACGAAACAGCGCTCGCCGTCGGCCCAGGTCGCGCGCAGCACGTCTCCGGTCCGGAAGAAGCCGTCGTCGGTGAAGTGCGCCGGATCCCGCGCTGTCCCGTAATACGAGGACAGCACCGACGCGCCCTTGAAGCACAGCTCCCCGAGCTCGCCGTCCGGCACCGGCCCGGTCCCGTCGATGGCGCGCAGCAGGATCTCGTCGCCGCGCCCGACCGGGTTGCCGATGGACTGATGGCGCCGCTCCGGCGAAGCGTTCGGGGAAGAGCACATCAGGATGCCTTCCGTGATCCCGTAGATGTTCTGGGCGCTCCCGCCGAGCCGGGCCTCGAGGTCGTCGGCGCGATTGAACGCCCAGATGTGGCGGAGCGACCGCAGGTCGTAGCGCGCGAGGTGCGGCGACTCGAGCAGCCGGCCGGCGATCGGGCCGATGCTGCCCGTGTCCGTCACCCTGTGGCGCGCGATGGCTTCGAGGAAGCTCTCCTCGCGGAACGCCGGCTGCAGGACGAGGGCGCGTCCGGTGATCAGGCACGGGAGGAAGGCAGTGATCGTCCCGGCGTTGTGAATCAGGGGCAAGCACCACAGCGACACGTCGGCGGCATCCAGGTGATGGCGCTCGTTCCAGTCGCGGGCCTGCGCCAGGTACTCGCCGTGCATGCGCGGAATGATCTTGGGGACGCCGGTGGACCCGCCGGAGAGCTGGAAGATGGCCACGTCCGACGGCTGGAGCGTGACGCCATCGACGCGAGCTGCGGCGCCGGCCGCGGGCTCCAGCAGTTCCGCCAGCGAGCGCCCGCCTCCTCCGCCGCCGCCCGCGACGATGAGCATCGGTCGCGACGGCAACGCCTCGGCCATCTTCCGGGCGAACCCGGCGAGATCGAACGTCGGATGGAAGTCGGCTTGAACGAAGTACGCGCGCGGCGCCGCGAGCTCGCCGATCTGGCCGATCTCGATCTCGCGGTGCTGGGGCAGCGTGCACACCGGGACGATGCCCGCCTTGAAGCATCCGGCGAGCGCGACCGCGGTATCGGGCGTCGTCCCCATTTGGAAGAGCGCCCGGTCGCCGGGCGCGAGACCCTCGTTCAGCAGCGCGACGGCAAGGCGCTCCGTTACGGCGTCGAAGTCCCCGAAGGTCATGGCAGAGCCTTCGGCGATCAGGAACGGCCGGTCGCGATGGAGCCTCGCGGCACGGCGCACGGCATCGCCGATGGTCATCCGCAGCCACGCCCCGCTCCGGTAGTGTGCGAGGGCCTCGGCCGCGGTCCGATAGCTCACGCCGGGAATCGGATGGGCGGGAACTGCGGCGGCGCTCATAGCGTCTCTCCTCTGAGACCGTCGACGGCAAGGCGGCCGAACCCGGCCGCGATGCGCTCGACGCTCGCGCCCGGCTCCTTCCCGTACCACGCCGGCGCCGCGTTGCACATCCCGAGGAGCGCGAGCGTCACGAGGCGGCAATCGAGATCGCGGGGAAACTCGCCGGCGCGCACACCGGCCTCGAGCACGTCCTGGAAGATCCGTTCGAGCCGGCGCGCGAGCCGGCCGACGCGGCGCCGGCTCTCGTCGGGCAGGTGATGGCGCTCACGGAGGAACACCAGCACGAAGTCGCGGCGGTCGAGCAGCGGCGCGAGGTGGGCGCGGATCAAACCGCGCACCTTGTCGGCGGCGGTCCCGGAGCGGGCGCCGATCGCCGCGGCCTGCTCGACGAACGCCTCGACGCCCATCGTGCAGACCTGCTCGAGCGCTTCTTCCTTCGAGGCGAAGTAGTAGTAGAGGCTCGCCTGCCGGATGCCGAGCACGTCGGCGATCGCCTGCGTGGAGGCGCCGTGGTAGCCGCGCTCGGCGAAGACCCGCGCCGCGGCCTCGATGATCTCAGGGGCGCGGCGGTGGGTGGTGCCGGGGATCCGGCGGGCGGCGACGCTCGACATGGTCAGATCGCGATCAGCTCGGCGTCGCCGGCGCCCGCGTAGAACCGCTCGACCAGCGCGGCGCGGCGGTCGAGCACCGCGCGCTGGTTGATGTAGCCCTTGTCGGTGATCTCGTCCGCGTCGATCGAGGGCGGCTCGGCGAGGACCAGCGCGCGCACCGGATGGGTCGAGCTCCCCGAGCCGGCCTCCGCTGCGAGCTTACACAGCGCCTCGGCGACCCCCCCGCGCGCCGCCTCGAGCGTCAACCCGGCCGCGGCCGCCGGGTTCAGGAAGACGAGGGCGCCGACCGCGTCGCGGTCGTGGCCGGTGATGACGGCGTCCTGGATGAGCGGATTCCCGGCGGCGATGAGCTTCACGCGCACGGCGCCGACGTGGACCCAGGTTCCGGTCGCGAGCTTGAAGTCCTCGGCGACGCGCCCGTCGAACACCAGGCCCTGCGCCGGGTCGGCGGGATCCGCGAACTTCAGCGCATCGCCGATCCTGTAGAACCCCTCGTCGTCGAACGCCGCGCGCGTCAGGTCTTCGCGGCCGTAATAGCCCGGGGTGACGTTCGGTCCGCGCACGCGCGCCTCGAGCTTGCCGCCGGACGGGACGAGCTTCAGCTCGCACCCGGGCGCGGGCAGCCCGATCACGCCGGCGCGCTCGATCGGGTAGTGCACGAGCGCGACGCCGGGCGCGGTCTCGGTCGCGCCCCACGCGGAGACCATGGCGACCCCGCCGCGCTCGGACCGCGCGAGGCGCTCGAACCGCTCCCAGAGGTTCTGCGGCAGCGCCGCACCCGCGTAGCACACGACTTCGAGGTCGCGGAAGAAGCCCGCGCGCAGGGCGGCATCGGATTCCAGATGCGGCAGCAGCAGGTCGAAGCCGCGCGGCACGTTGAAGTAGACGGTCGGCGAGATCTCCTTCAGGTTCCGCACCGAGGTCTCGACCAGCCCGGGCAGCGGCTTTCCGGCGTCGACGTAGAGCGTGCCGCCGTTGCGCAGCACCGCGTTGAAGTTGTGGTTCCCGCCGAAGGTGTGGTTCCACGGCAGCCAGTCCACGAGCACCGGCGGCCGGTCCTCGAGGAACTGCCACGCCTGGGCGTGCATCTGCTGGTTCGCGCACAGCATGCGCTGGGTATTGATCACGCCTTTCGGGGCGCCGGTCGAGCCGGACGTGAACAGGATCTTGGCGATCGTGTCGGGCCCGATGCCGGCGAACGCCGCGTCGACGCGGGCGGTCGGCGCCGCGGCGAGCAGCTCGGCGAAGGGC
>JBOIFD010000341.1:0-2497 GCA_050741515.1 Burkholderiales bacterium
CCGTCGGCGCGGGTTTTGCGGCGCCGGCGCTGCGCGGCCGCGGCGCGGCTTCGACCGCGGACTTTGGCACCTCCGTCTGCGCGGGCGCGGCGATCCGCGCCGGCTGGGGCCCGGGTGCGAGCCAGGCGGTGAGCGGTGGCGGCGCCGCAGGGTCCGTGAACGTCCAGAGCTCGGGCAGGCCGGCGAGCAGCGCCGCGTGGAGCGCGATCGACACCGCGAGCGCGGGCGCAAGCGGCCCCGACACCGCCCCCTCGAGCGTGGCACCGGCCATCTACCGCTCCGGGATCGCCTCGACCTCGGCGAGCCAGGCCGCGGCTTCGCCGTCGCTCGGCGCGCGCCAGTCGCTGCGCGGCGAGAGCGAGCCGCCCGA
Source organism: Burkholderiales bacterium (assembly GCA_050741515.1). Classification (GTDB taxonomy): domain Bacteria; phylum Pseudomonadota; class Gammaproteobacteria; order Burkholderiales; family SG8-39; genus DATEDA01. The sequence goes on from JBOIFD010000341.1 coordinate 371, forward strand.
GCCCACCTTCGGGGCGTTCGGAATCGCGCTCCGCTTGTACTGCGAGAGCTGGAAGAACCGCTTCACGAACACCCCCAGCCAGCGCTTCACCTCGGCGAGCGAATACTCGTTCCGCTTCGCCTCGGGAATGTCCGGCCAGTTCCCGCGCTTGCGGTCGCGCCACGCGTGCCACGCGAGGAACGCCACCTTCTGCGGCGAGTAGCCGAAGCGCAGCGTGTAGTAGAGGTGAAAGTCCTGCAGCTCGTACGGGCCGACGACGCTCTCCGAGGTCGGCTCCGGCTGGTTGCCGTTCGACGCCGGGACGAGCTCGGGGCTGATCGGCGTCTCCAGCACGTCGCGGAGCAGGCGGCTCGCGTCGCCGAGCTGCCCGCTGCGGGCCACGTACCCGACGAGGTATTGGATCAGCGTCTTGGGGACGCTCGCGTTGACGTGATAGTGCGACATGTGGTCGCCGACGCCGTAGGTGCTCCAGCCGAGCGCGAGCTCGGAGAGATCGCTCGTGCCGACGACCGGCGCGTTGTGCCGGTTCGCGAAGCGGAAGAGATGGCTCGTGCGCTCGCCGGCCTGGACGTTCTCGAAGGTCACGTCGTACACCGGCTCGCCGCGCGCGAACGGATGCCCGATGTCCTTCAGCATCTGCATGCAGCTCGGCCGGATGTCGATCTCCTGCGCCGTGGCGCCGATCGCCCGCATGAGCCGCCGCGCCTGGTCGAGCGTGCGTTCGCTCGTCGCGAAGCCGGGCATCGTGCAGGCGAGGATGTTCGCCCGCGGCCGCCCCATCACGTCCATCGCGCGCGCGCAGACGATCAGGGCCTGGGTGGAGTCGAGCCCCCCGGAGACGCCGATCACGACCCGCTCCGCGCCCATCGCCTTCAGCCGCTTCACCAGCCCGTGCACCTGGATGTCGTACACCTCCTGGCAGCGCGCGTCGCGCGTCGCCGGGTCGGCGGGCACGTAGGGGAACCGCTCGTAGCTCCGCTCGAGCGCGAGCTCCCGGCCGCCGGGCAGCGCGGCGGTGAACCGCACCGTCCGGAACCGCGCGAGCTCCTGGGCGTGCCGCCGCATCGACTCGCCGAAGCTGTTCTGGCGCATCCGGTCCTGGGCGATGCGGTCGAGGTCGATGTCGGCGGCGACGAGCTGCGAGCCGTAGGCGAACCGCTCCGACTCGGCGAGCAGCGCGCCGTTCTCGTAGACGAAGCCGTGACCGTCCCACGCCAGGTCGGTGGTCGATTCGCCGAAGCCGGCCGCGCTGTAGAGGTAGGCGGCGACGCACCGGGCCGACTGGTTGGAGCCGAGCTGGCGGCGGTAGTCGTCCTTGCCGACGGTCACGTTCGACGCCGAGAGGTTCAGCAGCACCGTCGCGCCGGCGAGCGCGGCGTACGACGACGGCGGGATCGGGGTCCAGAGGTCCTCGCAGATCTCGGCGTGGAACGCGAGCAGCGGCTGGTTCTCGGCCTGGAAGACGAGCCGCGCGCCGAACGGCACGTCCTGCTGCCCGAGGAGATCGATGGTCGTGCGCGCCGCCGAGTCGCCGGGCGTGAACTGCCGCAGCTCGTAGAACTCGCGGTAGTTCGGGAGGTAGGTCTTCGGCGTCACGCCGAGGATGCGCCCCCGGTGCACCACGACCGCGCAGTTGTAGAGCAGGCTGTCGACCACGAGCGGCGCGCCGACGACGGCGATCACCGGGATCTCCCGCGAGGCCGCGACGACCTGCGCCAGCGCCGCCCTGGTGCCGTCGAGCAGCGCCTGCTGATGGAAGAGGTCCTCGCAGGAGTACGCCGACAGCCCGAGCTCCGGGTAGAGCGCGAGAAGCGCGCCGCGCCGCCCCGCTTCCTCGAGCAGCGCAACGGTTTTCCCGGCGTTGAACGCCGGGTCGGCGACGCGCACCTCGGGGATGCACACCGCGACCCGCACGAAGTTGTGCCGGTAGAGGTTGAAAAAGGACCCAGTCACCTTGTTCTTCAACGGTTTAGGCTCAATTCTGCCCGATCCTGGAAAGGCTGGGGCGAGCCGGTCCGGCGTACACTCCCAGCGCACCATGTGGCGCCCCGCGCAGCGGATCAAATGGAAGCCCTCCCCCGGCCGGTGGCCGACGCGGGAGGAAGCGGCGAGCGCGCGCCTCTTCAG
>JBOIFD010000342.1:0-6657 GCA_050741515.1 Burkholderiales bacterium
GAGAGCACCGGGAGGTGCGTGAACGCCCGCTGATGGTGGACCTCCTCGATGTTCGCGTTCGCTGCGGCCAGGCAGGCCGTCACTTTCGCGAGCGCGCCCGGCAGGTCGCGCAGCTCGACCATCAGGCGCGCCAGGCGCCCGGACCGCGCCATTCCGCGCTCGATGATGTCGGACAGGAGGAGCGGATCGATGTTGCCGCCGGAGAGCACGACGCCGACCTTCCGGCCGCGGAAGCACCCCGGGTGCCGCAGCAGCGCGGCGAGCCCGGCCGCGCCCGCGCCCTCGACCACGCTCTTCTCGATCTCCAGCAGCATGACGATCGCCTGCTCGATGTCGCCGTCGTCGACGACCAGCACGTCGCGCACGAGCGTGCGCACGATCGGCAGCGTCAGCGCGCCCGGTTCCTTGACCGCGATGCCCTCGGCGATCGTGCTGGCGGCGAACGTCGCGGGCGCGCCCTGCAGCGCGCAGCGCATGGCCGGGAAGCCGCTCGTCTCCACGCCGTAGAGCTCGATCGCAGGGGCAAGGTCCTTCGCCGCGACCGCCATTCCGGCGATCAGCCCGCCGCCGCCGACCGGCACCACCAGGACCTCGAGCCCCGGCTGCGCGGCGAGCATCTCGAGCGCCACGGTCCCCTGGCCGCAGATGACCCGCCCGTCGTCGTAGGGATGCACCACGGTCAGCCCGCGGGCCTGCGCGAGCGCGCGACCGGCGCTCATCGCCTCGTCGAACGTCTCGCCTTCCAGGAGCACCTCGGCGCCGTGGTCCCGCGTGCGCTCGATCTTCACGTGGGGCGTGAACCGCGGCATGACGATCACGGCTCTGATGCCGAGCCGACCGGCGTGGTACGCGACCGCCTGCGCGTGGTTGCCCGCCGAGACCGCGAGCACGCCGGCGGCGCGCTCCGCCGCCGCGAGGGCAGCGAGCTTGTTCAGCGCGCCGCGCTCCTTGAACGACGCGGTGAACTGGAGGTTCTCGAATTTGAGCCAGACCTCGGCGCCGGTGATCTCCGACAGCGTTCGCGAGGCGAGGCACGGCGTCTCCACCACCGCCCCGGCGATCGTCGCCGCTGCCTCGCGAACGCACTGCGCGGTGACGGTCATCAGATCGGCTTCACGACCGCGAGGATCACCGCGGCCAGGAGGAGCACGACCGGCACCTCGTTGAACCAGCGGTACCAGACGTCGCTCCGCGTGTTGCGGTCGCGCTTGAAGTCCAGGAGGAGCTTCCCGCACCAGACGTGGTAGCCGATGAGCAGCACCACCACCGCCAGCTTGGCGTGCAACCACCCCGCGCCTGCTCCGATGCCGTACCCGAGCCACAGCCACAGGCCGAACGCGATCGTGAGCACCGCGCCCGGCGTCATGATGCCGAAGAAGAGCTTGCGCTCCATCACCTTGAAGCGCTCGGCTCCCGCGCGGTCGGTCGCCAGCGCGTGATACACGAACAGCCGCGGCAGGTAGAAGAGCCCCGCGAACCACGTCACCATGGACGCGATGTGCAGCGCCTTGATCCAGAGCATCTCGCGTCAGCTCGCCAGCCGCCGCCTCAGGAGCACCGTCGCAGCATAGAAGCCGGCCACGGCGTAGGCAAGCAGCACCGCGACGTGCAGCAGCACGTTCCCGGGCAGCGCGCCGAAGGTGAGCGGCCGGACGAGCTCGACCGCGTGCGCGAGCGGCAGCACCTCGGCCGCGATCCGCAGCGGCGCGGGCAGCTGCTCCAGGGGGAAGAACACGCCGGAGAGCATCGCCATCGGCGTGATGACCAGCGTGAAGTAGTAGCTGAAGAAGTCGTAGGACGGCGACAGCGCCGTGATCGCGAGCCCCAGCGCGCCGAAGCAGAGCCCGATCAGCGGCACGACCGCCAGCGTCACCAGCGCGAGCGGCGAGGTCACGACCCCGAGCGCGTACACCACGACCAGGATGGCGAGCCCGGAAAGGCAGCTCTTGGTCGCCGCCCACACCAGCTCGGCGAGCACCACGTCGTCCAGCGCGAGCGGCGCGTTGGTGATCGCGTCCCAGGTGCGCTGGACGTGCATGCGCGAGAACGCCGAGTAGAGCGCCTCGAACGTCGCGGTGTTCATGGTCGAGAAGCAGATGATCCCGGCGGCGAGGAAGGCGATGTAGGACACGCCGCCGACCTCGGGCAGCAGCGCGCCGAGGCCGAAGCCCAGGCCGAGCATGTAGATCGTCGGATCGGCCAGGTTGAAGAGCACCGAAGGCGCGGCGAGCTTGGTCCAGACCAGGAAATGGCGCCGCCAGACGGGGACGAAGCGGAGCGAGAGGCGGGGGAGGGTATAGGTGTTCATGGCGATCAGTCCCGGAGCTCGCGTCCGGTCAGCTTGAGGAACACGTCCTCGAGGCTGGCCGGACGATGGAGATAACGCAGCCCGCGCGTGCGTTCGAGGCTGGCGAGGAGCGGCGCGGCGTCCGGGGCATACGCGAAGACGGTCTCGCCGCTGCGCTCGAGGCGCGAGGCGAGCCGCGCGCCTTCGGTCGCCGCCCAGTGGTCGAGGCCGTCGCCGTGCGCTTCCACGACGTGCGGCTCGATGTGGCGCGCGATCAGCTCGCGCGGGCTGCCCTCGGCGATGAAGCGGCCGCGGTCCATGATCGCGATCCGGTCACAGAGCCGCTCGGCCTCTTCCATGAAGTGGGTCGTGAGGACGATCGTCTTGCCGCGCGCGAGCAGCTGCTTGAGCCGGTCCCAGATCACGTGCCGCGCCTGCGGGTCGAGGCCGGTCGTCGGCTCGTCCATGAAGACGAGCTCCGGATCGTTCACCAGCGCGCGGGCGAGCATGAGGCGGCGCCGCATGCCGCCCGAGAGCGTCTGGATCCGGCTCGATCGGCGGCCCGCGAGCCCCGCGAACTCCAGCAGCTCCGGGATGCGTTCGCGGATGACCTGGCCCGCGAGCCCGAAGTAGCGGCCAAAGACGAGCAGGTTCTCCGCGACGGTGAAGTCGGGGTCGAGGTTGTCCATCTGCGGCACGACCCCGACCGCGCGCCGCGCGCCGCGCGCGCGCGCCGGTACCGGCTCGCCCAGCAGTCCGATCTCGCCGCCGTCGGGCGCGATCAGGCCGAGGCAGAGCCGCAGCGTCGTCGTCTTGCCCGCGCCGTTCGGCCCCAGCAGGCCGAAGCACTCGCCGCGGCGGATCGCGAACGAGATTCCGGCGACCACCTCGAGCTCGCCGTAGCGCTTGCGCAGGCGCTGCACGCGCAGCACCGCGCTCGCGTCCTCGAGGGTTGGGGGTCGCGGCGCTTCCTGCTTCACCGCCATTGCCCCTTGATGATGCTCTTGATGAGGTGCAGCTTGCGGTGGAAGAAGTGATCGGCGCCGGGCACGACGACGACCGGCAGCTCCTGCGGCCGGGCCCACGCGAGGGTGTTCGCGAGCGGCGCCGTTTCGTCCAGCTCGCCGTGGATCACGATCGTATCGGACGGGACGGGCTCGGCCCGGTAGGCGCGGCCGCCGGTCACGAGCCCGTCCGGCACGCCGACGAGCACCATGCGTTCGGGCTTCACGCGCTTCGCGACGCGCGTCTGCACGAAGGCGCCGAACGAGAACCCGGCGAGCGCGACCGGCAGCGGGCCGACGCGCCCGTGCGCCCAGTCGACGACGCGCACGAGGTCGTCGGTCTCGCCGATGCCCTCGTCGTGTTCGCCTGCGCTCGCGCCGACGCCGCGGAAGTTCGGCCGGATCGCGACGTAGCCGAGCTCGGTGAAGGTTCTCGCCAGCGTCTGCGCGACCTTGTTGTCGAGCGTCCCGCCGAACAGCGGGTGGGGGTGGGCGACGAGCGCGACGCCGCGTGCCGCCTGGTCCGCGGCCTCGGTCGGGGACCCCGCCGGTTGATCGACGACGACCTCGATGTCGCCGGCGGCGCCCGCGACGAGCGCCCGCTCCGGCTTGCGGGTCATAAGCGCAGGCGGTCGACGACCCGGCCGTGGACGAGGTGCTCCTCGATGATCTCGTCGATGTCGGACTTGTCGACGTAGGTGTACCAGACGGCGTCGGGGTACACCACGATGCAGGGGCCCTCCTCGCAGCGGTCGAGGCAGCCGGCCTTGTTCACGCGCACCTTGCCCGGCCCGGCGAGCTTGCGCTCCTTGACGCGGTCCTTGCAGTAGGCGCGCATCGCATCGGCGTCGTGGTTCTGGCAGCACGCCGCGCCGGCGTCGCGCTGGTTGCAGCAGAAGAAGACGTGCCTGGCGTAGTAGCTCATCGAGGCGATTATAAGCTCGCGTGCTACGCTTCGCGGCGCCATGGACGGCCCCGCGATCCTGCTCGTCTCCGGCGGCGTCGAGAGCACCACGCTCCTCCATCAGCTCGCCCGCGCCGGCGAGCAGGTGCAGGCGCTGTTCATCGACTACGGCCAGCGCGCGGCGGCGCTGGAGCGCCGCGCGGCCGAGAGCCACTGCGAGCCGCTCGGCGTCGAGCTCGTCGCGCTCGACCTCGCGCGGGTCGGCGCGACCTTCCGGCGCGGCCAGGACCGCAAGGCGCACGTGCCGCTGCCGCACCGGAACCTCGTCGCGCTGAGCCTCGGGCTCTCGTACGCGACCAATCTCGGCGCCGCGAAGCTGTACCTGGCGGTGAACCACGGCGACACGCTCGACTATCCGTCGGCGTCGCACGCGTTTCTCGCCCAGTTCCGGCTGACCTGCGGGCTGCTGGGCGGCGTCGAGCTGCGCACGCCGTACGTGAGCCTCGGGAAGAGCGAGGTCGTGCGCCGCGGCGTGGAGCTCGGCGTCGACTACGACACCACGTACTCGTGCCTGCTCGGCCATCCGGTGCACTGCGGGCGCTGTCCGCAGTGCCAGAAGCGGCGGACGGCGTTCGGCGAGGCGGGCGTCGGGGAGCGGGCCGACTTCTATCGCGTGCAGTGAGCGGCGGCTGCGCCGGCGCGGGCGCTACGCGCGCACGATTCGCAACCCCTCGCGCGTCGCCGCGTCGTTGAGTCGAGTGTCGAGACCGACAAACTCCAGCGTCGCCGGCTCGCCTTCGGCGGCGACGATCGCAGCGGCGAGCTGCAGACTGTCCGCGGCCCGCAGCGGGTGGACGCGCAGGAGTCGCTGCGCGACGCTGCGGACCGCCTCCGACGGCAGCACCTCCTGCCAGCTCGCGCCGAGCGAGCTCAGCCGGTCGAGCGCCTCGGTCGCCTCGCCGAGGGCGAGCGCGCCCTCCCGCTCGCGGCGCGCCAGGGCGGAGGCGCATTCCACGGGCGTCGCCCACCACACGAGCATCACGGGGTCCTGCTCGAGCAGCGTGAGGAGCGCCTCGCGGGTGGGCTCGTCGACGAGGAGCGGCACGATCGCCGACGCGTCCCAGAACCTCACCGGCTCTCGTTCCGCTCCTCGAGGAGCGCCTGGACGACGCTCTGCTTCGGCTTGGGCGCGGTGCCGCGCAGCGTCTTCACCGCGAGCGGACGCGTGGCGCGGCGCAAGAGGCCGGACCGCTCGAGCCGGGTGAGCCGGTCCTGACCGCGCTCCTCGGCGACGACCCGTTCGAGCCGCGCGACCGGCTGGTCGCGGTCGAGGATCAGCACGGTTTCGCCCGCCCGCACCTTCTTCAGATACGCGCTCAGGCGGTTCTTCAGCTCCGAGATCGTGGCCCTTTCCACCAGGCTATTCTAGACAGATTGACATGACCTGACAACCCCTGAGGGTCCCGGTCCGACGAGGTCGCGGTCGCGGGGCTGAGGCTGCGCCCGAGCACGAGCCCACGCGAGCGGCTCGCTCTCGGGGAGCGGCGGGCTCGAAACCAGCCGGACGCTCGGCGTGCGCGCGGCGCTTACACTCGCGCCTACGCATGGACGCCCAGCCGATCCTCGAGTACCACGCCCGCTCGAAGCATCAGCTCGAGCGCTATGCGCCCGGGCCGGGAACCATGGACTGGGCGACGCAGCCCGATCCGTTCCGCACCTACGCCGGCGCGCCGCGCGTCGAGCTGCCGCTCGTGGCGGACGAGCTCTCGATCCGCTTCAACGAGCTGCGGCGCGGCGCGCTGCCCGGGCCGGCGCCGCTCGACCGCGACGCGATCGCGCTCCTCCTCGAGCTCTCGCTCGCGATCTCGGCCTGGAAGTCGTACCGCGGCACGTCCTGGGCGCTGCGCTGCAATCCCTCGAGCGGCAACCTGCATCCGACCGAGGGCTACGTCGTCGGCCCGCGCCTGCCGGGGCTCGAGGCCGGCGTCTATCACTACGCGAGCCGGGATCACGCGCTCGAGCGCCGCGCGGGGCTCGCCCGCCCGTCCGCGCTGGCGGGCGGCGTGCTCGTGGGGCTCGCTTCGGTCTACTGGCGCGAGGCGTGGAAGTACGGCATCCGCGCGTTCCGCTACTGCAACCACGACTGCGGCCACGCGATCGCGGCGGTCGCGTATGCCGCCGCGGCGCTCGGGTGGCGCACGCACTACCTCGCCGACGCCGGCGATGCCGAGGTCGCGCGCGTGCTCGGCCTCGACCGCGACCCGGATCTCGCGCCGGCGGAGCGGGAGCAGCCGGACTGCCTGCTCTGGGTGGGTGTCGGAGAGCCGCCGGCGCGCGACGCGATCGGCGGGCTCGTCGAGGACGCGACGTGGGCGGGCGTCGCGAACCGGCTCAGCCCGTCGCACCGCGACTGGCCGGACATCGACCACGCGCACGCTGCGGCGGTCAAGCCGCGCGCGCCG
>JBOIFD010000343.1:0-5982 GCA_050741515.1 Burkholderiales bacterium
TCCCGTTCCCGATCGCCACCGTCGACACCCTCGAGCAGAAGCTCAAGCAGGCGAACGTGCGCTTCGAGTTCCACCGCTACGAGGCGCAGCACGCCTTCGCGAACGAGACCGCCGTCGGCGCCGGAAAGCTGCCGATCACCGAGTACAACCCCGCGGCGGCGGAGCTGGCGTGGCGCCGGACGATGGAGTTCCTCGCCCGGAACCTGAAGTGAGCGCCGGGCCGCCTGCGAACCGCCGCGAGGCTTCGGACTCGGGATGAAGCACGAGCGGGCCTGTTCGACGACATCAAGCGCTTCTACGATCCGCGCGGCGTCGACAACCGAGTTTCGGCGGCCTCAGTCCGATGGAGTTTGAACTACACTTCGAAACCTAGACAAGCCGTCCGCAGACGCGACGCCGCTCATGAGGATCACCACACGCAGGGTAAGGGCTTGACCACCGCGACGACACTTCCCGCGACCGGCGATGCCGCCACGCCACACGTGGTGCGCTTCGAGCCGCGACGACGCCACCTCCCGCCCGCCTCCCCGCCGAAGCGGCTCTCGATCTGCCTCGTGAACCCGAAGTTCGAGCCCTCGTATTGGGGCTTCGACTACGCCCTCCCGCTGTATCCGGGCGACAAGCGCTGCACGATGATCACGGGCGCGCTTCCCGCCGTCGCTGGGCTGGTGCCCGCCCCTCACGAGGTCGAGCTCCTCGACGAGAACGTGGAGGACATCGACTTCGACCGGCTACGCCGCTTCGACATCGTGGGCGTCACGGGGATGAACGTCCAGCAGAAGCGCATGCGCGAGATCCTCCTCCGCCTACGCGAGCTCGAGATCTTTACCGCCGTCGGCGGCGCCTACGCCGCGGTGAACGAGTCGTACTTCGATGGCCTCTGCGATGTCCTCTTCGTCGGCGAAGCCGAGACCACCTGGCCCGAGTTCCTGGAGGATTTCGCCGCGGGGCGGCCGACGAAGAAGGTCTACGAGCAGGCCGACCGGACCGACATGACGAAGGTTCCGAAGCCGCGCTACGACCTGCTCAAGGTCGGGCGCTACGCCTCCGGCGCGCTGCAGTTCTCGCGCGGGTGTCCGTTTCTGTGCGAGTTCTGCGACATCATCGTCACGTTCGGGCGACGGCCCCGCACGAAGCGGCCGGAGCAGATCATCGAGGAGCTGGAGGACCTGCGGAAGGCGGGGTTCTTCTCCGCCTTCCTCGTCGACGACAATTTCATCGGCAACAAGAAGGCGGCGAAGGAGCTCTTGCGGCTGATCGTCCCCTGGCAGGAGAAAAACGGCTACCCGCTCCGGCTCTCGACCGAGGCGAGCATCAACCTCGCCGACGACCAGGAGCTGCTCGAGCTCCTCTACGCGGCCAACTTCCGCCACGTCTTCATCGGGATCGAGACGCCCCGCATGGCCTCGCTCAACGAGACGAAAAAGTTTCAGAACACTCACGGCGACTCCATGGAAGCGAAGATCGCGCGAGTTCAGAACGCGGGGATCGACGTCCATGCCGGGTTCATCGTCGGGTTCGACAACGACGACAAGGCGATCTTCGAGGACCAGTACAAGTTCATCCAGGAGAACGGCGTCCTCCTCGCCATGGTCGGCATGCTCGCCGCGATCCACAAGACCCCGCTCTACGCGCGCCTCAAGGGGGAGGGACGCCTGGTCGAGGACGACCCGAACTGCAACATCGTCCCGAAACTGATGACGCGCGAGGAGCTGCAGCGCGGGTACTGGGACCTCGTTCGCCGCCTCTACACGCCCGAGGCGTTCTTCGATCGGTACTTCCGCGTCTACCGTTTCCCCGAGTACCACCGCCGGCGCGCCGCGATCTCGGGGAGGGCGGGCGAAGGGAAGCTGGTTCCGACCCTCGGCTACGGACTGATTCTCCTGTGGACACTCGGCTGCGCGCTGTTCAAGGAGCGCGCCGTTTGGAGCGTCGGGAGGGTCTACCTCCGGTACTTCTTTCAGGTGAACCTCAAGTACCGCAGGGACGTGGTCGGGTTCGCCCAGTTCATGAACCGGTGCGTGACCCACTGGCACTTCTACAAGTTCACGCGCCTCTCGATCGAAGGCAAGCTTCGCCTCTTCAGTACGACCTGAGAGCGAAGAGCCCCAGCGGCGACGGCGCCGCCCCCTACCAATCCACCTGCTGCCGCTGATCGGCGGCCTCGACCACCACTAGCGCGGTCATGTTCACCAGCCGGCGCACGGTCGCGCTGGGGGTGAGGATGTGCACCGGCCGCGCCGCGCCGAGCAGGATCGGGCCGACGGTGATGCCCTCGCCGCCGGTGACCTTCAGCAGGTTGAAAGCGATGTTGGCCGCGTCGAGGTTCGGCATCACCAGGAGGTTCGCCTCGCCCTTGAGGCGCGACTCCGGGAACGCGCGCATGCGGATCTCCTCGGAAAGCGCGGCGTCGCCGTGCATCTCGCCGTCGACCTCGAGGTCGGGCGCCGTCCGCGCGAGGATCTGAGCGGCCTCGGCCATCTTGCGGGCGGCCGGCGAGTCGTCGCTACCGAAGTTGGAGTGCGAGAGCAGCGCCACTTTCGGCGCGATCCCGAAGCGGCGCATCTCCTCGGTCGCCATGAGCGCCATCTCGGCGATCTGCTCGGCGGTCGGGTTCTCGTTCACGTAGGTGTCGCAGATGAAGAGCGTGTGCCGGTCGAGCAGGAGCACGTTCATGGCCGCGAACATCTTCGCGCCCGCCTCCCGCCCGAGCACGTTCGCGACGTGGTGCAAATGGTCCGCGTAGCGGCCGACCATGCCGCACAGCATCGCGTCCGCGTCGCCGCGCCGCATCAGCATCGCGCCGATCAGGGTCGGGTACTGCCGGACCTGCTCCCTCGCGGTGTCGGGCGTGACGCCGTGCCGGGCCATCAGCTTGTGGTAGCCGGTCCAGACCTCCCGGTAGCGCTGATCGCTCTCCGGATTCACGACCTCGAAGTCGCGGCCGGCGGCGAGCCGCAGGCCGCACCGCTCGATGCGCATGTCGACGACCTCGGGCCGCCCGATGAGGATCGGCTTCGCCAGGCCCTCGTCGACGATGACCTGCACCGCGCGCAGCACCCGCTCTTCCTCGCCCTCGGCGTAGATCACGCGCTTCGGCGCCTGCTTCGCCGCCGCGAACACCGGCGCCATGATCGTGCCCGAGTGGTAGACGAACGCGTTCAGCTTCTGTCGGTAGGCGTCGAAGTCGGCGATCGGGCGGGTCGCGACGCCCGAGTCCATGGCCGCCTTCGCCACCGCCGGCGCGATCCTCAGGATGAGCCGCGGATCGAACGGGCGCGGGATGATGTACTCGGGGCCGAACGAGAGCGCCTCGCCGCCGTAGGCCGTGGCGACGATGTCGGACTGCTCGGCCTGCGCGAGCTCGGCGAGCGCCCGCACGCAGGCGAGCTTCATCTCGTCGGTGATCTTGGTCGCGCCGACGTCGAGCGCGCCACGAAAGATGAACGGGAAACACAGGACGTTGTTCACCTGGTTCGGATAGTCGGAGCGCCCGGTGGCGATGATGACGTCGGCGCGGGCCGCTTTCGCGTCCTCGGGCGTGATCTCCGGGTCCGGGTTCGCGAGCGCGAGGATCACCGGCTTCGACGCCATGCGCTTCACCATGTCCTTGGTCAGGACACCCTTGGTGGAGACGCCGAGGAAGACGTCGCCGCCGTCGATGACGTCGCCGAGTGTTCGCGCTTTGGTCGCTTGCGCGTAGCGCGCCTTGTTCGGCTCCATGTTCGGCTCGCGGCCCGCGTAGATCACGCCTTTCGAGTCGGTGACGAAGATGTTCTGCCGCTTCACCCCGAGCCGCACGAGCAGATCCAGGCAGGCGATCGCGGCGGCGCCGGCGCCCGAGCAGACGAGCTTGATGTCCTCGAGCCGCTTGCCGACGATCTGCATGGCGTTCAGGATCGCCGCGGCGGAGATGATTGCCGTGCCGTGCTGGTCGTCGTGGAAGACCGGGATGTCGAGGCGTTCGCGGAGCTTCTGCTCGATGTAGAAGCACTCCGGCGCCTTGATGTCCTCGAGATTCACGCCGCCGAGCGTCGGCTCGAGCGCGGCCACGTGCGCGACCAGCTCGTCGGCGTCGGCTTCCGCGAGCTCGATGTCGAAGACGTCGATGCCGGCGAACTTCTTGAACAGGCACGCCTTGCCCTCCATCACCGGTTTGGCCGCGAGCGGCCCGATGTTGCCCAGGCCGAGGACCGCGGTGCCGTTGGTCACGACGCCGACGAGGTTCGCGCGCGACGTGAGGCTGGCCGCTTCCCGGGGATGGTCCCTGATCTCCAGGCAGGCGTAGGCGACGCCGGGCGAGTACGCGAGCGCGAGATCGCGCTGGTTGGTGAGGCCTTTCGTCGGCGAGATCGAGATCTTGCCCGGCCTCGGCAGGCGGTGGTACTCGAGCGCGGCCTTGCGCAGTGGCTCGTCCATGATGACCTCCGGCTACAGGATCCGGCACGCCTCGTCGAACTCGAGCCGCGGGTCGCGCGGATGCACTTTCGACCAGTCGGCCTTGCCGAGCGCGCAGAGGAAGTTCGACTTGAGCGTCGTGCCGGCGAAGAACTCCTGATCGACGCCGGCGTTGTTGAAGCCCGACATCGCGCCGGTGTCGAGGCCGAGCGCCCGCGCGACGACGATGAAGTAGCCGCCCTGCAGGCTGGAGTTGCGCAGCGCCGTCGTCTCGGTGAACGCCTTCTTCTCGTCGCCGGCGTAGACGTTCCGCATGGCCGGATTGCGCGGGAAGAAGCGCGGCAGCAGCTCGTAGAACGCGAGGTCGTAGGCAAGCAGCGCCGTGACCGGCGCATTCAGCGCCTTGTCGACGTTGCTGGGGCTCAAGTGCGGCCGGAGCCGCTCCTTCTGCCCGCGGCTGCGCAGGAACAGGATCCGCAGCGGCTGCGAGTTCCCCGTGGTCGGACCGCATTTCACGAGATCCCAGAGCGCGCGCAGCTGTGCGTCGGTCACCTCGCCCGAGAAAGCGTTGTGGCTGCGCGCCTTGCGGAGGATCAGATCGAGTGCTTCGTCGTTTAGCATCGGCGCGTCCTTCCCGTCGGGTGCTGGCGTGGAACGGACGGCTATTCTGACAGCAGCGCGTTCCGCTGCGGAGCCCGGCCGTGCGCTGGGGTATTCTCGAACCTGCCCTCGCCAGGAGAACCGTCATGCCCGAAGCTTTCATCTGCGATGCGATCCGCACGCCGTTCGGCCGCTATGGCGGCGCGCTCGCCGCGGTCCGTACGGACGATCTCGCCGCGCTCCCGCTCAAGGCGCTGGTCGAGCGCAACCGGGCGGTCGACTGGGGCGCGCTCGACGACGTCGTGTACGGCTGCGCGAACCAGGCGGGCGAGGACAACCGCAACGTCGCGCGCATGGCGCTCCTGCTCGCCGGGCTCCCGAAGGAGGTGCCCGGCGCGACCGTGAACCGGCTGTGCGGCTCCAGCCTCGATGCGGTGGGGCTCGCGGCGCGCGCGATCAAGGCCGGCGAGGCCGAGCTCGTGATCGCCGGCGGCGTCGAGAGCATGACCCGCGCGCCGTTCGTGCTGGCGAAAGCCGACAGCGCGTTCGCGCGCGCGGCGAAGATCGAGGACACGACGATCGGCTGGCGGTTCGTGAACCCGCTGATGAGGGAGAAGTACGGGATCGACTCGATGCCCGAGACGGCCGAGAACGTCGCGCACGACTTCGAGGTGGCGCGCGCCGATCAGGACGCGTTCGCGCTGCGCAGCCAGAGCCGCTGGGCCGCGGCCCACCGCGCGGGCTTCTTCGGGAGCGAGATCGTCCCCGTCACGCTGCCGCAGCGGAAGGGCGAGCCGGTCGTCTTCGCTGCCGACGAGCACCCGCGACCCGACACGACCCTGGACACGCTCGCGAAGCTGAAAGGGGTGGTGAGGCCGGACGGGACCGTGACCGCCGGGAACGCGTCCGGAGTGAACGATGGTGCGTGTGCGCTCGTCCTCGCCTCCGAGACGGCGGCCGGCAGGCACGGGCTGCGGCTACGCG
>JBOIFD010000344.1:0-9996 GCA_050741515.1 Burkholderiales bacterium
GCGCGTGCCGGTGCACGGCTCCGGCCGCGCCGCGCCGCTCGAAGCCGTGCTGGCCGGCGACCGGGAGCACGAGCGGCGCGAACAGGCGGTCGATGTCGCCGATCCGGCGGCCGGTGATGAGCGCGAGCCCGCCGCCGGTCGCCCGGTGCACCCGGCCGAGCAGCTCGACCGTCGCGCGCTCGATCGTCACCGCGTCCGGGGTGGCCGCGATGTGGAGCAGCGTGCCGTCCACGTCGAGGAAGAGCGCGGTCTCGCGGGGCAAGCGGGCGATGCGCGCGAGCTCGGCCGGCGCATCGCGCGCGCTCGCACCGGGCGTGGGCCGCCGGACCACTCCGCAGCCCCGGCTACGCGCCCTCGCGGCGCAGCGGGATCACCGTCCCGGCCGCGCGCTCGGTGATCCGGCCGCGCTGCCGCATCGTCGCCGCGTCGAGCAGCATCCGCCCCGCCCAGCGATAGACGTTGAAGTCCTGCACCAGCCCCCGCATGATGTGCATGCGATCCCGCTGCTCCTCGGCCGGCATCGTGAGGGCGAGATGGAGGGCGGCGGCGCACTGGTCGATGTCATAGGGGTTCACGATCAGCGCCTCGGGCAGCTCGCGCGCCGCGCCGGTGAACTGGCTGAGGATCAGGACGCCGCGGTCGTCGTCGCGCGCGGCCACGAACTCCTTCGCGACGAGGTTCATGCCGTCGTGCAGGCTGGAGACGACGCACGCGTCCGCGGCGCGGAAGAGCTCGTAGACCTCGGGCGGCTCGGCGTGCTCGACGCGCAGCGCGATCGGCGACCAGCTGCCGCGCGCGAACCGCGCGTTGATCCTGGTCGCGAGGCTGCGCACCTGGGCCTCGAACTCCTGGTACTGCTCGATGCGCGCCCGGGTCGGCGCGCAGATCTGCACGAAGGTGAACCGCCCGATCCACTGCGGCTCGAGCTCGAACAGGCGCTCGACGGCGCGGAACCGCTCCAGGATCCCCTTGGTGTAG
The DNA here is from genome assembly GCA_050741515.1 of Burkholderiales bacterium. GTDB lineage: Bacteria > Pseudomonadota > Gammaproteobacteria > Burkholderiales > SG8-39 > DATEDA01. Next base: position 979 of record JBOIFD010000344.1, read on the forward strand.
TCCATGCGGTCCACGCCGACGCCGATCGCGACGTCGGCGCCGATCGCGTAGCGGGCGCGCACCGCGCCGCGGCACTCCTCGATCGGCCGCCAAGTGGCCGCCTCGGACGGCGGCCACTCGACCGAGATCGGATAGCGCTTCACCGCGGTCGTGCGCCCGCCGTGGGTGACGCTCAGCGTCTCGCGGTCGACGCGGGCCTCGAGCACGCGGTCCACGGTGTCGACGAAGTTGTTCACGTGGAAGCGGGTGTGGAAGCCGAGGATGCTCGACCCGAGCAGCCCGGTGAGCACCTCCTCGCGCCAGGGCAGGATCCCGAACGCCTCGGGGTTCGGCCACGGGATGTGCCAGAACGTGATGATGGTCGCGTCGGGCAGCTCGTCGCGGATGAGCTTCGGCAGCAGCGCGAAGTGGTAGTCCTGCACCAGGACGATCGGGTTGGCGCTGCGCGCCTCGGCCACGACCACCTTGGCGAAGCGGCGGTTCACCTCCGCGTAGCGGTTCCAGTCCTCGGCGCGGAAGGTCGGCCGCACGTGGGCGATGTGGCAGAGCGGCCACAGCCCCTCGTTGGAGAACCCGTAGTAGTAGCCGGCCTCTTCCTCGGCGCTCAGCCACACCCGGCGGATGCGGTAGCGCGGCTTGTCGGGCGGAACGCCGACGCGGTCGTGCCGGTCGACCACCTCGCGGTCGGCCGAGCCGCTGCCGTGCGCGATCCAGGTGCCGGAGCAGGCGCGCATGATCGGCTCGAGCGCCGTGACGACGCCGCTCGCCGGCCGCTGCACCTCGATGCGGGCGCCGCGGCGCACGTGGATGTAGGGCTCGCGGTTCGAGACCACGAGGATCTCCTCCCCGCGCAGGTCGGCGCGCAGGATCGCGCGCAGGCTCTCCGCCGACCAGGTGACCTGGCTCTCGTCGCGGGGGCGGTAGCTCGACTCGAGCTCGCGCACGAGCGTCCGCAGGTCGCGCGCGAGCGGCTGCAGCTCGGGCATCACGATCCGTTCGGTCGGCCGCACCAGGCCCTCCCCGCGCAGGATCGCCTTCATGCCCTGCACCCAGCCGCGCCAGCTGAGCTGGGCGACGACCACGGTGATCACGGACATGAGCGCGCCGAGCGCGACCAGGAACCAGAACACGTACCGCTTGGTTTCCTCGCTGCGCCGCGCGACGAAGCTCATGTCGTGCACGATCACGAGCCGGCCGAGCTGCTCGGTGTCGGAACCGACCCGCTCGACGGCCACGTGCAGCGGGCCCTTCGCGCTCGGCAGCACCGCGAGGCTGCCGTCGGCGAAGCGGTCCAGGCCGCCGCAGCCGAGGTCGGCGGGGAGGTTCCGGGTGCCGACGAACTGGCGGCGCTGGGTGTCGCAGAAGCCGATCGCGTACAGGCGCTCGTCCTCGGCGATGCGGTTGAAGAGCACGCCGATCTTGGTCCTCGCGTTGGCGCGCGCGAGGTCCTCGAGCGGCTCCTCCAGCGTGTTGGCGATCAGCATCGCGCGGATGTCGAGATCGCGCACGAACCACTTCAGCGTGAGCTGGTCGACGAGCGGCTGCACCGCGTACGCGACCAGGCCGATCACGAGCAGGAGCGGGAGCACGAAGCGGAGCGAAAGTCTCATGGTCGAGGCTCGGGCACGAGAGGGAGCCGCATGCGCCCGCGAACGGATTGCCGACGCCGCGATTGTAGCCGAACGCGGGGGCCCGGCGGCCCGTCAGCGCGAGCACGCGCCCGCGCAGGAACAGCGGCCGCGAGTCGCCGTACCAGTCCGCGCACGAGGCGCGGCCGACGCCTTCCGCAGCGGGCGTCTCCCTGGCTCGCCGGCACCGCTGATCGGCAGGCCCGGCAGACCGTCGGTTTCGCCGGCGGGGGCGGGCCCACTCGCGGCGGTGAACCCGGGACGGGTGGGGTCAAGGGGGGCCGGTCGGGCGTGCGGCAGTGCGCAACGGGGACCGTCCGGCGACGGGCCCGTTGACCCCCCGCGCGCGGCCCTGTATAAGACGCCTGCGGGATTCTCAAGCAGCGAAACAGCTGGTTAGCCGCAGCGCTCGCGCTGCCCCCATCGAGCCGTTCTTTCTTGAAATTCCAGCGCCCTTTTCAACTTTCAGGAAGACTTATGGCTACGGGTACAGTCAAGTGGTTCAATGACGCGAAAGGTTACGGCTTCATCACCCCGGATGGCGGGGGCAAGGATCTGTTCGCGCACTTCTCGGCGATCCAGGACAGCGGTTTCAAATCGCTGAAGGAGAACCAGAAGGTTTCGTTCGACGTCGCGACTGGCGCCAAAGGCGAGCAGGCGACCAACATCAGGCCGATCACCTGATCGTGGCGGCACGATGAAACAAGGCCCGGGCGACCGGGCCTTTTTGTTGGATTTCGGCAAGGGAAATTCATGGACAAGCGCAAGACGTGGCGCGAGCAGGAGCAGCGAGTCGTGGAGTCCTGGAACACGGCCATCGCGCGCTATCGGGACGTGCAGGCGGAAGTCGAGCGCGAGCGGGGCGCGCCCGGCGGCGGCACGAGCGAGGAGCTCAGGCTCAAGGAGGAAGCCGCGCGCGCCGAGGTCGAGGCGGTGCGGAAGCAGGTGGCGCGCCTGAAGGTCGAGTTCAGCTCCGGCAAGCGGTACTAGCCGGGCCGGGTCTTTCGGCCGCGGCCGACGGAGCGGAACATGAAGCTGCGGATGGCCAAGGATTCGCTGTTCGCGATCCTGCTGCGCTCGCCGTGGTGGATCAGCATCGCCATCGCCGCGGGGATCGTCGCGATGGTGCGGCTCGTGCTGCCCGGGGTGCCGGTGGCCTATGCCGTGTTCGCCGCGCTGCCGTTCATCGTGATCGGGGCGATCGCCGGCTGGCGGCAGCTTCGCCGGCCGGGCACGGCGCGGGTCGTCGGTACGCTCGAAGCGGTTCGGGCGATGTCGTGGGGCGATTTCTCCGGCGCGCTGGAGGCTGCCTTCCGCGGTGATGGTTACAGCGTGAGCAGGCTCGCCGGCCCGGCGGCCGACTTCGAGATGACCAAGGGCGGACGCACCTCGCTGGTGGCCTGCAAGCGCTGGAAAGTCGCCCGCACCGGCGTCGATCCGCTGCGCGAACTGCATGAAGCGAAGCGCGCGCGCGACGCGCACGAGTGCATCTACGTCGCGACGGGCGAGGTCACCGACGGCGCGCTCAAGTTCGCCCGCGAGAAGGGCATCCGGGTCGTCCACGGCACCGAGCTCGCGAAGCTGCTGCCGCGGGTCCGGCGCACGTAGCGCGACGCCGTTCGGCGCGGCTCAGGCCTTGTGACGCTTGCGCGGGCCGGCCGCCTCGCGCGCGGCGGGCGTCGTCGGCAGCCCCGTGTGCTGGGTGCGGAACGGCCGCTGCGTCCTCCGCTTGCCCTCGTGCGCGCCCCCCGTCCCCAGCGGTTGATGCGCGGGCACGAGCTGATGCTTGCCGCTGCCGATGAGATCGGCGCGGCCCATGCGCCGCAGAGCGTCACGCAGCACCGGCCAGTTGTTCGCGTCGTGGTAGCGCAGGAACGCCTTGTGCAGGCGGCGCACCTTGAGGCCTTTCGGAACGATCACTTCCTCGCTCGTGCGCGACACGCGCCGGAGCGGATTCTTGCCGCTGTGATACATGGCGGTCGCGGTCGCCATCGGTGACGGCAGGAATGCCTGGACCTGGTCGGCGCGAAACCCGTTCCGCTTCAGCCACAGCGCGAGCTCCAGCATGTCCTCGTCGGTCGTGCCGGGGTGCGCCGCGATGAAGTACGGGATGAGGTACTGCTCCTTGCCCGCCGCCTTCGAATAGCGGTCGAAGAGCGCCTTGAAGCGGTCGTACGCGCCGACGCCCGGCTTCATCATCTTGGACAGCGGGCCTTCCGCGATCGCCTCGGGTGCGATCTTGAGATAGCCGCCGACGTGGTGCTGCGCGAGCTCCTTCACGTACTCGGGGGACTCGATCGCCAGGTCGTAGCGCACGCCCGAGGCGATCAGCACCTTCTTGACGCCCGGCACCTCGCGCGCGCGCTGGTAGAGCCGGACGAGCGGCGCGTGATCGGTGTCGAGGTTCGGGCAGATGCCGGGATACACGCACGAGGGCCGGCGGCACGCGCTCTCGATCTCGCGGCTCTTGCACGCGAGGCGGTACATGTTGGCGGTCGGGCCGCCGAGGTCGGAGATCACGCCGGTGAAGCCCGGGACCGTGTCGCGCACGGTCTCGATCTCGCGGATCACCGAGTCCTCCGAGCGGCTCTGGATGATGCGTCCCTCGTGCTCGGTGATCGAGCAGAACGTGCAGCCGCCGAAGCAGCCGCGCTGGATCGCGATCGAGAAGCGGATCATCTCGTACGCCGGGAGCTTCGCGTCGCCGTAGGACGGGTGCGGCCGGCGCCGGTACGGCAGCTCGTACACCCAGTCCATCTCCTTCGTCGCGAGCGGAATGGGCGGCGGGTTGAGCCACACGTCGCTGCCGCCGTGGCGCTGCACCAGCGCGCGGGCGTTGCCGGGATTGGACTCCACGTGCAGGATGCGCGAGGCGTGCGCATACAGCACCGGGTCCTCCGCGACCTGCTCGTACGCCGGGAGCCGGATGACGCTGCGGTCGCGGTCGGCGTTCTTCACGCGGCGCTCGAAGCGCACGACGTTATGCCCGGGCGGCAGGGTTTGCGCCGGCTTCGTCCCCGCGTTGTCCGCCATCGCGTACGGATCGACCGGCGGGTTCAGAGGTCCGGGCGTGTCGAGATGCGTCGAGTCGATCTCGATCCAGTCCGGCGGCGGCGAGTCGCGCACGAACGCCGTGCCGCGCAGGTCGGTGAGGTCGTGAACGCTCTCGCGGGCGGCGAGCCGGTGCGCGATCTCGCAGATCTGCCGCTCGGCGTTGCCGTAGACGAGCAGGTCGGCTTTCGCGTCGAGCAGGATCGAGCGGCGCACCTTCTCCGACCAGTAGTCGAAGTGGGCGATGCGCCGCAGCGAGGCCTCGATGCCGCCGACGACGATCGGCACGTCCTTGAAGGCCTCGCGTGCGCGCTGCGCGTAGACGATCACCGAGCGATCCGGGCGCTTGCCGCCGACGTCGCCCGGGGTGTACGCGTCGTCGCTGCGGATGCGGCGGTCGGCGGTGTAGCGGTTCACCATCGAGTCCATGTTCCCCGCCGTGATGCCGAAGAACAGGTTCGGCCGGCCGAGCGCGGCGAACGGCTCGCGGCTCCGCCAGTCGGGCTGCGCGATGATGCCGACGCGAAACCCCTGGGCCTCGAGCACGCGCCCGATGATCGCCATGCCGAAGCTCGGGTGATCGACGTACGCGTCGCCCGTCACCACGATCACGTCGCAGCTGTCCCAGCCGAGCTCGTCCATCTCGGCGCGCGACATGGGCAGGAACGGCGCCGTGCCGAAGCGCTCGGCCCAGTGCCTGCGGTAGCTATGGAGGTCGCGGGCGGTCTGCATGGGGATGGGATTATCCCCCTCCTCTCCGAGGATGGGGTCGTGCGCGTAGCCGTTGATCGGTGCCGGAGCCGGTACGCTCGCCCCGCCTAGTCCGGCAGAAACAGCGCCGGATCGACGGCGACCGCGTTGAGGTACACCGCGAAGTGCAGATGCGGTCCGGTGACGCGGCCCGTGGCGCCCACCTTGCCGATGACGGTGCCGGCGGACACGGGATCCGCGACGGCCGTCTGGACGGCGCTCAGGTGAGCGTAGAGCGAGAGCAGCCCCTGCCCGTGGTCGAGGATGACGGTCCGGCCGGGGAAGAAATAATCGCCGGTGTCGACGACGCGTCCCGCGTTCGCCGCGATCACCGGCGTGCCGGCGGGCGCCGCGATGTCCATTCCGGTGTGCGGATTGCGCGCCTGGCCGTTGAAGTAGCGCCGCAGCCCGAACGAGCCCGAGCGCCGCCCGGGCGCGGGCTGGCGCATGGCGAGCGTCGCCGGAAGCGATGCGCTGAACGTCCTGAGCACGCCGTCGAGATGCTCCCGCTCGCGCTCGTGGCGCGCGAGATTCTCCGCCGAGACCTCCACCTGGTCCCGCGGCACGGTCAGATGCTGCGCGGCGTACCGCTTGGGCGCGACGTCGATCTCGAATCGCTCGCGTCGGCCGCCGGCAAGCTCCGCTTCCACCCGCACCTTCGCGCCGGGCTTGGTGGCGAGCGCGATGCCGACGAGCGCGACCCACTCGTCGCCGTCGCGCATGACGAGCACGCGGTCGCCGCCGAGGTGCGCGCGCGGCGGTTCCGCGGCGGCGCCGAGACGGATTCTCGCGACGCCCCCTGGTACCGGCGACCCACGCGGTTCCGTGCTCGCCCACGCGCCGGACAGCCACGCGGGCGCAACGAGTGCGGGCGCTAACGAGCAGACGAACCGGCGCCGGTCCATGACCGGGATTCTAGTGGCCGCGAGGAGGGCCGGGACCCCGACGCCGTTTGGGTTGCGTAAAGGCCGGGGCCGCTACCCGGTCGCGTCGGCGCGCGATTTGCTCGCTTCGGCCTTCCACTGCGCCATCGGCTTGAAGCTCGGGTCCCGCCCGTACTTCGCCTCGATGGCGCGCCACGCTTCCTCCTCGGAGGCGTTGAGATCGATGTCGAGCGGCTCGACGACCGGCTGGCGCACGTAGTACGGCGTGTCCCGGAAGAACTCCAGCCGGTTGCCCTCGACGTCGCGGTAGTACACCGAGAGCCAGGACCCGTGCGTGATCAGCTCGACGCCGTCGACGCCCGCCTGCTTCAGGGTCGCGTGCCGCCGCCGGAGCTCCGCCAGCGACTTGACGCGAAACGCGACGTGGTTCAAGGCGCCCGCTTCCTTCGGGCCCTGCCGCCCGCTCGCCAGCGCCACCTGGTGGTGGTCGGTCTCCGGGTCCAGGGTCAGGAAGCAGATGTCGTTGCCGCGCGCCCGCCCGAGGTCGGACAGGTGGAAGCCGAGCACGCCGGTGTAGAAGTCGAGCATCCGCTTGAAGTCGTAGCAGTAGAGGACGACGTGGCTGATGGTGGCCTGGCCGCGGTTCATGGCTCGCTCCTTCCGGCTACGCGGCGGCCGGCGGCCCCGGGTCCGCGGCGAGCCCCGCGGACTCGATCCCGTGGATCGCGCAGACCTCGTCGTTCTCGCTGTTGTCCCCGCTGATGCCGACGGCGCCCAGGATCTCGCCTCCGGCGGAGCGGATCAGCACGCCGCCGGCGGCGGGCACGACGCGGCCCCCGGAGGCGCCGATCAGGGCCGCGACGAAGCTCGGCTGGGCCGTCGCCCGGCGGGCGAACTCGCGTCCCCCGAATCCCATCCCGAGGGGGCCCCACGCCTTGCCGATCGCGAGGTCGGTGCGGAGGATGCCCGACCCGTCGTCGCGCTTGAGCGCGACGAGATGCCCGCCCGGGTCCAGCACCGCCACGGTGAGGGGCTTGAAGCGCCGCTCGCGCCCCTTCTCGATGGCCTTGTCGACGATCGTGGAGGCGAGGGCCAGGGTCAGCTTGGTCACGGGTTGCCCTTTCGGTCGCGGTCAGAAGCGTCCAATGGCCCCCATCATACCGATGGCGCCCATGCCGAACATGGCCGCGATCAGCGTGCCGATGAGGAACGCGATCACGATCGCGATCGCGAACAGCGCGACCGTGTAGCCGGTCGCCTCGCGCTCGGGCACCTTCATCAGCAGCGGCGCCCCCAGGTGGAAGAGGTAAAGGGAGTACAGGCCCGCGAGGAGCGTGATCAGCCACGCGACGACGGGCAGGAAGGTGAAGAGCCCGGCCACCCACGAGGGCGTCAGGGAATAGGCGACGAGCTTGAGCGCCTGATCGAGCGCTCGTCGCCCGCCGAAGCGCGGCGCGAGCGCGTCGGCGATGAGGCCCATGACGAACACCATCCCGAGGCTGAGCGCGTAGCTCGTCAGCGCCGCCCCCAGGGCGACGCCGGCGCTGAGGCGCCCGGAGGTGAGCGTCCCGACGAGCGCCGTGCTGACGAAGCCCGCCACGGCCGGGAGCGCCGCGAGGATCGCGACGTAGCGCAGGTAGAGCGCCGCGGGGGTGGTCCGCTCGTCCGCGGCCGCCGGCCACTCGCTCCGCGGCTGCAGCAGGATGTTGATCACGCGAGTCACGAGGTTCGTTGGGTTCATTGTTCTCTTCCCGCTCGGCCGGCGACCGTGCCAGTATAGGGGGCGGGTGCGGGAGGGACAACGCAGCGACCGCTTCGTCGGCAGCCCCGCCGGAATCCGCGTCCTCGGGAGCGTTCATCATGGATCAGACCGTCGGCACCGGCACCGCGATCACCGCCGAGCTCGTCTACGCGATCGACACCGGCGAGAAGCCGGTGAACGAGACGTTCGGTCCCGGGAACATCCATCGCCGCGCGAGCGGCGCGAAGGAGCGGCGGGCGGTCGAGATCCGCGACGGCCGTCCGCTCGCCGACCGGCTCTCGCTCGACGAGAACGGCTTCGAGTTCGTCCGGCATGCGACCCGGGTCGTGGACTTCTTCGACGCGGCCGAGCTCAAGGCCGTCTACTATCCCGAGGTCGAGCAGCTGATCAAGGAGGTCTCGGGCGCCGCGCGCGTCGCCGTCTTCGATCACACGTTGCGCTCCGGGGACGAGGCCGAGCGGGAGGAGAAGCTGGTCCGCGAGCCGGTGCTGTCGGTGCACAACGACTACACCGAGTGGTCCGCTCCGCAGCGCGTCCGCGAGCTCCTCCCCGACGAGGCGGACCGGCTCCTCGAGCACCGCTTCGCCATCATCCAGGTATGGCGAGCCATCAACCGGCCGATCCAGGCCAACCCGCTCGCCATCGCCGATGCGCGGAGCCTCGCCCCGGCCGATCTGATCGCCGCCGAACGCCGCTATCCGCACCGGGTCGGGGAGACCTACCAGGTGCGCTACAACCCCGCGCACCGCTGGTTCTACTTCCCCGAGATGCGCCGCGACGAGGCGCTGGTGTTCAAGGTGTACGACTCGCAGCGGGACGGCCGGGCGCGATTCACCGCCCACACCTCGTTCGTCGACCCGACCTCGCCCCCGGACGCCCCGCCGCGCCAGAGCATCGAGGCGCGGACGCTCGCGTTCTTCGCGCCGGCCTGAGCCGGTTCGCC
>JBOIFD010000345.1:0-8858 GCA_050741515.1 Burkholderiales bacterium
GCGAGGTTGAGCCGGGCGACGTGGTTGATGACGAGCGCGAGCGCCACCGCGGCCGCCCCGACGATGTTGCCGTCGCGAACGTGGATCGCGTAGGCGCGCTGGCGCGCCGCGACCGACTCGTCGTGCCGCCCCACCCAGATGGCGGCCTCGCCGAGGGCCTCGAGATCGCCCGGGGACAGCGCTATGCCCGCCTGGTCCGCCCGCGCCAGCTGCTCGTAGGCCCGCGCCCAGTTGCGCAACGCCGCCGCGGCCCGGCCCTCCGCCAGCGGGTCCGCCGCCGGGTCCCGCGGCGCACCATCGAGGCCCTGGCGACTCACCGCCCCCTCGCCAAGCGCCACGTTGGCGAGGCGCACGCGCCGCCGCTCGTCGCCCTCGAAGATGCCGAACTTGTCGTAGAGATGGGCGAGGTGCTGCTTCACCGCGGCCTCGCTGACGCCGAGCGCGTCGGCAACGTCGTGGATCGACGCGGGCTCGGTGAACGCCGCCCCGCGCGCGAGCGGCCGGCACAGCGCGGCCAGGACGTCGCGCTCGCGGCGGGTCAGCTCCGGCAGCTTCTTCATTGCACCGCTTTCCCCCGCTGGACTGCGCCGCAGGCCGGCAGGCCCGCGCATTCTGCGACCGGGCGCGCCGGGCGGCAAGCCGACGGGAAACCTTACCTTTTGGGAAGGAGGACCTTGCCGCCGGAGGGATTCCTCGCCGGGGGGGCCACGCGTAGCGTGAGGCTCGGGTTAACCGTTCACCGGAGGAGAGACCGATGTCCAGACTGACTCAGAGCTACGTCCAGGGCGCCTCGAGCGTGCCGCTCATCGGCGAGACCATCGGGGTGCATTTCGACCGCGCCGCGGAGCGGTGGCACGACCGCGCAGCGCTCATCGTCCGGCACCAGGATGTCCGCTGGAGTTACGGTGAGCTGAAGGCCCGTGTCGACGCGTTTGCCGCGGGCCTGCTCGCGCTCGGGCTCGCGCCCGGCGACCGCATCGGCATCTGGTCGCCGAACAACAGCGAATGGGTGATCACGCAGTTCGCCGCCGCGAAAGCCGGCCTGATCCTCGTCAACGTCAATCCCGCCTACCGCCTTTCCGAGCTCGAGTACGCGCTCAACAAGGTCGGCTGCAAGGCGCTCGTCACCGCGGACCGGTTCAAGGGGAGCGACTACGTCGCCATGCTGCGCGAGATCGCGCCCGAGATCGACCGCGACCCTCCGGGCGAGCTGCAGGCGAAGCGCCTGCCCGCGTTGACGACGCTGATCCGCATCGGCCGCGACGAAACACGCGGCTTCTATGCGTTCGACGAAGTCCTGCGCATGGGCAGGGACCGGCATCTGGCCGCGCTCGGGGAACTGGCATCCAGGCTGCAATTCGACGATCCGATCAACATCCAGTTCACCAGCGGCACGACCGGCGCTCCCAAGGGTGCGACGCTCACGCACCACAACATCCTGAACAACGGCTTTTTCATCGGGGAGGCGATGCGCCTGACCGACCGTGACCGCATCTGCATTCCGGTGCCCCTTTACCACTGCTTCGGCATGGTACTGGGCAACCTCGCCTGCATCACCCATGGCGCCGCCATGGTCTATCCCTCGGAAGGCTTCGATCCGCTGGCGACCCTCGAGGCGGTCGCGGCGGAGCGCTGCACCGCGCTGTATGGCGTCCCCACGATGTTCATCGCGGAGCTCGGACATCCCGAATTCCGGCGTTTCGATCTGAGCTCGCTGCGCACCGGAATCATGGCGGGCTCGCCTTGTCCGATCGAGGTGATGAGGCGCTGCGTCAGCGAGATGAACATGCGCGAAGTGACCATTGCCTACGGCATGACCGAGACCAGCCCCGTGAGCACCCAAACGTCCTGCGATGATCCGCTCGAGCGCCGGGTCGGCACGGTGGGCCGCGTCCACCCGCACGTGGAGACCAAGATCGTCGACGGCGACGGCCGGGTGGTGCCGCCGGGGACGCCCGGCGAGGTTTGCACGCGCGGCTATTCCGTGATGCTCGGTTACTGGGACGATCCGGAAAAGACGGCCGAAGCCATCGATCGCGCCGGTTGGATGCATACCGGCGACCTCGCCACCATCGACGCGGACGGCTACTGCAACATCGTGGGGCGGATCAAGGACATGGTGATCCGCGGCGGCGAGAACGTCTATCCGCGAGAGGTGGAGGAGTTCCTCTTCCGGCATCCCAAGGTCGAGGCGGTGCAAGTGGTGGGCGTACCCGACGCGAAGTACGGCGAAGAGCTCTGCGCCTGGGTGAAGCTGAAGCCCGGTGCCAGCGCGACCGCCGAGGAGATCCAGACCTTCTGCAAGGGTCAGATCGCGCACTACAAGATTCCACGCTATATCAGATTCGTCGACGGCTTTCCCATGACCGTCACCGGCAAGGTGCAAAAGTTCGTCATGCGCGCCGAGATGATCAAGGAACTGGACCTCGTGGAACGGAAGACGGCGTGAAAACGGGCTGCCTTCCCCGCGTTTCTTCACGGCCAGCTTGGGCGCCGCACGCGTTCCGCGGCAGGAGGGAGCGTACGCAACTGTCGCGGCGATTCTATTTCGATGCCGGCGCGGCGCGCGTGGTGCGCGTCGCCACTATGACGCCGAGCAGGATCGCGCCGATTCCGGCGGCGTGAAACGCGTGAAACGCCTCGCCGAGGAAGATCATCGCCAGCACCGTGCCGAAAGCAGGCAGCAGATTCAGGGTGAATCCGGCGGCGTTCGCGCCGACGATCGCGACGCCGCGGTTCCAGCAGATGAATGCGCCCACCGAGGCGGCGAGCGCGACGTAGAGCACGGCAGCGGCCTCGACTGCGGTGGGCCACCGTGGCGGCGCACGCAGCGCTTCCAGCGCAAATGCCGGTGCCAGCAGAATCACGCCACCGACGGAGATCAAGAACAGGAAAATCACCCCGCCGAGCTCCGGCGGGCGTCGCTTGAGGAGCACCGAGTAGACTCCCCACATCGGCATCGCAAGCAGGATCCACGCGTCGCCGGCGTGAAACTCGAGCCGGAGCAGGCTCTCGAACTCGCCGCGCGACAGGATGACCAGGATGCCGACGAGCGAGATCAGCATCCCGGTGACCTGCTGGCGCGTGCCGCGCTCGCGCTCAATCGACCAGGAGCACAGCAGCATGAACACCGGCGCGGAGGAGTTGAGCAATACGGCGTTGACCGTCGTCGTCGTCCTGAGGCCGAGATAGACCAGGCTCTGGAACAGGGCCACGCCGGTGAGCGCGAGCAGCATGAGCAAGCCGGCACTGCGCCAGATGACCCCCTGCTTCGCCGCGCAGCCAGGCAACGCGAACGGCGCAAGGATCAGCGCCGCGCCTACCCAGCGCCAGAAATTGAGCGTGATCGGATCAAGCGCGTCGTGCAACGCCCGGCCAATGACCCAGTTCCCGGCCCAGAAGAGGTTTGACAGGGCGAGCAGGAAGAACGCGAATGCGCGCGTCCCGGCTGCCGTTGCGAGCGATTGCGAGCGAGGCACAGGGAGGGGAGTCTAGGATCGTTCCCGGATTCACTCGCTTGGAACCGGCGCGGCCCAGCGCCGGGATTCAGCCCGGGCGATTCTTCTCGAGGCCTTCCCCGAGCAGCGGAAACGCGCTGAGCGCCGCGGGCTCGAACACCGGTGGCGCGGGGGCAACGTGCGCGGGGGTGAGCCCGGCGAGCGACGTGACGCCGAGCAGCCCGAGGCAGACCCGGACCTCCTCCTCCAGAAGCTCCAGCGCGCGCACCAGTCCGGCCACGCCCGCCGCGGCCAGGCCGAGGCCGGCGAGGCGTCCCAGGCCGACGCAACGCGCGCCGAGCGCGATCGCCTTGACGACATCCGAGCCGCGCATGAAGCCGCCGTCCACCCAGACCTCGGCGCGCCGGCCGACGGCGGCGACGATCTCGGGCAGAACCGCGGCGCTGCCCAGGCCATGATCGAGCTGGCGCCCGCCGTGGTTGGAGACATAGACCACCTCGACGCCGTGCCGTACCGCGAGCTCCGCATCGTCGGCGGTGGCGATGCCCTTGAGGATGAGCGGCAGGTCGTGGCGGTCCTTGAACCGTTTCACCTGCTCCCAGGAGAGGGCGGCCTGGTACGGCATCCCGGCGGGCGCGGTCGCGCGCCACGGCTTGACGAAGCGGCCGATGAGATCGCGCTCGCGCCGGCTGTAGAAGGCACTGTCCACCGTGAAGCAGAAGGCGCTGAAGCCATGCTCGCGGGCGCGCCGTCCCCAGTCGTCGACCCAGGCATCGTCGCCGCGCACGTAGAGCTGGAACACGCGCAGCGAATCCGCCGCGGCCGCAGTGGCTTCCAGGCCGGGCTGACAGACGGAGGAGAGCATCAGCGGCACGCCGAACCGTGCCGCGGCGCGCGCGGCCGCCGCCGCGCCCTCGGCGACGAAGGATTCCATTCCGCCCACCGGCGCGACCATCACCGGCAGGCGCACCGCGCGGCCGAGGAAAACCGCGCTCGCGTCCACCGCGCTGACGTCCCGCAGCACGCGCGGACGCAGGGCGAGCGAGTCGAGCGCGAGGCGATTGCGCCGCACCGTGGTCTCGGTTTCGGCGCCGCCGATCAGATAGCTCCAGGGGCCGGGCGCAAGATTCGCGCGCGCCGCCGCGACGATCTCGTGCAGCGTCAGGAACTGCGCGGCCGATTGCTCGCTCATCTGGCGGGATCAGCCGAGCTTCTCGAGCAGCGCGGCGCCGAACGCCCTGGTGCCCAGGGTCCCGCCGAGATCGCGGGTGCGGGTCGCGGGCTCGCGCACCAGGGATGCGAGCGCCGCCTGCGCGTGCCGGAAACGATCCGCGCCGTGCTTCTCGCCCAGCCAGCCGAGCAGCATCCCGGCCGAGATCAGCAGCGCGCACGGGTTGGCGATGTCCTGGCCGGCGATGTCGGGCGCCGAGCCCTCGGCGGCGCGGCAGGCGGCAACTACCGGCTGGGGAAGCGTGCTGCCGCTGGGCTTCAGACTCCCCGCGCCGACTTCATGAACGTCGAAGCGCAGGCCGAGGTCGAAGCGCCGGTCGAGCCGCTCGAGGACCGGGACGGTGACCGCGGTGATTTCGGGGCCGATTCCGTCGCCTGGAAGGACCGGTATCTGCATAGGGGTTGGTAGGGGTTGGCTATGATAACGGCGATGCAGTCCGGCAAGGCTCTACGGGTTCGATCCCTGATCGCGGCGTGTCCCACCACCTCTTCCAACCCGCCTCGAGCGGTCGCTCCAGGTGCCGCGGCTGCGCCCGGGCCATCCAGCGGGGAGCGCTGCGATTCGGCGAGCACCTGCCCAACCCGTTCGCCGAAGGCGAGATGACGCTGTGGTTCCATCCGCTGTGTGCGGCCTACAAGCGACCGGAGCCGCTGCTTCAGGCCCTCGGGGAAACGCTCGCGAGCGTGCCTGACCGGGAGCGGCTGGAGCGGGCGGCGCGGAGCAGCGCGTCGCACCGCCGCCGCCCGCGGATCGACGGCGCCGAGCGGGCACCGGGCGGGCAGGCCAGGTGCCGCAGCTGCCGCGAGCCGATCGGGCGCGGGAGCTGGCGCATCCGGCTGGTGTTCTACCAGGAGGGCCGCTTCGCTCCCGGAGGGTTCGTGCACCTCGACTGTCGCCAGGCCTACTTCGAGACCGGCGACGTCCTCGATCAGGTGCTCCACTTCAGTCCGGACCTGAGCGACGGCGAGCGCGAGGAGCTGCGGCGCGCCTGCGCCAGCGACCCGGCCAGCCCAACCTGAACCACCCGGCGCGGACCGGGCGGAGCCCCTCCGTCCGAAGCGGTGTACGCTGGCGGCCATGAGCGGGCCCCCGTTCTCCCGCGCGGAGCAGGTCGCGTTTCTCAACCGCATGCTCGAGGCCGAGCGCGCGGGAGCGAACGCGCTCCTCGCCATGCTGGAGGCGCACCCGCGCCGTGGCGAGGCCTGGGCCGCGCTGCGTCGCGTCCACGCCGACGAGGCGCACAACTGCGTGCTGCTCGGCAAGCAGATCCAGCGGCTCGGCGCCGACTACAGCCACGCCACGGGCGACTTCCTCGGCAAGCTGCTCGCGATCGAGGGCGGGCGCGCGCGCGTCGCGTTCCTGGTGACCGGGCTGCGCTGGGCGGTGAAGCGGTTCGACGAGGCGCTGCCGCGCCTGGACGGCGAGGCGCAGGACACGATCGCCGGCATCCGGGAGGCGCATCGGCGCAGCATCGAGCGCTGCGAGGCCGTCGCCAGGACGCTGGCCGAGGACGCCGACCGCTAGGCCGCCTCGCGATGGCTCGCCCGCACGCTCGCGATCCCTGCGGCTTCGCCACGGCCGCGCTGTTCACAGCGAGCGCCCTCGTCATCGCCGGCTGCGCCTCGACCAGGCTCGAAGCGCAGTGGTCCGATCCTCAATTCAAGGGCCGCTCGCTGCGCGGTACGAAGGTGCTCGTCGTCTGCAACGCCAACGAGCCGGTGGTCAGCCGGATCTGCCAGGACAAGCTCGCGGCGCAGGTCGCGGCATCCGGTGCCACGCCGGTCACGAGCCTCGAGGGCGTCGCGGCCGGCCCCACCGATCCGACCCTCGCCGCGGCGCGCGGCGCGGGCGCGACGGCGGTCTTCGGTTCGACCATCGGTCCCGAAGCGGTCATCGTGGGTGCCGGTCCGGCCTTCGGCTTCGGCATCGGGGGCGGCTCGGGGAACGTCGGGGGCGGCGTGGGGATCTCGTTTCCGTTCGGCGGCGGCGGCGGGCAGGTCGATACCGGCTACGCGGCGAACGTGGTGGTGACCGACGTCGCCACCGGGCGGCTGATGTGGACGAGCAAGGTGACGACGAGCTCCTGGCAACCCCTCGAGACCCAGGTCGGCGAGCTTGTCAGGACCGCGGTCGAGGGCGCGCAGCAGGCCGGATTGTTCTGATCCGGCGGCGCGCCGGTCATCCGGCCTGCAACGATTCGGGCGAAAGGTACTGCTGCCGGTATTTCTCGAACGGCACCTTGTCCGCCGCCTCGATCTTCCGCTGCTTCGCGATCGACTCCTCCGCCATTCGCGCAAAGCGGGCGGCCACGGCGGCGGGAAACGGCTCGGCTTGCAGGGTGCTCCGATGCCGCAGCGAGTGTGCGAGGGCGAAGCGGAGGTACGACCTCGCGTAGCGCTGCTCCATCTCGCCGAGGACGCGCGCGGAGGGCAGAGACGCGGGGTCCTCCAGGGCGCCGACGGCGGCGGAGAGCGCCCCGTCATGGGCGCCGCCGCCGCGCGCGGCGTCGAGCGCCGCGGCGATCGGTCGGCACTCGGCGAGGAGCTGCCCGGCCCATTCGCGAAGCTCGACCGGCTTCCGGTCCCGATCCAGGCGTAGCCCCGGCTCGCGCCCGCGCGCGGCGACGAGCTGCTTGTTGCGGCCGGTGGTCTCGATCTCCCGCGGCGTATCGGGCGGGCTGTCGGTGAGCAGGCAGTGCAGGAGGAAGACGTCCAGGAACCGCGCCGTTTCCGCGCTGATGCCGATGGCCGAGAACGGATCGAGATCCATGGCGCGGACCTCGACGTACTGCACGCCGCGCTCGCGCAGGGCATGCAGCGGCCGTTCGCCCGGCCGGATGACGCGCTTCGGGCGGATGGCGCTGTAGAACTCGTTCTCGATCTGCAGGAGGCTGGTCGCGAGCTGGCGATAGTCGTCGCCGTCGCGGATGCCGATGGCCGCGTACGGCGGATAGGGCTGGGTGAGCGCGTCGTAGAGCGAGGCGGTGTAGCTTTCGAGGTCGTTGTAGCTGACGGCGAGCGAGTCCTGCGCCTCGCTGAGGTAGCCGAGGCGCCCCATCCGCAGCGAGGTCGCGTGGGGCAGGTACAGCGTGCCCGGCCCGAGCTCGCGCAGCTCGTGCGCACGCCCCTCGACGAAGCTCGCACACGCCGCCGGGGATGCGCCGAAGAGGTAGAGCAGCAGCCATCCATGCCGCCGGAAGTTGCGGATGAGCCCGAAGTACGCCTCGTTCGGACCGCCGAGCCCGGGCAGCGGCCACGCGGCCTCGGGCAGGGAGAAGTTGTAGTGCAGGCCCGAGATCGTCTGCATGCGCCGGCCGTAGCGGTGCGAGAGCCCGATGCGGTACACGGTCTTGGCGCGGGCGACGTTGGAGCTGCCGTAGCGCGCGATCGGGATGGCGCGCTCATGGGGCAGGGTGCAGGGCATGCTCGCGCACCACAGCACTTCGTCGCCGATGTTCCGGTAGACGAACTGGTGAATGTGCTGCAGCTCGTCGAGGCAGGCGTCCACGCCGGTGTGCACGCCCGTGATCAGCTCGAGCTGCGCTTCGCTGAAGTCGGTGGTGATGTGCGGGTGGGTGAGCGCCGAGCCGAGCGCCGCCGGGTGGGGGGTGGCGGCGAGCGGCCCGTCCGGCCGCACGCGGAGGCTTTCCTTCTCGATCCCGCGTCGCAGGTCCGCGAGGACCGCGGGCGAGAGCGCGCGGAGTCGTTCCTGAAGATGGCGCATGGCGTCGATCGGGCTACGGCAACGGGCAGACGCTCGTGCCCGTGAGCGGCATTCGCGGGCGCCGCCCCTTGGACAGGGGGACGGTCAGCGGCGCGGCGGGCCGAGGGTAGAGCGCACCCGCGCGAGCGCGCGCCGGGTCTCCAGCTCCTCGGCTTCGGCCCGGGCGCGCGCCGCCTGCGCGGCCGACGCCTCGACTCGCGCCCGGATCCCGGCCGCCCTGCACACCCGCGCCTCGAGCTCGGCGCGCTCGCGCCGGAGCCGGATCGCTTCCGCGACCGCCGCGAGCCTGGCCTGCGCGGCTTCGGCCGCCCGCGTCTCGGCGTCGATGGCGCTCGCCAGTTCGGCCTGCAGCGCCCGTTCCGCCCGGGTTCTCGTCTCGGCTGCGGCCCGCGCCCGCGCATCGAGCTCGGCCCTGGCGCGCCGCGCCTGGATGAGCTGCGCGAGGG
>JBOIFD010000346.1:0-3002 GCA_050741515.1 Burkholderiales bacterium
GCGCGTCCCCGTACTGGAACCCGCGGCCGATCGAGCGGGCCGCGATCCGGAAGCTCCTCGACGACGCCTACTTCGGGCGGAGGCCGGCTTGAGCCCGCCGGGCCGCCCCAAGGGCGAACCCCGAGCGCGGAGCGCGAGGGTAGTCGGTTGAGCGAAGCGACGGCGGCCGCGACCGATCCGCGGGTCGCCTCCGCGATCTCGCACTGGGCGCCGCGCTTCGTCGCCAACGGCGTGCTGCTGGCGGACTTCCAGGAGGTCACCGGGAGCATCACGCGCTGGGAGGACTGGTGCCGGGCCTGGTGCGACCGCGCGGCTCTCCACGAACGCCTCGGCCGCGAGGCGCTCGAGCAGGGCTGGAATCTCACCGCCGGCGAGCACCTCGCGCGCGCGGCGGTGTACTACCACTTCGCGAAGTTCGTGTTCGTCATCGACCCCGACCAGCTTCGCGCCGCGCACGCGAAGGCGGTGGAGTGCAGGCGACTCGCGCTGCCGTTCCTGCGGCCGCCGGGCGAGCGCGTCGCGATCCCGTTCGAGGGGCGCGAGCTCGCCGGCGTGCTGCGCAAGCCTTCGGGCGAGACTCGCCCGCCGGTCGTGATCATGATCTCCGGACTCGACTCCACGAAGGAGGAGATGGACGCGTACGAGGCGCCGTTCCACGCGCGCGGCATGGCGACGCTCGCGTTCGACGGCCCGGGGCAGGGCGAGGCGGAGCACGAGCTGCCGATCCGGGGCGATTTCGAGGCGCCGGTGAAGGCGGTCGTCGACTGGCTGCAGACGCGGACCGACATCGACCGCGAGCGGATCGGTGCGTGGGGCGTGAGCCTCGGGGGCTACTACGCGCCGCGCGCGGCGGCGTACGAGCCGCGCATCAAAGCCTGCATCTCGATCTCCGGCCCCTACGATTGGGCCGAGATCTGGGGCGAGCTCCCGCTGCTCACCCGCGAGGCGTTCCGGTTCCGCAGCCACAAGCGGACGGCGGAGGAGGCGCTCGAGCACGGCCGGAGCCTGACGCTCAGGGACGCGGCGCGCCGGATCACCTGCCCACTGTTCGTGGTGGGCGCGAAGCTCGACCGGCTGATCCCGTACCAGCACGCCGCGCGGATCGCGGCCGAGGCGCGGGGTCCGGTCGAGTTGCTCGTGGTCGAAGACGGCGGGCATAATGCCAACAATCGCCCCTACCGCTACCGGAGCCGCAGCGCGGACTGGATGGCCGGGCAGCTCGGGCTTCCGAGGCGGTGACCCACTGGAGGAGAACCCCATGCGCCAATTCACCGAAGACACGCTCACCGACGCCGTGATCGCGCGCCTCAAGGACGTCCAGGACCCGCGCTTCAAGCACATCATGACGAGCCTCGTGAAGCACCTGCACGCGTTCGCGCGCGACGTCCAGCTGACCGAGGAGGAGTGGTTCGAGGGCATCAAGTTCCTCACCACCACCGGCCAGAAGTGCGACGACAAGCGCCAGGAGTTCATCCTGCTCTCGGACGTGCTCGGCCTGTCGATGATGGTCGTGGCGATGAACCACCGCATGCCGGCCGGCGCCACCGAAGCCACCGTGCTGGGGCCGTTCTTCGTGCACGGCGCGCCGGAGTTCGAGCACGGCGCGGACCTGACCAAGAACGCGAAGGTCGACGGCGAGCCGACCTGGGTCACCGGGAAGGTGCTGTCGGTGGACGGCAAGCCGATCGCCGGCGCGACGATCGACGTCTGGCAGGCGCGCGCGAACGGGGTCTACGACATCCAGGAGCCGGAAAGCGAGTTCGAGCTGCGCGGCCGGGTCAGGGGCGACGCCCAGGGCCGCTACGCGTTCCGCACCTACAAGCCGAAGTTCTACGGCGTGCCGGTCGACGGCCCGGTCGGGGATCTCCTGCGCCGCATGGGACGCCATCCGATGCGTCCGGCGCACATGCACTTGATCGCGTCGGCGCCAGGGTATCAACAGGTGATCACGCACGCGTTCGTCAAGGGCGATCCGTACCTCGACTCGGACGCGGTGTTCGCGGTGAAGGACTCCCTCATCGCCGAGTGGAAGGCGGTCGACTCGCCGGAGGAGGCCAGGAAGCTCGGGATGCCGAACCCCTTCCTGCGGCTGGAGTTCGACGTGCGGCTCGCGCCGGAGACGGGCGCCAAGGCGCGGCAGAAGATCTCCGCCGCCGACGCGGTGGCGTAACGCGGCGCGCCTGCGCCTGCTCGACCGCAAGGGAAGCAACTGCCGGGACTAGCTGCGGCGGGCGGGGTCTCGCGGGTGCGACGCCCCGAATCGCATCGTGCTCAAGGTCCTTGGTGACAGGCTCGAGGACGGCCGCTGGTTCACGGCTTCCGCCGACCGGAACAAGGGCCCGATCCTCGCCGTCCTCGAGCGAGTCCTGCCGCGGACGGGAGTCGTCCTGGAGATCGCGAGCGGGACCGGCCAGCACGTGGCGCATTTCGCGCGGGCGCTCCCGCACCTGACGTTCCAACCCAGCGACGCGGATGCGGATTTCCGCAAGTCGGTCCAGGAATGGATCGCCGTGGAGCGGCTCGGCAACGTGCGCACGCCCGTCGAATTGGATGTCTTCAGGCGCCCTTGGCCGGTGGCGCGTGCCGATGCCGTCGTGTGCATCAACATGATCCACGTCGCGCCGTGGGCGGCAACGGGAGCGCTGCTCGAGGGTGCGAAGGAGGTGCTGCCCGAGGGCGGCCTGCTGTTCCTGTACGGGCCGTACCGGCGTTACGGCGGCCACACTGCGCCGAGCAACGAAGCGTTCGACGCCCAGCTGCGCGCGCGCGATCCGGAATGGGGCCTTCGCGACCTCGAAACCGTTGTCGAGCTCGCCGCAGCGGCCGGGCTGGCGCTCGCCGAGGTCGTCGCCATGCCGGCCAACAATTTCAGCGTCATATTTCGGAGCCGCGACACCGGTTCGTCTCGATCGGAGACGTAGGAGCAATCGCCTACCGCCAGCCGATCGGAGGCCTGAACGGCCACGGTCCTCGGCAGTCCGGATAGAATTCCCCGGTTCCCC
>JBOIFD010000347.1:0-6567 GCA_050741515.1 Burkholderiales bacterium
CTCGACCACGTGGAACCGGGCGCCGCGGGCCGCGACGAACCGGCGCGCGAAGCCGGCGGGCGGGTGCACGCTCATCGCGGCGAGCGCAGCGTCAGCGCGCCGTCTTTTCCTTCTGCCACGCCTCGCAGCGCGCCATCGCCGCGGGCGTGAACTCGGCCTGCGGCGCGTTGCCGCCGATCACGAACATGAGGACGTGCTCGCGGCCGGGCTCGTCGTAGGTGACGTTCATGAAGCGCCGCGCGACGCCGACCGGAAGCGCGATGACGTCGAGCGGGTCGAGGTCGACGTACTCGATCGCGTCGCCCTCGTTCCACTCGCAGCGCCAGCGGCCGGTCATCGCGATGAACGTCTCGTTGGTGTCGTGGTTGTGCATCAGCGGCCCCTGCCCGGGTCTCGCCCGGCAGTAGCCGAGGTTGAAGCCCTCGGCGATCGGGATCGCCGCCATGGCCGAAGCGTCGCTGCCCACCGGCGAGGTGGTCGCCTCGTTCCGCTTCTCCGGCGGCGGCTGGAAGCCGATCACGTTGTACAACGTACGGCGGGACTCGGGGACATCGCTGTCCGGCAGGCCGCCGTCGGAGCCCTTCAGGTCCTTGAACCGCGCCACGCGCTTCATCATCTCGCCGCGCGTCCACACGCGGATCCGTCGCCAATCACCCATGGGCCCTCCTGGTGCATGCCTTTCGCCCCGTGTTTTAGGCCCGACAGCGCGGCGACGTCAAGTTGACCCCGGCTCCTCCCACGGCCTCACGGCCCAAGCCAGCCCGAGGCGTTGCATCGCCTCGGGCGTTCGCGGACTCGCATTCGCGCCGGCGAATCCTTCGAAACCCCCGCTCACCATTGAGGAATCCCGCGCCGGCTGCTAATCTCCCGCGTGTCGGACCCACTCGTACCCCGAGCCCCGGGGTCGGCACGCGGACAAGACCGGCGCCGAGCCGGTGGCCGGTTCCCACTGAAAAGAAGGAGGAGGCACCATGAGGTTTTCCAGACGCAAGTGGCTGTCGCGCACGGCGCTCACCGCCGTCGCGCTCGGCGTCACCGTCGGGCTCGCGCCCGTCGCCCAGGCGCAGCAACCGCCGATCAAGGTCGGCATGAGCATGCCCCAGACCGGCTCGCTCGGCGCGGGCGGGAAGGCCGCGCTGCTCGCCCTGCAGATGTGGGTCGAGGACGTCAACGCGAAGGGCGGGTTGCTCGGGCGCAAGGTCGATTTCATCGTCTACGACGACCAGACCAACCCGGCGCTGACGCCGGCGATCTACACCAAGCTCCTCGACGTCGACAAGGTCGACCTGCTCATCGCCCCCTATGGGACGGTGCCCACCGCGCCGATCATGCCGCTCGTCAAGCAGCGCGGCCTGCTCCTGATGGGCAACTTCTCGTTCCAGGTGAACCGCACGGTCAAGCACGACATGTGGTTCAACAACTCGCCCTGGAACAACGCCGCGAGCTGGTCCGACGGCTTCATCGGGGCCGGCCAGAAGCTCGGCGCCAAGACGATCGCGTTCCTCGCCGCCGACCAGGAGTTCGCGCAGAACCTGGCGAACGGCGCCCGGGAGCTGGCCAAGAAAGCGGGCCTCCAGACCGTCTACAACCAGAACTACCCGCCCGCCACCGTGGACTTCTCGTCCATGATCCGGGCGGTCCGCGCCGCGAAGCCCGACATCGTCTTCGTGATGTCGTACCCGAACGACTCGGTGGCGATCGTGCGCGCGGTGAACGAGATCGGCGTCGGCTCGTCGGTCAAGCTGTTCGGCGGCGGCATGGTCGGACTGCAGTTCACGCCGATCATGGAGTCGCTCGGCTCGTCGCTCAACGGCATCGTCAACTACAACTCCTACGTTCCGGGAATCAAGTACCCCGGCATCGAGGAGTTCCTCGCGCGCTACTCGAAGAAAGCGGTCGAGGCCAAGGTGGACCCGCTCGGCTTCTACCTGCCGCCGTTCAACTACGCCATCGGCCAGATGCTCGAGCAGGCGGTCACCGCGACCAAGAGCCTGGATCACAAGGTGCTCGCGAATTACATCCGCAAGAACGAAATGAAGACCATCGTCGGCCCGATCCGCTACGGCCCGGACGGGGAATGGGCGAACCCGCGCGTGGTGCAGGCGCAGTTCCGCGGCGTCGTCGACAAGAACATGGAGCAGTTCCGCCAGCCCGGGAAACAGGTCGTGCTGTATCCGGAACCGTTCAAGACCGGCGAGGTCGTTGCGCCGTTCGAGAAGGCGCGCGGCAAGTAGGCGCCTCCGGGACAATCGCCAGCGGCGCGGTGCCCCCGCGCCGTTTTTTTGGGTAGCAAACGGTGTTCTCCTTCGAGCTGCTGCTGGAGTCGGTCCTGTTCGGCGTCCTGCTCGGCTCGTTCTACGCGGCCGTCAGCATCGGGCTCTCCGTGGCGTTCGGACTGCTCGACGTCCCGCACGTCGCGCACCCGGCGGTCATGGTGTTCGCCGCCTACTGCACGTACCTCCTCGGCGGCTACGGCCTGGATCCGATCCTCGCCGGGCTCGCGCTGATGCCGCTCTTCTTCCTCCTCGGCATGGCGCTGTACCGGTTCTACTACGAGACCTTCGAGAAGCGCGGCACGGAGGCCGGCGTGCGCGGCCTCGCGTTCTTCTTCGGGCTCGCCCTGATCATCGAGGTCGGCCTGATCCTCGGCTTCGGCGTGGATCAGCGCATGGTCGAGGCCGACTACATCGGCAGGAGCCTCGCGATCGGCGAGATGCGCATCCCCTACCGCATGCTGGTCGCGTTCGGCGTGGCGGTGCTGCTGACCGCCGCGCTCACGCTGTACTTCTCGCGCACGTTCACGGGCCGGGCGATCAAGGCGGTGGCGCAGGACGAGCCGGCGCTGCGGCTGATGGGCGCGAACCCGGTGCGCATCAAGCAGTGGGCGTTCGGCATCGCGACCGGGGTCACGGCGCTCGCCGGGGCGATGCTCATCATCGTCGGGCCGGTCGAGCCCGGCCTCGACCGCGTCTACATCGGGCGCACCTTCGCCGTGGTCGTGCTGGCGGGCCTCGGCAGCATGACCGGGACCTTCGCCGCCGGCCTGATCCTCGGCATCTCCGAGTCGATCGTGCTGATGCAGTTCGGCGCCTCCTGGGCGCCGGCGGTCGCGTTCGGGCTGCTGCTCATCGCGCTCGGGATCCGGCCGCAGGGGCTGTTCGGGCGATGACGGCGCGCGGCGCGGGATTCTGGATCGGCGCCGCGGTCGCGGTCGGGCTGGCCGCGCTCGCCGCGGGCATGATCGAGTACGAGTACTTCTTCTTCGCCGCGTACATCCCCGTCACGTTCGTCGTCCTCGCCACGGCGTGGAACATCCTCGGCGGCTACGCCGGCTACGTGAACTTCGGCACCGCCGCTTTCTTCGGCGTCGGCGCCTACACCTCGGTGGTGCTGATCCAGTGGCTGGGAGCGCCGCTCGCGGTCCAGATCCTCGCCGCGGCGACGATGAGCGGGCTGCTCGGCTTCGGCACCGGGCTGCTGACCCTGCGGTTGCGCGGCATCTTCTTCGCGATCGCCACGGTCGCGCTGATCTTCATCATGGAGACGGTGTTCATCAACTGGCGCTACGTCGGCGGGGCGACCGGGGTGCAACTGCTCCGTCCGGCGCCGATCGCGCCGTTCGAGTCGTACACCAAGATGCTGTTCGTGGTGATGGCGCTGATGGCGGTGGCGGCGGTCGCGGTCGCGCGCTACATCGAGACCTCGTGGATCGGCCGCGGCCTGCGCGCCATTCGCGACAGCGAGGAGGCCGCGGAGGCGAGCGGCGTGCCGAC
The DNA here is from genome assembly GCA_050741515.1 of Burkholderiales bacterium. Classification (GTDB taxonomy): domain Bacteria; phylum Pseudomonadota; class Gammaproteobacteria; order Burkholderiales; family SG8-39; genus DATEDA01. The sequence continues at coordinate 3,774 of JBOIFD010000347.1, forward strand.
GCTGAAGCTGAAAGTGTTCGCCTGCACCGTCTCGGGGGCGCTGATGGGCGCCGCGGGGGCGCCGATGCCGATGTACCTCAGCTTCATCGAGCCGGCGTCGACGTTCAACCTGAACTACTCGATCGGCGCGCTCGCCAGCGCCATGATCGGCGGCACGGCGCACTGGCTCGGGCCGGTGATCGGCGCATTGCTGCTCAGCTCGATCCAGCAGCTCGTGACGGTGACCATCTCCAACGAGATCAACGTGCTGGTCGTCGGCGTGCTGCTCGTCGTCTTCGTCGTCGCCGCGCCCGACGGCATCGTCGGCCTGCTGGCGAAGCTGCGACGGCGCGCCCCCGCGGTCGGGCCGCCGCGATGAGCGACATGCTGCTGCGCGTCGCGGGCGTCTCGAAGCACTTCGGCGGCTTCACCGCGCTCGAGCAGGTGAGCGTCGACATCCGCCGCGGCGAGCGCTTCGGGCTCATCGGGCCGAACGGCTCGGGCAAGACGACGCTCATCAACTGCGTCTCCGGCGCGCTCCGGAACGACGGCGGCTCGATCGAGTTCGAAGGCCGCGAGATCTCGGGGCTGCCGGCCTACCGGCGCACGCGCCTCGGCATCGCGCGGAGCTTCCAGATCCCGCGGCCGTTCGGGAGCATGTCGGTGCTCGAGAACCTCGTCGTGCCGCTCGAGTACGTGGCCCATCGCGGGACGCTGCACACCGCCGACACCTGGGGAGAGGCGCTGGAGATCCTGCGCCGCATCGGGCTCGCGGACAAGGCGGACACGCCGTCGAACCGGCTCACGCAGGTGGAGCGGCGCAAGCTCGAGCTGGCGCGGGCGATGGCGGCGCGGCCGCGCCTCCTGATCTCGGACGAGGCGATGGCCGGGCTCTCGCCGAGCGAGGTCGACGAGATCCTCGCGATCATGCTGCAGCTCAACGAATCCGGCATCACGATCATCATGATCGAGCACATCATGCACGCGGTGATGCGGTTCTCGCAGCGGGTGGTGTGCCTCGACGCCGGCAAGATCGTCTGCGAAGGCGCGCCGGCCGAGGTGGTGAAGAACGCCGACGTCCAGAGGGCCTATCTTGGCGCTTAAGCTGACCGTCCGCGACGTCGAAGCCGGCTACGGCGCGGTGCGGGCGCTGCACGGCGTCTCGCTCGACCTCAACGAGGGCGAGACCGTGGTGCTACTCGGCACGAACGGGAACGGCAAGAGCACCTTGATCAAGTGCCTCATGGGGATGGTGCAGCCGACCCGCGGCACGGTCACGCTCGAGATCGACGGACGCACCGTCGATCTCGCGCGCACCCCGACCGAGGACATCGTGAACCTCGGGATGGCGCTGGTTCCCGAGGGGCGGCGGCTCTTTCCCAAGCTCACCGTGGAGGAGAACCTGGCGCTCGGAGCGTTCCGCCCGCTCGCGCGCACCGAGCTCAGGAAGAACCTGGAGTTCTGCTACGGGAAGTTCCCGGTGCTCAAGGAGCGCCGGCGCCAGCTCGCCGGCAGCCTGAGCGGCGGCCAGCAGCAGATGCTCGCCATCGCGCGGGCGCTGATGTCGGCGCCGCGGATCCTGCTGGTCGACGAGCCTTCGGTCGGCCTCTCGCCGCTGCTCGTGCAGCACACCATCGGCATGATCAAGGAGCTGAAGGACGGCTTCAACCTGACGGTGCTGATGGCGGAGCAGAACTTCCAGCAGGCGCTCCGCATCGCCGACCGGGGCTACATCATCGTCCACGGCGAGATCGTGTTCGAGGGCCGGAGCGCGGACGCGCTGCGCAACAACGAGCTGGTGAAGAGCCTCTACCTCGGCGCCTGAGCCCGCGGCGTTAGTATCCGATCGCCGCGCCGTCGCTGCGCGGGTCGGCGCCCCCGCTCAGCGTTCCGGTCTCCGGGTCGATGGTGATGCCGTGCGCGTGGCCGGCGAGCTCGTTCCACGCCGGCCAGCGGTTGACGATGTGGCCGCGGCCCTCGAGCGTCGCGATCGTCTCGGCCGGGTAGCGGCCTTCGATGTTGAGCAGATCGCGCGGGTCCCCGATGCCGAACCGCCCCGAGAGCCAGCGCGGCATCTCGAGCGCAGCTTGCACGTTCAGGCCGAAGTCGATCATCGCCGTGTAGGCCTGCAGGTGGATCTGCGGCTGGCCGTCCGCCCCCATGCAGCCGAGCGTCTGCCAGAGCCGGTCGCCGCGGAACGCGAGCGAGGCGATCAGCGTGTGGAGCGGGCGCTTGCCGGGCTCGAGCCGGTTCGGGTGCTGCGGATCGAGGGAGAAGTAGGCGCCCCGGTTCTGCAGCACGATGCCGGTCCGGCCCGCGACGACGCCCGAGCCGAACACGCCGTAGACGCTGTGAATCAGCGCGGCCGCATTCCCCTGCGCGTCCACCGCGCTGACGAAGACCGTGCCCCCGGCCAGGCTCCCATAGGCCGGCACCCGGTCCCAGGGGAGCGCGCGCGCCGGGTCGATCAGCTTGCGGCGCTCCTCGGCGTAGGCGCGCGAGATCAGGCGCTCGACCGGGACGCCGGCGAAGGCCGGATCGGCGAGACAGGTGTCGCGGTCGTGATAGGCGATCTGTTTGGCCTGCACCAGGAAATGCACGTGGTCCGGGCCGAGGAAGGACCACTTCCCGACGTCGTACGGCTCGAGGAGGTTCAGCATCTCGAGCACCGTGAACCCCTGCGTCGGCGGGGGCGTCTCGCAGATCCGCACGCCGCGGTAGACGCCCGAGATCGCGTCGCCCCAGTCGGCGCGCTGCGCGCCGAAGTCGCTCTCGGCGAAGAATCCGCCTTGGTCCCGCGCTAACCGCGCGAGCT
>JBOIFD010000348.1:0-5713 GCA_050741515.1 Burkholderiales bacterium
GGTCCGGCGCCGGCGCGGACGCCCGCGACCGGGCCGGCGATCCCCCGGGCTTCTCCCGCACCCGCCGACCGGGGCGCCGTTCCCGGCGGAGCGCCCGACATCACCTGCGAAGTCGTCGTGCTCGGCGCCGGGCCGGGCGGCTACACCGCCGCGTTCCGCGCCGCCGACCTCGGGAAGCGGACGGTGCTCGTCGAGCGCTACCCGACGCTGGGCGGGGTGTGCCTGAACGTCGGCTGCATCCCGTCGAAGGCGCTCCTCCACGCCGCCAGAGTCGTCACCGAGGCGGAGGAGATGAGCCGCTTCGGCATCGACTTCGGGAAGCCGAAGCTCGACGCGGGCAAGCTCCGGGCGTGGAAAGCCTCGGTCGTGGGCCGGCTGACGAAGGGCCTCGCCGGGCTCGCCAGGCAGCGGCAGGTCACGGTCGTCCAGGGCGTGGGGAAGTTCGAGTCGCCGCGGACCCTGCTCGTGCAGACCGCCGACGGACCGAAGCGCATCGCGTTCGACTATTGCATCATCGCCGCCGGGTCCGCGGTCGCGCGGATCCCGGGCTTCCCCGACGACGACCCGCGCCTCGTCGACTCGACCGGGGCGCTCGAGCTGCCGGCCATCCCGAACCGGATGCTCGTGATCGGCGGCGGCATCATCGGCCTCGAGATGGCGTGCGTCTACGACGCGCTCGGCACCAAGGTCACGGTCGTCGAGCTGCTCGACGGGTTGATCCCCGGCGCCGACCGCGACCTCGTCAAGCCGCTCGAGACGCGGATCCGGAAGCGCTACGAGGCGATCCACCTCCAGACCAGGGTGGCGAAGCTCGAGGCAAGGAAGGACGGACTGCTCGCGACCTTCGAAGGGGAGAAGGCGCCGGCGCCGCAAGCCTACGACCAGGTGCTGCTCGCCGTGGGACGCCGGCCGAACGGGCGCGAGATCGCCGCCGACCGGGCGGGGGTCGTCGTGGACGAGCGCGGCTACGTCCCGGTCGACGGCCAGCAGCGCACGAACGTGCCGCACATCTTCGCGGTCGGCGACATCTGCGGCGAGCCGATGCTCGCGCACAAGGCGACGCACGAGGCGAAGGTCGCGGCCGAGGTCATTGCCGGCCACAAGGTCGCGTTCGACGCGCTGACGGTCCCCGCGGTCGCCTACACCGACCCGGAGGTGGCGTGGATGGGGCTCACCGAGGCCGACGCGAAACGGCGCGGCGTCGCGTACGAGAAGGCGAGCTTCCCGTGGGCGGCGAGCGCCCGGGCGCTCGGGATGGGCCGCGACGACGGCCTGACCAAGCTCCTCTACGACCCCGAGACGAAGCGGATCCTCGGCGCGGGGATGGTCGGGATCAACGCCGGCGAGCTGATCGCCGAGACCGTGCTCGCGCTGGAGATGGGCGCCGACATGGAGGACATCGGGCTGACCATCCATCCCCACCCGACGCTTTCCGAAACGACGTTCTTCGCGGCCGAGATGGCGCTCGGCTCGATCACCGACCTGTACGTCCCGAAGAAGCGTTAGCCCGTCACCAGAGGTGACGGGCGAGGGCGCGCGTTGCAGCGTAAACGCGCGCGCCGCGGGGCGAAACCGGGGGAAGCTCGGCTACCAGCGGTAGCCGAAGACCGTGCCGAAGGAGGTCGTGTTCCGATCCGGACCCTGCGGTCCGTCCAGATCGCCGACGCTGCGGTCGTAGCCGAGGGTGGTGTTCAGGTAGAGGTTCCGGCCGAAGCTGTACAGCCAGGAGAGCCTAAACCCCGCCCCTGGTTCGCCGAGACGATAGTCTGCCCCCGAGAGGGCGTCCGGGCCTAGCGCGCCGTAGTAGGCGGCGATCCCGCTCGGCTGGCCCAGCGTAAGGCTGCTGGAGAGCGTGATCAGGTGCCGCGGCGTCACGTTGAAGCCGTAGCTCGCGCCGAGATCGACCTTCGTGCTGCCGAGCCCCGGCACGCCGAAGCCCTGACGCACGGCCGAGGAGAGCAGCAGCCTGTTCTCGAATCGGTATCCGACGTAGGCGCCGGCCTGGACCGCGCTCGCTGCGTCGATCGGTGGGCCGAACTGTGGCGGCTGGGGGAAGGCGCGCCCGAGGTCCGGTCGCAGGCGCAAGCCCGGGTCGGTTGCGCCAGCGCGCGCCGGGCCGAACCCCGGGCTACGGGCCGAATCGATGAGGACACCGCCGGTCCAACCGCTTTCCCCGCGCGGGGCCTGCGCACGCAGACCGATGGCGGGGCCGGACGACTGCCGCCAGCCGTTGGCCTCGAGGGCAGGCGCCCGCGCGAGCCCTTGCTGGGCGGCTGCGGGCACGCCGATCCCGGCGCAGATGGCGCCGAGAAGAAAGACCTTCGCGTCGCGCATGACAGATGCCGTTCTCAGGAGATGCCGTTTTCGGGATATGACAACATTCTACGCCCCACCCGGCGCCGGGAAGCAAGGGAGTATTTCCGCGCGGCCCGCGCGTAGAATGCCGCGAGGCCCGGAGCGCTCGATGACGCAGGACGAGCTGAAAGCAGCGGCGGCCCGAGAGGCCGTGAGGTACGTGGTCGACGACGGCGTCGTCGGCGTGGGGACCGGCTCCACCGCCGATTTCTTCATCGCCGAGCTGGCGAAGGTCCGACCGCGGATCCGGGGTGCCGTGGCGAGCTCCGGGAAGACGGCGGCGCGGCTCCGCGCCATGGGCATCCCGCTCCTCGACCTGAACGACGTCGCGGAGCTGCCGGTCTACGTCGACGGCGCGGACGAGGTGACGGAGCGCCTGGCGATGATCAAGGGCGGGGGCGGCGCGCTCACGCGCGAGAAGATCGTCGCCGCGGTCGCCCGGCGATTCGTGTGCGTTGCCGACGAGTCGAAGCTGGTCGGCGTGCTCGGCAGGTTCCCGCTCCCCGTCGAGGTGATCCCGATGGCGCGCGCGTACGTGGCGCGCGAGCTCGTCCGGCTGGGCGGGCGGCCCCGCCTGCGGGAGGGCTTCGTCACCGACAACGGCAACGTCGTCCTCGACGTCGCCGGCCTCGCGATCCCCGACCCGGTCGCGCTCGAAGCCGAGCTCGATCACATCGTGGGCGTGGTGACGAACGGGCTCTTCGCGCGGCGCGGCGCCGATGTCCTGCTGCTCGGAACGCCGGACGGCGTGCGGACGCTGACGCGCGCCTGAGGGCCGCGATCGCGCCCCCGGGCGCCGCGATCCGGGGGCTGTAATATCGCCGTCACGGTGTTACTCTAACCTGCACGGTCCGGGATCGAAGCCGCCGGGATCGAAGCCGTGATGTCCGAACACATCTCCAAGCAGTTCGACGCCGAGCTGGAGGCGGTGCGCACCCGCGTCCTCCAGATGGGCGGGCTCGTCGAGGAGCAGATCCGGCGCGCGATCGATGCGCTCTCCACCGGGAACATGGAGGAGATCGAGCGCGTCAAGCAGAACGACCACCGCGTCAACGCGATGGAGGTCGAGCTCGACGAGGCCTGCAGCCACATCATCGCGCGGCGCCAGCCGGCGGCGAGCGACCTGCGGCTCATCATCGCGGTGATCAAGACGATCACCGATCTCGAGCGGATCGGCGACGAGGCGGAGAAGATCGCGCGCATGGCGAAGCTGATCCACGAGGCCGATCGCATGCACATGCCGCGCATCGGCGTGCGGCACATCTCCGGCCTGGCGGTCGCGATGCTGCGCAAGGCGCTCGACGCCTTCGCGCGCCTCGACGTCCAGGCCGCCCAGGAGGTGGTGGAGCAGGACGACGTGGTGGACAGCGAGTTCCGCTCGACCCTGCGCCAGCTGATCACCTTCATGATGGAGGATCCGCGCACGATCAGCCGCTGCCTCGAGATCCTGTTCGTCGCCAAGGCGCTGGAGCGGATCGGCGACCACTCCAAGAACATGGCCGAGTACGTCGTCTACATGGTCGAAGGGCGCGACGTGCGGCACCTGCGCTCCGAGGAGATCGTCCGGGTGGCGGGCGAATAGCGCCGGCACACGGACGCACCCAGCGCGCCGCCTGCGGGCGGCGCGCTCGTTTGCGGGAGCGGGCGGCGAGCGCGGCTACTTGTCCACGGGCACGTACCCGGACGCCTCGTCCGCGCCGCCGCCGAAGAAGAACTTCTCGGTCTGGTCCAGCAGGTACTTCCGGGCGCGCGGATCGGCGAGGCTCAGGCGGTTCTCGTTGATGAGGCGCGTCTGCTGCGCCTGCCACAGCTGCCACCCTTCCTTCGACACGTGCTCGTAGACCCGCTTCCCGAGCTCGCCCGGGAGCGGCGGGAAGTCGAGCCCCTCGGCCTCGCGGCCGAGCTTCACGCATTTCACCATCCTTGCCATGTGGGTTCTCCTCAGCGCAACGGCTTGACCAGCACCTTGGAGCGCCGCTGCCAGTTGTAGAGCGCCTGCTTCGCGTCCGGCAACGCGCCGACCGGCGCCTCGCCGAACCCCCGCTCGACGAACCAGTGGGCGGCGCGGGTCGTGAGCACGAAGAGCCTTCTCATCCCGGCCGCGCGTGCCTGGCGCTCGACCGCGCCCATCAGCTTCTCGCCGTGGCCCGCGCCGCGGTGGTCGGGCGGCACCGCGAGGCACGCGAGCTCGCCGGCGCGCGCCTTCGGGAACGGATAGAGCGCGGCGCAGCCGAGGATCAGCCGGTCGTGCTCGAGCACCGTGAATCGCCCGATCTCCTGCTCGAGCAGCTCGCGGCTGCGGCGCACGAGCGTGCCGTCCGCCTCGAGCGGCTCGATGAGGCGCAGGATCCCGCCGATGTCGTCGATCGTCGCCCGGCGCAGCCGCTCGAGCTTGTCGGCGGTGATCATGCTGCCCGAGCCCGCGTGGGTGAACAGCTCGAGGAGCAGGGCGCCGTCGGTGTTGCGCCGGACGATGTGCGCCCGCTCGACACCGGCACGGACCGCCTCGAGCGCGCGCGCGAGACAGGTACGGGTCTCCCTGCTGAGCTCGGTGCCTTGCGCGAGCAGCCGCTCGGCCTCGTTCGCGGTGAGCTCGGGGCGCACGGCGCCGCCGGCGTCGAGGACCGGGGCGTCGGAGAGGAAGATGAGCTTCGCCGCGCCGAGCGCGGTCGCGGTCGCGACGGCGACCTCCTCCATGGCGAGGTTGAAGACCTCGCCGGTCGGCGAGTAGCCGATCGGCGAGACGACGACCATGTTGCCGACGTCGAGGCAGCCGGCGATGGCCTGGGCGTCGACCTTCCGCACGGCGCCGGTGTGCTGGTAGTCGACGCCATCGTGCACGCCCATGGGCCGGGCCGTGATGAAGTTGCCCGACACGGTGTTGATGGCCGCCCCGGCCATGGGTGTGTTCGGCAGCCCGAGCGACAGGAGCGCGTCGACCTCGACGCGCAACCGGCCCACGGCCTCCTTCACGCATTCGAGCGCGACCGGATCGGTCACCCGCAGCCCATGGTGGTACCGCGAGCGGACCTTGCGCGTCCTCAGCTGCGCCTCGATCTGCGGGCGCGAGCCGTGGACGAGCACGAGCCGGATCCCGGCGCTGTGCAGGAGGTTGAGATCGTGCGCGAGCGACACGAATCGACCCTGCGCGACGAGCTCGCCGCCGAACGCGATGACGAACGTGCGCCCGCGAAACGCATGGAAGTACGGCGCGACCGAGCGGAACCAGGTCACGAAGCTCGCGTCGGGCCTCGGGGGCGTCGGCTTGTTCATGTTCGGCCGGCGCGCATTCTAGCGCGTGCCCGCCGCGCGCCCGGCCCGGCCGGTCCGCGCCTCGCGGTCAGCAGTCGCCGTAGAG
>JBOIFD010000349.1:0-8680 GCA_050741515.1 Burkholderiales bacterium
TTAACCGCGCCTCGCCGCGAGCGTCATTGCGGCTTGTCGGGCGTGAGCTCGACCGAGCGCGTGTTGCCCTTCGGCCCGGTCACGCTGTGCGTCAACGTTCCGGTCCCGGGGTTGTACGCGTTCGCCGTCGAGCGCGTGGCGGTGTTGCCGCCGGGCCCGGTGACGGTCGTGTCGAAGCCTCTCGTCTGCGGGTTGTACGTGCTCGTCGACGTCGCCGTCTTGCCGTCGGGCCGGGTGTACGTAGTGCTCGCCGATTTGTTCGCCTTGTCGAACGTGGTGGTCGCCTGGGTCGAGTTGCCCTTCGGCCCGGTGATCGTGCGAGCGTAAGTCTGCGTGCCCTTGTCGTAGGTGCCGGTCACCGTTCGGGTGTTGCCGCCCGCGCCGGTGATGCTCCGGTTCACGGCGCCGGTGTCCTTGTCGTAGGTCGAGCTCGACGAGCGGCCGTAGGTCCGTCCGCTCTCGGTCGTGATCGAGCCCTGGCGGCTCACCGCGCCGGGCGCGCGCTCGACGCGGCTCTGATAGGTGCCGGTGCGGCCCTGGTCGGTCTTGTAGCTGCCGGTGCGGGTGCGCTCGCCGGCGTCGGCGGCGGGCGCGGCCAGCGCCAGCGCGACGGCGCCGGCAAGGAAGGTAAGCGTCATACCGGTGCGGTTCATGGTCGACCCTCTCTCTGTGGTTGGGGTTGCGGCCGTTGAACGGCCCGACCCGGCGGTTTCCTTCGGTCTGGCGGGCGGGGATGTGGGGTTTTTCACGTCCCGGGGCTACGGTGCCGGGGCCGGCGGAGGGAAACGGCGGGAGACGCGTTAAATAGGCGCTGACGCAAGGAGCCCGACGTGAACCGCGAGGCAGTGATCGCAGTGAACCGCTTCGGCCTGGGCGCCGCCCCCGGCGAGCTCGCCGCCGCCGCGGCCGACCCGCGCGGCTGGCTCGCCGCGCAGGTGTCCAAGGCGCCCGACTACGCGGCGCTCGCCGGCCTCCCGCCGTCGAGCGAGGCGGTCCAGGAATTCCCGCGGTGGGTGAGGCAACGGTTCCGCGACCGGCGCGCGGCGAACGGCGGCGGCGCGATGCCGGAAGGCGAGAGCCGCATGGGGCGCGGCATCGAGGAGAGCTTCCGCGACCACTTCCTGCCGATCATGCTCAAGGAGGTCGGCGCGCGGCTCGCGGTGGGAGCGGCCACGCCCGTGCCGTTCCAGGAACGCCTGGTGTGGTTCTGGGCGAACCACTTCACCGTGTCGGCCGAGAAGCCAGTGATCTTCGCCGTCGCCGGCAGCTTCGAGCGCGAGGCGGTCCGGCCGCACGTCGGCGGGCGCTTCGTCGACATGCTGCTCGCCTCGTCGAAGCACCCGGCGATGATCCTGTATCTCGACAATCACCTCTCGGTGAAGCCGGGCTGGAAGCCGCCCGCACGTGCCCAGGCGCTCAACCTGCCGCGCCCGACCGGCCTCAACGAGAACCTCGCGCGCGAGATCCTCGAGCTGCACACGCTGGGCGTGCACGGCGGCTACAGCCAGGGCGACGTGACGACGTTCGCGCGCGTGCTGACCGGCTGGACCGTCGGCGGGCTCGCGAAGCCCGGTTTCACGTTCGCCGCCCCGCGGCACGATCCGGGCCCGAAGACGATCCTCGGCAGAACCTACGGGCAGGAAGGGATGGCGCAGGGCGAAGCGGTGCTCCGCGACCTCGCGGCGCATCCGGCGACCGCGACCCACGTCGCGACGAAGCTCGCGCGGCACTTCATCGCCGACGCGCCGCCGCCGGCCGCGGTCGAGCGGATCGCGCGCGCGTTCCGCGACACGGGCGGCCATCTGCCGGCCGTCCACGCCGCGCTGCTCGAGTGCCCGGAGGCGTGGGAGACCCCGCTCGCCAAGCTGAAGTCGCCCAACGAGTACATCGTGTCGTGCCTGCGCGCGCTGCCCGCGGCGCGGCACGCGAAGCCGCAGGCGCCGTACCTCGCGCTCCACGAGATGGGGCAGCGGCCGTTCTCGGCGCCGTCGCCGCAGGGCTGGCCCGACACCGCGCAGGCGTGGGCGGGGGCGGACGCGCTCTGGAAGCGGATCGAATGGGCCGGCATCCTCGCGGCGCGCCTCGGATCGGGCGTCGATCCGCTCGCGCTCGCGCGGGAAAGCTACGGCGACGCGGTGAGCGAGCCGACCCGGCTCGCCATCGCGCGCGCGGAAAGCCGGCAACAGGGGCTCGCGCTGTGGCTCGCGAGCCCGGAATTCCAGCGGAGGTGATGGAATGGTCACGCGTCGCGATGCGTTGCAGACGCTCGGCGGGCTGGTCGCGGTCGCCGGGCTGCCGGGGCTCGCGCTCGCCGCTGCGCGGGGAACCGACCGCCGGCTGGTGTTCGTGTTCCTGCGCGGCGGGATGGACGGGCTGTCGGCCGTGCCGGCGTACGGCGATCCGGACTTCGCCGCGAAGCGCGGCGAGCTGGCGATCGGCGCACCCGGCACGACCGGCGGGGCGCTCAGGCTCGACGGCATGTTCGGCCTGAGCCCGGTCCTCGTCGAGATGCACAAGCTCTACGAGGCCGGCGAGCTCGCGGTGCTGCACGCGGCCGCCTCGCCCTACCGCGAGCGCTCGCACTTCGACGCCCAGAACCTGCTCGAGAACGGGACCGCGAAGCCCTTCGGCCGCGAGGCCGGATGGCTCAACGTCGCGCTCGCCGAGAGCGCCGGCGCGGGCGGCCTCGCGCTCGGACCGAGCGTGCCGCTCCTGCTGCGCGGCCCGGCGAAGGTCGGGTCGTGGTCGCCGTCGCTGCTGCCCGCGCCGGATCCCGATCTGCTCGAGCGGCTCGCCGTGCTCTACCGCAACGACCCGCTCCTCGGAGAGGCATTCGTGGCGGCGCGCGAAGCCGAAGGAGTGATGGCAGGGCAGGACGGCAAGCGCGGCCTGCGGGGGGGCCCGCAGGCCGCCGTCCAGCTCGCAAAGGCCGCGGGAACCTTCCTGACGAAGCGGGACGGACCGCGCGTGGCGACGATCGACTTCGGCGGCTGGGACACGCACGCGAACCAGGTCGGGGAGTTCAGCCCGCTCACGCGGAACCTCCGGCTGCTCGATCGCGGAGTGGCGACGCTGAAGAGCTCGCTGGGACCGGCGTGGAAGGAGACGGCGGTGCTGATCGTCACCGAGTTCGGACGGACGGTCGCGATCAACGGATCGCGCGGTACCGACCATGGCACGGCGGGCGTGGCCTTCGCCGTCGGCGGTGCGGTGCGGGGCGGGCGCGTGATCGCGGATTGGCCGGGGCTTTCCGACGCGGCGCTCCGGGAAGGGCGCGATCTCAAGCCGACCCTCGACCTGCGCGCGCTGTTCAAGGCGGCACTCGTCGCGCAGCTGGGGCTGGGCGAGGCGGCGCTGGAGACGAAGGTGTTTCCGGACAGCCGGAGCGTGCCGCCGCTCGCCGGATTGTTTACCTAGTGTCGCGCGCAGCGCGGCGGGGTGGTGGGCCTACTACCCCTTCCGCCCCGCCTTCTCCTCCATTCTCTTGTCGAACTTCGCGACGTTCACGACCACGCGCTCGTGCGTGCCCTCGCTGATCGGCTCGCGCGCGTCTCTTGCCGACACACGGAACTTGAGCGTCCGGCCTTCGACGGCGACGAGCTCGGCCTCCGCCCACACGCGCATGCCGACCGGCGTCGCGGCGAAGTGGCGCACGTCGAGCTCGGTGCCGAGCGACTGCCGGCCCGCGGGAAGCAGGTGCTCGACCGCCGCCAGCGCAGCCGCTTCGAGGAGGTTGATCACCACCGGCGTCGCGAGCACCGGCACTCGCCCGCTGCCGACGTGCGGCGCGGTGTGCTCGGCGGCGACGACGATCTCGGCGGTGCCTTTCAGTCCGGGCGTCAGGTGATCGTCGGTGTTCATCGGCGTGCAGACAGCATAGCAGCATCGAATCCCGCGCTAAGAGATCGCCCCGCGCCGCTCGCCCGGACCGTCCCCGCCCGGCCGCAGCCCAGCTCATGCGACCTGTTCCCGCGCGTCGATCTTGCCCGTCACCCCTGGTCGAGGAGATCGATCCGCGAGCTGCGCAGGCGCGGAAAAGGCGGCGGCGGAGGCCGGACGCTCCCAGCGTCGCGGCGCAAGCTGCGGGATGGGCCTCCGGCGCGGCCGGCTACTTCAAGGCCCGGTACAGGAACGGCAGGCTGACATCCATCCGGTAGTCGATGTCGGAGTGGTTGTCGTCGAATTCCTCGTAGGTGTGCCTGATGCCGGCGGCCGAGAGCTCCTTGGACAGGATGCGGGCGCCGTAGTGGATGTGGTACTGGTCGCGCCAGCCGCAATCGACGTAGATCCCGCGCAATGACTTCAAGCCCGCCCGGTACTTCGCAACCAGCCGGACCGGGTCGTGGCTGCGCCACCGGCGCCAGCGCTCTTCGATCGCTTCGCCGGATTCGAGGTTGAAGGGAACGCGGAAGCCGAGGGGCGCGCGCGGATCGGGGTCGTAGGTCGCGGCCATGCACAGGTTCATGATCGCGTGGCCCTCCGCGGTCGACAGCTTCTCGTTTTTCCAGACTTTATCGAGAAACCGGCGAATGCGGCCGTCGTCCTTTCCTTCGGCCAGCCCTTTACGGCGGGATTCCCTGTAGGCGTCGTAGCGGCCGGGCTTGCGTTTCGGCAGGCGGTACTTCGCGAGCTCGTTCAGCGTGTTCGGCCAGTCGTGCCAGTAGACGAAGTCGAAGTAGGCGTCGCCGGAATGGCTGGCGACCGCGCCCCAGTATTTCGCGTACTTCATGCCGTGGAGGATCGCGCCGTAGCCGCCGGAGGACTTGCCGAAGCAGCCGCGGTGCTCGCGGCTCGCGAGGGTGCGGAACTCGCGATCGACGAACGGGATGAGCTCGCGGGTGAGGTAGTGGGCGTAGTTGCCGATCGCCGAGGAGTCGACGTACTGGTTGCCGCCGAGCGCAGTGAAGCAATCGGGGAAGACGATGATCGCCGCTCCCATCTTGCCTTCGTGGACGAGGCGCGCGGCGCGCTCGGGGACGTTGTCGCCGAAGGGCTTCCAGGCGACGTGCGCGAGGCCCGAGCCGGTGAACCCGACGAGGTCGTAGAGCACCGGGAAGCGCGGCCTGCCGCGAACGCCGTCGTACTGCGGCGGCAGCCAAACCCCGAGCTTGCGCACGTGGGGGTCGCCGAGCGGATTGTCCTTGAGGACTTCGGAGACGTGCTCGAGCACGACGAGCGTGCCGGCGGCGCCTTTGGGACGTTTCAGGGCCATCGCCGCGAGATTGTGGCATGGCCGCGCAGGAAAATGGTCGCTGCCCTTAGCAGCAGCCCAGTCTGGGTCAACACAAAATGTCGGCACGTGTTACATCGATGCCGACTTTTTGTGTTACACGCCGCCGGATCCCGTGACCTCCGCCAGCATCCGCAGGGTGTCCTGCTCGATTCCGCGGATGTCCGCCTCGATCTCCTCCAGCGGGCGCGGCGGCGTGCAGCGGTAGAAGTATCGGTTGAAGTTGATCTCGTAGCCGATCGGGCCGACGCGCCCGCCAGGGGTTGCGGTTGGCCCTTGCCGTCGATCTCGCGGGAGGGGCGGGGGGCGGTGGTCATGAGGGCGGCTCCTTGGTGACCATTGCGTGCGACCACGGCCCTCCGGCCGGCCATGTAGATTTGAGCGGCTTGCCGCTCTGGGCGGCGGTAATGGCTGGTTTGAGAAACGCCGCAATCCCCGCAACGACCGCGCTCAGTTCCGCCGGCGTGGCCAGCCCCCCGTTCTTGCGCAGGAATCCTTGCCACTGGACCTGTTTCTGACGAAGGGCGGCGAACGCGGGCGTCAGCGCGAACGGCAGCAAATCGGGGATCGGCGTTCGCCGGCGGTCGAAAGTCGCTCGCACGGCGCGGGCGAGAACCTCGCCATCGAAGCGTTCATGCTGCGCGAGCGCATGGATGTCGAAGAAGTCCCGCATGCGGCTGTTCGCTTCGCCGAGGACGACCATTGCGTGCAGCTTCTCGGCGATGGCCGTCTCCGGACGGTAGGCGCGGAGGCGAGGCCGCGGGAAACCGAGGAGAGCCGGATACTCGAGCCAGGCCGGCTCGGGCGAAACAGCGTCGCCGATGCCGACGTCGACCTGCACGCGCAGACGCGCCTTTCCCAATCGCGCCTGAAGCGTCGCACGCAGCCCGCCGTAAGCATCCTCGGATCGAATGGGTGCAACGCGAAGAGACGACGGCAGAAACTCCAGTCCGTCCGGCTCGACATCGGCGTTGCACACCTCCGTGAAGATTCGCGTGAGCGACTGCCCGGTGATCTCGCCGAAGCCGAGCAGGTCCGCATCCCGCGTGGGACGGACGGTCTCCCCAATCCAGACGAGCATGAGCAGCGCCCCCTTCAGCACGAAACGGTCGGCATAAGGCGAACGGGACAGCCGATAGAGGAAGCGCTCCACCGCGAATCGCGCGAGCACGAGATTTGGATCCATGCCGATGGCTCTGGCATGGCGAGCGAGACGCACCTGGACCGATACGGGGAGGCCCCCGACCGCGCCGCTCATCCGACCAACGCCTCGAGATAGGGGCGCATCACCCGTTCCACCCGGCAGACACGCGCATAGCGATGGATCTCGTCCATCGTGAAGCGGCGCGCCCGCCACGCGTCACGCAGCGCTTCCAAGCCCACATCCAGTCCGACCTTGTTGCGGTACTTGAACACGTCGGCGATGGTCTTGGCGACGCCGTACACACGCACTGTCTCGCCCTCGATGCGATGCACCTCGATGCCCTCGGTCAGGGCCTTTCCGCTGAACCGGAGCACGCGCAGCTTGGGATAGGAAAGCGCGGGACGGCGTGTCCGACGGTCGACCGCGATCCACACCTCGTGTGGAAGCTGCGTGCCGATCTGGTGAAAGCTCAGTGCGGAGAGCAGGCAGATCACGGCTTTCGGCGCGGCAGCCGCGACGAGCGCCAGGCCGTGGTGCTCGGTAATCGGCGCATCCGGCAGTCGGTATCGGCCTCGGGACACGCGTTCGAGGGCGCCGGCACGGACCAGGCGACTCAGCGTCTGGGTATGGATACCAGCCTCGACGACTTCCTGGCGCGTGATCGAGCCTCGCCGGCGAGTCAGGCGAAGAAGGCGTTGGGACGGGTCGGCAGGTGGCATGTGGCGAAGTGTATACATTTATTTACAACTGTCAACGTTTCGCCACTCGACCCGCGGCGCTATGGGGCCGACCCCGTCACCTCCGCCCGTATCCGCAGGATGTCGCTCTCGATCCCGCGGATGTCGGCCTCGATCTCCTCCAGCGGGCGCGGCGGCGTGCAGCGGTAGAAGTATCGGTTGAAGTTGATCTCGTAGCCGATCAGGCCGACGCGCCCGCCCTTGGGGTCGCACTTGCTGGTGTCGATCCAGGCGTCCGGGACGTGGGGCTTCACTTCGCGCTCGAAGAACGCGCGCACGCTGGCCGGGATCCCATCGGCATCCACTTAGGTTGCTGCACCAAGCAAGAGACCACCCCGTCCTCGGCTTCGCCTCGGCCACCGCTCCTGTCCAGGGGGGCAGCGGTTTGCATTCCCAGCACGCATGCATAGCGTGCCGTTTTCTCGTTTGAGCGCGGCGACACCCCCATGCATGATGCGCATGCAAACCGAAAGGCAGACAGCCATGCGAATCGAGCTCATCTCCCACGCCCTGCGGCTCAGCCGCGGGGAGGTGCTCAAGATCGTGGACGGCGCGGGCCGCACCATCCGCGCCGGCGAAGGCACGGTCTGGGTCACCGA
The DNA here is from genome assembly GCA_050741515.1 of Burkholderiales bacterium. GTDB lineage: Bacteria > Pseudomonadota > Gammaproteobacteria > Burkholderiales > SG8-39 > DATEDA01. Next base: position 7,711 of record JBOIFD010000349.1, read on the forward strand.
GGAAAACCGCCCCTGCGACGTGATCCTGGAGCCGGGCGCGGCCTACCGCGTGCGCCAATCCGGCGCGGTGGTGATCCAGGCGCTCGGTGAGGCGTCGCTGTCGCTCGACTGACCAAGGAGCCAGACATGGAAAACCTCACCTACGAAGCGGTCCGGCGCAATCCCGAACTGCTGGACGAACTCGATCGAGCTGCGCGCCGCGAGCGCTCGAAAGCCGTCGGCCGCGCGGTTGTCGGCGCGTTCCGGGCGCTGTTCTCGCGCCCGCAGCGGCCTGCGACCCGGCGGGCGCTGCAAACCTCCGCCTGCGGCTGACCGCGACCTGCCGCTCGTCAGGATTTCGCTCAGGAAAGGCCGGCCCGCGGGCTTCCGCAGCCGCGGTCCGCCCGCGGATTAAAATGCGCGCGTGACCCAGGAGAGCGGGCGGCGCGGAACGACCAGGACCGCGCGGCGCGCTCCGCACAGGAGCGAGTCATGGCCGCGGTGAATAGGCTGTGCGAAACACTCGGCATCCGCGAGCCGATCGTGCTCGCGCCGATGGGGCTCGTCTCGGGCGGCGCGCTCGCCGCGGCGGTGTCGGCGAGCGGCGGCCTCGGGCTGATCGGCGCCGGCTACGGCGATCCGGACTGGATGCGGCGCGAGCTCGCGCTGGCGGGCGGCGCGCGGGTCGGCATCGGTTTCATCACCTGGAGCCTCGCACGCCGGCCCGAGCTGCTCGACCTCGCGCTCGAGCACCGGCCGTGCGCGGTGATGCTCTCCTTCGGCGACCCGCTGCCATTCGCCGCGAAGGTGCGCGCCGCGGGCGCGAAGCTCATCCTCCAGGTGCAAACGCTTGCCGACGCGCGCCGCGCGCTCGAGGCGCGGGCCGACGTCATCATCGCGCAGGGCACCGAGGCCGGCGGGCACGGCGGCGACCGCTCGCTCTTCGCGCTGCTGCCGGCGGTGAAGGCGCTCGCGGGGACCACGCCGGTGC
>JBOIFD010000350.1:0-5445 GCA_050741515.1 Burkholderiales bacterium
GGATGCCACTCGGCCGCCACCGCAGCGGGCAGGGCGGCCGGCGCGAGCGTGTAACCGGGGCGCTCGGCGACCGCGAAATGCGCGAGGTCGAAGAGCTCGCGCCACGCGCGCCAGGTGTCGAGCCGGTGAAGCTGGTCCGCGCCGATGATCAGCACCAGCGGGAGCGCGGCGCCGAGCGCTGCTCGCAGGCGGCGCAGCGTGTCGATCGTGAACCGCGGCGTGTCGCCCAGCGCCTCCGCGTCGTCGACTGCGAAGCGGGGGTTGTCCTGCACCGCGAGCCGCACCATCTCGAGCCGATGCCGGCCCTGGGTGCGCGGCGCCCCGCGGTGGCCCGGGCTCCCCGACGGGATCCACCGCACCTGCGTGAGCCCGAGGTGCTCGGCCGCCTCCTCCGCGAGGCGGAGATGGCCGTGGTGCACCGGGTCGAAGGTGCCGCCCATCAACCCGAGCGGCGCGCGGGTCGCCGCTTCCTGCGGGCGCGAGGGGGATGCCACTAGGCGGAGCGTCAGGTCTGGCGCGAGGCGGCGACCGGCAGGTAGGCGAGGCGTCTCATCTCGTCCGAGTCGAAGAGCTGCGGGTCGTCGAGATAATCGAGCAGCATCTCGGTCGCGTCGATCCCCCAGAAGAGATGGTCGTCGACCACGAACGTCGGCACGCCGAAGACGCCGAGCCGGATGGCCTCGTCGGTGTTCTCGCGAAGCTGCGTCTTCACTCCCTCGCCCATCGCCAGCACCTCCGCTCCCGGCACGCCGAGCGCGCCGCAGAGCGCCTGCCATTCGTCGTTCGGCGAGCGGCCCTCCACCCAGATGAAGTCGAAGATCGTCTTCACCGTGTCGTAGGTGCCGCCGAGCGCGATCGCGACCCGCAGCGCGTGCAGCGAGTTGAACGGGTGCCCCGGGGGATACCGCATCGCCAGGCCGCGCTTGCCCGCCTGCCACTGCGTGTACTGGTAAGTGTGCTTGCGCTTGGGCTCGATCTCCGCCGGGCCCTTGTGGCCGAAGTGGTTGAGGAGCCCGGCGAAGAGGCAGGGCTTCAGGTCGACATCGGAGCGCTGGAAGAGGTTCGGGAACGCCGCGAACTGCAGGTACGAGAACGGCGAGACGAAGTCGAAGTACCAGGCGAGCCTAGCCATGGGACGAGGTCCGGATCTGTCCCGAGCCCAGCACGACGAACTTCTGCGAGGTGAGGCCCGCGAGCCCGACCGGCCCGCGCGCGTGGAGCTTGTCGGTCGAGATGCCGACCTCGGCGCCGAGCCCGTACTCGAAGCCGTCGGCGAACCGCGTCGAGGCGTTCACCATCACCGAGCTCGAGTCGACCTCGCGCAGGAACCGCTGCGCCCGCGACTCGTCCGCGGTGACGATCGCGTCGGTGTGCTGCGAGCCGTACCGGGCGATGTGGTCGATCGCCTGGTCGATGTCCTTGACCACGCGCACGTTGAGGATCGGCGCGAGGTACTCGGTGGTCCAGTCGTCCTCGGTCGCGGGCTTCGCCTGCGGGACCAGGGCGCGGACCGCGTCGTCGCCGCGCAGCTCCACGCCCTTCGCGAGATAGACGGCGCCGAGCCGCGGCAGCACCTGCGGCGCGATCGCCGCGTGCACGAGCAGCGTCTCCATGGTGTTGCACGTGCCGTAGCGCTGGGTCTTGGCGTTGTCGGCGATCCGGATCGCCATCTCGACGTCGGCGCGGTCGTCCACGTAGACGTGGCACACCCCGTCGAGGTGCTTGATCATCGGGATGCGCGACTCGTCCATCACGCGCTGCACGAGGCCCTTGCCGCCGCGCGGCACGATGATGTCCACGTACTCGTTCATCCGCAGCAGCTCGCCCACTGCCGCACGGTCGGGCGTCTCGATGAGCTGCACGGCGGCTTCGGGCAGCCGCGCCGCGGCCAGGCCCTCGCGCACGCACGCCGCGATCGCCACGTTCGAGCGCACCGACTCGGAGCCGCCCCGCAGGATGCACGCGTTGCCGCTCTTGATGCAGAGCGACGCGGCGTCGGCGGTCACGTTGGGACGCGACTCGTAGATGATGCCGATGACGCCGAGAGGCACGCGCATCTTCCCGACCCTGATGCCGCTCGGACGCTCGGTGAGCTCGGTCAGCTCGCCGATCGGATCGGGGAGCGATGCGACCTGCTCCACCCCTTGCGCCATCGCCTCGACCGACGCGTCGGTGAGCGTGAGACGGTCGACGAATGCGGCGTCCTCGCCTGCGGCTTGCGCGCCGGCCACGTCCTGGGCGTTGACCGCGACGAGCCTCGCGCGATCGCGCCGGATCGCAGCGGCGATGGCCGCGAGCGCCCGGTTCTTGGTGGCCGTGTCGGCGCGCGCCATCGCCCGCGCCGCCTCGCGCGCGCGGCGGCCGATCTCCAGCATCGGGGTCGCGACGTCCATGGTCGAAGAATCAATGACTTCCGCGATCATACCCGCGGCTCAGGCGAGCCGCAGTCCGAGCCGCAGCAGCTCGTCCCAGGCATCGCCCTTGTCCAGGCCCTTGATGATCCGGTCGATCGCCGCGGCGTGGGCGAGCGCGGCCTCGAGTTCGCCGCGGGTCATCCGCCGCGCCGCCGCGCCGACGAGCCGCTGGCGGGCCTCGCCCCAGATGCGGAAGTCGCGATAGAGCTCGGCCGCGTTCCGGCCCGCGACCAGGCCGTTGTGCACGCGGGTCACCGCGCGCACGTCCTCCGCCATCACCCACAGCACCCGCGGCGCGGGCTCCCCCTCGCCCGCGAGGCCGGCGAGCACTCGCGCGAGCCGCGCCTTGTCGCCCGCGAGCAGCGCCTCCGACAGCTGCGCGACCTCGAACCGGGCGACGTCGAGCACCGCGTCGCGCACCTGCTCGAACGCGAGCTCCCCTTCCGGATGGAGCAGCGCGAGCTTCTGGATCTCCTGGTGCGCCGCGAGGAGGTTGCCCTCGACGCAGGCGGCGAGGAACGCGAGCGCGTTCTCGCCCGCGCGCTGCCCCTGCCGCGCGAGCCGCGCGCCGATCCAGAGCGCGAGCTGCCGGCGGTCGACGGGAAACACGTTCACCACCACCCCGGCGCCGGAGAGGCGCTCGAACCAGCGCGAGCCCTGCGACGCCCGATCGAGGCGCGGCAGCGAGACGACCGTGACCGCATCAGGTGGGAGCCGGGCGCAGTAGCGCTCGATCGCCGCGGCGCCGTCCGCGCCGGGCTTGCCCGACGGGATGCGAAGCTCGACCACCTTGCCGCTCGCGAAGAGCGACAGCGACGCGGCGCTCGCCGCGAGCCGGCTCCAGTCGAAGCCGCGATCGACGGTGTGGACCTCGCGCTCGGCATGGCCGGCCGCGCGCGCCTTCGACCGGATAGCGTCGGCCGCCTCCATCGAAAGGAGCGGCTCGTCGCCGTGGAGGACGTAGAGCGGCGCGAGCGCGCGCGCGAGGTGCGCGTCGAGCTGCTCGGCGCGGAGCTGCAGCATCGGCGGGCTACTCGGCGTCGGCCGCGAGCGGCCTCGCCACGGCGAGCCGGCGCATGATCTGCTGGACCATGTCGGAGCGCATCTCCCGGTAGAGCTGCGCCTCCTCGGTCTCCTTGGCGAGGACCTGGTCGTTGAAGGTGATGTCCCGGGTCAGCACGATCGGCGTCGGCGGGATGTAGTCCGCCCCCTTCGGGCTCGCGACGCGGAAGACGACGCGATAGCGCAGCTGGAATTCGCGCACCCGCCCCTGGGTGTTCAGCGAGAGGATCACCTTCTCCTGCTGCTCGGTGAGCACGCTCAGCACCGCCTCGGCTTCGGTCGGCGACGGAACGAGCTTGGTGCGCTCGCTCGCGGAGACGATGTTGCGCTGGAGCTCGATGCCGAGCGGGGTGTTGTTCGGGACGTTGATGGTCGCGAACGGGAACTCCTGCAGGCCGCGGAGCTGGAAGCCGCAGCTCGGCGCCGCGAGCGTGGCGAGCACGAGGAGCGCGAGCAAGCCGCGGCGCGCCGAGCTGCGGTCCCCGCGTACGCGGGGACTCAGCTGCCGGATTCCCGCCGTCGCGGGAATGACGACGTCAAACCACGACATTGACCAGCCTCCCCGGCACCACCACCACCTTCTTCGGCGGCTGACCGTTGGTGAACTTCTGCACCGCCTCGTTCTCCAGCGCGAGCCGCTCCAGTGCCGCGCGGTCGGCCGCCTTCGGCGCCCGCATGTGGCCGCGGAGCTTGCCGTTCACCTGCAGCACCAGCTCGATCTCGTCGGTTTCGAGCGCCACCTCGTCGACCTCCGGCCAGGGCGTGCTCATCACGTCGCCGGCGAAACCGAGCTCCGTCCACAGGGCGTGCGCGATGTGCGGCGTGATCGGCGACAGCACGCGAAGCAGCAGCGAAAAGCCTTCGTGCCGGACCTGCGCCTGGCCGTCGCGGGTCGTGGTCTGCGGGTTTCGGACGAGATCCGACAGCGCGTTGTAGATCTTGTTCGACGCCGAAGCGAGGTTGTTGAACTGCATGCGCGGGATGTCGTAGTCGTTCAGCTTCTTCAAGTTGAGGTAGATCTCCCGACGGACGGCCGCGAGCTCCGGGTTGTCGCGCGCCCAACCCGGCGCGTAGGTGTACTCGAGATTGCCGTTCACTCGCCGGCCCGACTCCGCCTTCAGCAGTTCCGAGGTCTCATGGGCGAGGCTCCACACCCGCTTCAGGAAGCGGGAGGCGCCTTCCACGCCGGCGTCCGACCACTCGAGCGTCATCTCCGGCGGGCTGGTGGAGATCATGAAGAACCGCGCGGTGTCGGCGCCGTAGCGCTCGATCAGCGCCTGCGGGTCGACGCCGTTCGCCTTCGACTTCGACATCGTGCCCATGCCGCCGTACTCGACCGGCTGCCCGTCCGCTTTGCCGCGCGCCCCGACGATACGCCCGTCCCCGTCCTGCTCGACCGCGACCTCCTCGGGCGCGAGATAGACGATGCCGCCCTTCTCGTTCTTGCGGAGGAAGATGTGGTTCAGCACCATGCCCTGGGTGAGCAGGTTCGCGAACGGCTCGTCGAACTTCACCAGCCCGAGGTCGCGCATGACCTTCGACCAGAACCGCGCGTACAGCAGGTGCAGGATCGCGTGCTCGATGCCGCCGATGTACTGGTCGACGGGCAACCAGTAGTCGGCGCGCTCGTCGACCATCGCGCGGCGCTGGTCGGGAGACGCGAAGCGGGCGAAGTACCAGGCCGAGTCGACGAAGGTGTCCATGGTGTCGGTCTCGCGCCGGGCGCGGTTGCCGCACCTCGGGCACTTGCACTCGTAGAAGGACGGCGTCTTGGCGAGCGGGTTGCCGGTGCCGTCGGGCACGAGGTTCTCCGGCAGGACCACCGGCAGGTCGGCGTCCGGAACCGGCACGTCGCCGCACTGGCCGCAGTGGATCAGCGGGATGGGCGTTCCCCAGTAGCGTTGCCGCGAGATGCCCCAGTCGCGGAGCCGCCACTGCACCTGCTTCGCCCCGAGCCCGTTCGCCTCGA
>JBOIFD010000351.1:0-7330 GCA_050741515.1 Burkholderiales bacterium
GGCTGGGAGTACGCGCAACGGGCCGGCGCCGGGCGCTGATCGGCGCAGGCGAAGTGCGAAATTTCCCGCGGTCGGCTCCGGATCGGCCGCCTCGGGCGCGGCCGGGTGGCGCAGAATCGGCCGATCGGCATCTCGGTACCCTGCGTGGCCCGCTCCCGTCGCATCGCCGTCGCGTTCCTCGCCGCCCTTGCGCTCAGCGGGTGCGGCGAGCTCTGCAAGAACGAGGTCGTTCAGACCCTGCGGTCTCCCGATGGTCGCTTCGACGCCGTCGTGTTCACGCGCTCGTGCGCGGCGCGCACCGGCTACGCGACCCAGCTTTCCGTTCTCCCGGCGGAGGCGGTCCTGCCGGACGCCGAAGGGAACGCCCTGGTCGTCCACAGCGGTCCGCGGATCGTCGTGCGCTGGGAGACCCGGCGCCGGCTGCGGGTCACGGGCCTGGGGGACGCCAACACCAAGCTCAAGCTCACGCGGATCGGCGACGTCGAGGTGCGCTACGCCGAGCGCTAGGGACGCCGCCCAGAGCGTTCTGGAGCAACCCCGGGCGATGTCCAGGGACCGGCGCGACGTACGCCAGTACGGGCGCAACGGCTTCCACGTCGTCCAGTTCCACCTGGACGGCGTCGCCACGCTAGTGCAGCAGCGGCTTCTTGAGGAAGTCCTGCCGGTCGGCCGAGCGTAGCTGGACGCGCAGGACCGAGCCCTCGCGCGCGAGCGTGAGCGGCACCTCGGTGCCGACCGGGCCGAGGCCCCAGACCCGGCGGAACAGGTCGGCGAGCTCCGAGACGCGCTCGCCGGCGACCTCGAGCACCAGATCGCCGACCTGGACCGACGCGCGCTCCGCCGGTCCGCCCGGCGCCAGCCCGGCGACCACCAGGTGTCCGCGCACGGTGGTCGTGTACATGCCGAGCCAGGGGCGCGGCGGCCGGTTGGCGCGGCCGAGCTTCACCAGATCGTCGAGGATCGGCTCCAGCAGGTCGATCGGGACGATCATGTTGCCCTGGATCGTCTCGTCGCCCACCTGCTCCTGGACGAGCAGCGAGCCGATCCCCAGGAGCCGTCCGTCGCCGCCGATCAGCGCCGCCCCGCCCCATTGCGGGTGCGCCGGCGCCGTGAACACCGCCTCATCGAGGACGTACTCCCAGTACCCCGCGAACTCCCGCTTGGCGAAGACCCGCGCCTTGAGCGTGTGCGCGAGGCCGCCATGGCCGGCCACGACCACCTGCTCGCCGACGCGGCAGGACGCCGCCGAGCCCCGCCCCAGCGCGGGGACGCCGAGGGGACCCAGCGGCTGAACGAGACCGAACCCGGTGGCCTGGTCGTAGGCGAGGGGGTAGCCGGCGACCGCCGTGCCGCTGTTCGTGGTGAGCCAGATCGCGGTGGCCTCGGTGATCACGTAGCCGATGGTGAGCACGAGGCCGTCGCGGAGGACGACGCCATTGCCGACGCGCTCGGTGCCGAGGATCGAGGCCGTAAAGGCGTCCTCCGGGATCTCGGCGCGCAGCAGGACTATCGAGTCCAGGGCGGCCTCGAGGTCGAAACGCAAGTCCGCCGGTTTCGGCCGCAGCCCGGCCGGGAACGCCCAGTCGCTCGGATCAGCCATCCTATCTCCAACGCCGGATGTTGCCCGCACTGGAGGCCTTCCGGCAAGCGCGGGCGCGGGGGATTTCTCGCATCGAGAACGATCGCGGGAACCGGGGCGCGACTCGACCCCGGGGCTCGCCACACCCTGGAGGGAACGAGTAGACTCCTGGCGCCATGCCCCGCCTGCTCGTCATCAACCCCAACACCACCGCGTCGATCACGGCGCTCGCGGCGCGCCACGTGCGCGCGGCGGTCGGCGCGGACTTCGAGATCGTCACGGCGACCGCCGCGTTCGGCTGCGCGTACATCGCGTCCGAGGCCTGCTACGCCATCGCCGGGCACGCGGCGCTCGAATGCTTCGCCGAGCACGGGGAGGAGTGCGACGCCGTGCTGCTCGCGTGCTTCGGCGACCCCGGGCTGTTCGCGTTGCGCGAGGTCAGCCGGGCGCCGGTGGTCGGCCTCGCGGAGGCGTCCATGCAGGCGGCGGTGGAGCGGGGCGGGCGGTTCGCGATCGTGACCGGCGGCGAGCGCTGGAAGCCGATCCTCGAGCGCCTCGCCGCCACGCTCGGGGTTGGGGACCGGCTGGCGGCCGTTCGCACGCTCCCGCTGACCGGCGGGGAGATCGCCGGGAACCCGGAGCCCGCGCTGGCGATGCTGGCGAGCGCGTGTGCGGCGGCAGCGGACGAGGACGGGGCCGACGAGGTCATCCTCGGCGGCGCCGGCCTTGCCGGGCTCGCCGAGCGCATCCAGCCGCGCGTCTGGGTGCCGCTCCTCGACAGCGTGGTCGTCGGCGCGCAGCGCGCGGCGGCACTGTGCCGCGCCCGCGAGGAACGCGACGGCGCTTCCTCCGGCGTGAGCGCCGCGCTCGGGCGGCTGCTGGCCTAGCCGCGCCCGGCGAGCGCCGGGAACTTGCTCGGCTGGCCGAGCAGGTAGTTCGCGAACTCCTCGAAGAGCGTGTCCGGGACCGCCCCGGCGTCGACCACGAAGTTCGAAGGGCCGAACTGCCCGACGTTGCGGCACAGGAACGCGATCCGGCCGCGGTCGCGATCGGCCATGACGCGCACGTGCATGGTGACCTCGCCCGCGACGTTGAGCGCGGCCGCGGCGCCGGCATCGGGGCGATCGCCGGCCTGGTAGCGGAGGTTCGCGGTGGCGAGCCGGTTCATCATGACCTGGGTCTCGCCGGGCGCGCACTCGACGTGCAGCGTCGTCGGCGCGATCGCCACCACCGTGAGCATCACCGTCTCGAGCCACGGCCGCCCCTGGTCGCGGCGCATGCGGCTGTCGACGAACGCGTCGGCGACCTTCAGCCCGACGAACCCGCCGACGCCGTCGAGCCAGTAGAGATGGCTGATCTCGGGCTTGACGATCCCGAGATAGCGCACGAGCTGCTGGTAGAAATCGAGCGCCGTGCGCATGCGGCGCTCGACATCGAAGCGGCGCATGAGCGTCGCGGTCACGGTGTCGTCCTGGCCGCCGGTGACCTCGATCTGCTCGGCCTCCTGGCGGAGCCGGGCGAGCAGCCCGTCCCCGGCTGGCGGCGTCGCCGGCTTCGCCGGCTTCCGCGGCCCGGGCTTGCGCACCCGAACGGTAGCGGTCGGGCTCGCCGCCGCCGGCGCGGTCGCCGCGAACAGATCGAACTCCGGCAGCACGAGGTTGGGGTTCGCCGCGAGCTTGGCGATGTCCGGCTCGCCCGCGACCGGACGCACCTCCCAGTCGGCGAGCGCGCGGAGCTCGGCGGCCATCTCGCCGGCCGACGCGTAGCGATCGGCGGGCTTCTTCGCGAGCGCCCGGTCGACGATCGCGTCGAGCGACGCCGGCACCTTCGGGTTCAGCTTGCTCGCGGGCTCGTGCGGCCGGTTGGTGATGTTGTTCATCAGCGCGAGCACGTCCTCGCGGTGCTCGGCGTCGAACGGCCCGCGTCCGGTCGCGAGCTCGTAGAGCACCGCCCCGAGCGAGAAGACGTCGCTGCGGCCGTCGACCGCCTTTCCCATGAGCTGCTCGGGGGACATGTAGCCGGGCGAGCCGACGAGGATCCCGGTCCGCGTGCGCGCGGTCTGGTCGACGCGCGCAATGCCGAAATCGGTGATCTTGACCATGCCCTGGCGGGTGAGCATGAGGTTGCCGGGCTTCACGTCCCGGTGCACCACGCCGTGGCGATGGGCGAAGTCGAGCGCCTCGGCCGCCTCCCGCACGATGTCCAGCGCGACCGGGAGCGGGATCCCGTCGCCGCGGTCGAGGACGTCCTTGACCGACCGGCCCTCGACCAGCTCCATCACGATGAACGCGACGTCCTCGAGCTCGCCGACGTCGTGGACCGTGACGATGCCGGGATGGCTCAGGCGCCCCGCGGCCTTCGCCTCCCGGAGGAACCGCAGCCGCGGCTGGAGCGTGCCGTCGTCGAGCCTGCCGAGGTCGACGGTCTTGATCGCGACGCTGCGCTCGATCAGCGGGTCGGAGGCGCGGAACACCGTGCCCATCGAGCCGCGCCCGAGCTCCTCGTCGAGCATGTAGCGCCCGATCGACCTCATCCGGGCGGGCCTTGCCGGAGCGGATTCACCGGATTGCGGCCCGCGACGATTTCGCGGGCGCGGCTCTCGACCGCGGGCAGGATGCGCGGGTGCGTGAGGACGTAGAAGCGCTCGTCGCGCACCGCCCCGAACGCCGCGTCGGCGACGTCATGGGCGCTCAGCCGCCCCGAGTTCACCGCCTTGAAGAGCTGCGCTTCACGCGCGAGGTCCTCGTCGGACTTGGAACGATCGCTCCGCAGCTCGGCCGGTCGGTTGCGCTCGGAGCGGGCGATGTTCGACGGAAAGTACGCCGGGCAGACGAGCGAGCACCGGACCTTGTCGGTTTTCGCGGCGAGGTCGTGGTGCAGCGTCTCGGTGAGCGCGACGACCGCGTGCTTCGTGACGTTGTAGACGCCCATCCCGGGGGGCGCGATCAGGCCGGCGACCGAGGCGGTGTTCACGATGTGCCCCTCGTCGCCCTGCCGGAGCAGGATCGGCGCGAAGACCCGCACGCCGTGGATCACGCCCCAGACGTTCACGCCGAGCGCCCAGCGCCAGTCGGCCTCGTCGGACTCCCAGACCACGCCGAGCGGTGCGACGCCGGCGTTGTTGCAGACGATGTGCACCGCGCCGAACGTCTCGAGCGCGAACCGCGCGAGCGCTTCCACCTCCTCGCCTTTCGAGACGTCGGTGCGCCGGGTCGCGAGCGTGACCCCGCGCGCGCGCAGCGTGTCCCCCGTCTCCGCGAGCATCGGCTCGTCGATGTCGGCGAGGACGACCTTCACGCCCTCGGCCCCGAAGCGCTCGCCGAGCGCGCGCCCGAGCCCGGAGGCGCCGCCGGTGATCACGGCGACCCGACCTGCGAAACGCTTCATTCGGGGAAGAACTCCTCCCAGCGCGCGGCGACGAGCGTGCGGCCGGAGTCGGTGGTGAGCCAGGCCGCCTGCGCCGCCTCGCGGCGCGCCGCAATCAGGCCGCCCGCCTCGAGCTCGGCGAGCGCCGCCTCGATGTCGGCGGTCGCGAGCTGGCGGTTCAGCCAATGCTCGAGCTCGCCGTGGATGCGGTGGACGACCGCGTCCTCGGGCGAGCACACGGCGAGCAGCGCGATCCGGAGCGCGTCGATCTGGATTGCCATGGAGCCCATCGCGGAAGCGATGATAGCGGCAGCGGCACGGGCGGGTCACGCGGTCGTTCACGGAGCGCCGCATCAGGCGGCGGCCAGCCAATCGGCGGTCTCGGCCCAGAGCGCCTGCGTCGGGCCGTCGCGGAAGAAGCCGAAGTGCCCGATCCGCGCCGCGCCGAGATCGCGCAGCGTGACGTGGCGATGCTCGGCGCGCGCCGCCGCATAGAACCCGAGCAGGGCGTCGACCGCGCGGCGTGGCGCGTACCAGTCGTCGCTAAAGCTGTAGGCGCGGAGCGGCGCGCTGACGCGCTCGAAGCCGGCGCGGCGCGGGCTGCCCGGCGGGCCGGCGATGTAGTGGGGTGACCGGCACCAGGCGCACCACTCGCGCATGACGTGCTCCGGCACATCCTCGCCGAGGCGCAACGCGCGCGCCGGGAACATGCCGAACAGCGCCGCGGTTGCGGGCAGCACCGCGCGCCACATCGTCCACAGCAGCAGCCGCAGCGGGAACGGCCAGAGTCGCCAGTAGCCGCTCGGCGCCGCGATCGCGAGGACGCCGGCGAGCCGGGCGTTGTTCGGCGCCAGCCCGACGAGCTGTCCGCCGAGGCTGTGACCGACGGCGAGCACGCGGGGAAACCGCTCCCCGGCCCACGCGATGGCGCCCGCGAGATCCTGCTCGCCCAGGTCGGTGCACGTGGCCGGAAAGCGCCGGAGTCGTGCGGGCCGCGAATCGCCGACGCCGCGGTAGTCGTAGGCGAGGGCGGCGATGCCGCGCGCTGCCAGGAATGCCGCGTAGCGCGCGTAGAACCCGCGCGGAATGCCCATGCCCGCGGAGATGACTGCGACGTGACCGCTCGGCCGTTGCGGCTCGAACAGCGTCGCGGCGAGGGAATAGCCATCGGCTGCGGGCAGCCGCAGCTCGGTCGCCGCCATGCGGGATCAGCTCTCGGGCGGCACCGGCCGCGGCTGGCGGTTCTCGCCGGTCGCGACGTAGGTCAGCGTCGCCTCGGTGACCTTGACGACCTCGATGTCGGTGGGGCGGCGCTGGGCGTAGACCTCGACGTTGACGGTGATGGAGGTCGTGCCGACGCGGACGATGTCGGCGTAGAACGAGAGCACGTCGCCGATGAACACCGGCTGCTTGAACTGGAACGCGTTCACCGCCACCGTAGCCACGCGACCGCGGGCGCGGCGCGCCGCGGTCACGCCGCCGGCGATATCGACCTGCGCCATGATCCAGCCGCCGAAGATGTCGCCGTGCTGGTTGGCGTCGGCCGGCATCGGCACGACGCGCAGCGTCGGCTGCCGGCCTTCGGGGAGCTTGAGGGGTTCGGTCACCGTTTCACTCGGCGTGCCAAGGGATTGCGCGCGTATGTTATGACACTGGCGGCCGCGGCGCGCCCGCGCGGCCGGGCGCCGCTCGGCCGGCGGCCGCGTCACGAAACGATCACCCGTGCTTCACGACCGCTGAACCGCCGTTGTCTACCTTTGCTGCAATGACGCCTGCGGCGCTGAAGAACCTGTCGAGCCGGTCTTGTGCGGCGCATCGAAGATCGCCAAGCAACCGTAAGCGTGGGCGACCCGTGCGGCGCCGTACGCGGCGAGTTGTAAACCCAGTCGACTCTCCTCGCGGGTGCGGGCGACTGCCCACTGCATCGCCGTCCCACCGCCTCGCAGGATTGGATTTACACCTCCGCCGATTGGTCCCAGAATGAATCGAGGAGGTGTCATCTCGGCGCGACTCCACCCTAGAGGAGGGGTTCAAAAATGTGCAAGCTGTGCGACGAAGGAAAGCCGCAAGACCACACCGAATCAACAAGCGCTCCGCAGGACCGCACCGAATCGCCGAAGGCTTCGAAGCTCGGGCGGCGCGACTTCCTGAAGGGCTCGGTCGCGACCGGCGCCGCCGCGGCGGGGATGGGTTTGTTCAACACCCCCTCCGCCGGAGCACACGACGACGACGATGACCGCGACGACGGGCCACCCCGGCACAGCGGCCGGCCGGGACGCCGCTACATCATCCGCGGCGGCCACGTCATGTCGATGGACCCGGCGGTGGGCGACTTCGTCAAGGCCGATGTGCTGGTCGTGGGCAAGAGGATCCGCGCGGTGGAGC
>JBOIFD010000352.1:0-5892 GCA_050741515.1 Burkholderiales bacterium
GCTGCAGGGCCAGGCGAAGTATCGGCACAACTACGCGCTCATGCTCGCGCAGGCGGGCCAGCTGGCGGCCGCCGAACGCGAGCTCGAGGCGGCGATCGCGCTCGAGCCCGGGAACGCCGTATCCCACAGCTACCTCGGCATGGTGCGGCAGCAGCTCGGCCGGCTCGACGACGCCGCGGCCGCCTATCGGGGGGCGCTGGAGCGCGCCCCGGACGATCCCTTCATCGCCAACAACTACGGGTACTGCCTGCTCGAACGGGGCGAGGTCGAGAGCGCGCTCGAGTGGTTCCGGCGCTCGATCGGCCGCGAGCCGCGCAACGCGGTGGCGCACAACAATCTCGGCTCGGCGCTGAACGCCGCCGGCGACGTCCGGGCCGCGATCGCGGCCTATCGGAAGGCGGTCGAGATCGATCCGCGGTATGCGACCGCCTGGTTCAACCTCGGGCTGGCCCTGCGCGAAGTCGCGGACCAGGGGAGCTTCGACGCGTTCCGCAACGCCGTGCGCTGCGGGCCGCAATTCGCGCCGGCCTGGCAGGGCTTCGCCGACGAGTTCTCCCGGACCCGGTTCGTGGCGTGGGATGTGCGGGCCGCGCAGGAGCTCACCCAGGTGCTGCTGCACCCGGCGATCGACGCCGGTCCGCTCGCCGAGGCGGCGGCGAGCCTGCTGATGCTCGATCCCGCTTTCGCGCCGGTCCTCCGGGGGGCGCCCTCCGACGCGGAGCCGGCCGCCCGGTGGTTCACGGGCGACGGGCTGCAGGCGGTTGCGCATCCGATGCTCCTCGCCCTGATGGAGAACTCGCTCGTTCCCGAGCCGACGCTCGAGACTTGCCTCCGGGCGCTGCGGAGGCGAGCGCTCGAGGCCTGGGCGAGCGGCCCGCTGAACCCCTCGCCCCGGCTCACCGAGCTCGCCGGCGCGCTCGCGCAGCAGTGCTTCCTGAACGAGTACGTCTGGCCCGAGACGGCCACGGAAACGGCGGTGGTCGCGCGACTCGACGAGCGGGTCCGGGCGGGGGGTGTGAGCGCGCTCGAGCTGGCGCTCCTCGCCGCCTATCGGCCGCTCGCGGCGATTCCCGCGCTGGCGCGTCCCGCCGCGACCGGCGAGGCTTTCGAGCGGCTGTGGCGACGCCAGGTCGCGGAGCCCGCCGAGGAAGCCCGGCTGCGCGCCGAGATCCCCGCGCTTACGGCGGTCACCGACCCGACCTCGCGCGCGGTCCAGGCGCAGTACGAGCAGAACCCGTACCCCCGCTGGCATCGCGTGCCGGCGTCGCTCGCGTCGCCGTTCCCGCTGCGGCGGGCGCTGCGCACGCTGTTCCCGCACCTCGATCCGGCAAGGTTCCCCGTCTCCGAGGCGCCCGACATCCTGATCGCCGGCTGCGGCACCGGGTTCCAGGCGGCGATCACCGCTGCGCGCAACCCCGCGGGACGGATCCTGGCGATCGACTTCAGCCGTGCGAGCCTCGCTTACGCGATGCGCCGCTGCCGGGAGCTCGGGCTCACGAACCTGCGCTTCGCCCAGGCCGACCTCCTGGAGCTCGGCGCGCTGCCGGAGCGCTTCGACATGATCGAGTGCGCCGGGGTGCTGCACCACCTCCGGGATCCGCTCGCCGGCTGGCGGGTCCTCGGGTCGCTGCTCAAGCGCGGCGGCGTGATGAAGATCGCGCTCTACAGCGAGGTCGCCCGGCGCGGCGTCGTGGCGGCGCGCGAGCTGATCGCCCGTCATGGCCTCGGCGCCGACCTCGAGGGAATCCGGGCGGCGCGGCAGCTCATCCTCGCGCAGCCCGAGGCGAGCCCGGTCCGAGCGCTCGTCCACTCGCCGGACTTCTGCTCGGCGTCCGGCGCGCGCGATCTCGTCCTGCACGTCCAGGAGCATCGCTTCACCGCGGCGCAGCTCGCCGACTCGGTCCGCGCGCTCGGGCTGGAGTTCCTGGGGTTCGAGCTCGTGGACCGGGGCGTGCTCCGCGCGTATCGGGAACGCTTCCCGGAGGATCCCGCGGCCGTCTCGCTCGAGAACTGGGGGCGGTTCGAGGCGGAGCACCCGCACGTCTTCGCGGGCATGTACCAGTTCTGGGCCGGCTCGCCGGGCTAGGAGCGGACCTCGCCCGGCGCCCCCTCCGGCTCCGTAGAATCGGGGCCTTCGGGAGGCACACGATGAAGCTCGGGCTGATCGGTCTCGGAAGAATGGGCGCGGGCATCGCGCGGCGCCTGGCGCGAGGCGGCGTTCAGGTCGTCGCGCAGGACGTCAACGCCGCCGCGCGGACCGCGCTTGCGGCCGAGATGGAGGCGAGCGTCGTCGACACGATCCCGGCGCTCGTCGCGGCGCTCGATCCGCCGCGCGTCGCCTGGCTCATGGTCCCGGCCGGCGACGCGACCGAGGCGGTGCTGGAGGCCCTCTACGCGCGCCTCGACCCGGGTGATCTCGTCGTCGACGGCGGCAACGCCCACTACCGCGAGTCGATCAAGCGCGCGGCGGCGTTCGCCGAGCGCGGCGTCGCGTTCGTCGACGCCGGCGTCTCCGGCGGCGTCCGGGGCCTCGCGAACGGCTACATGCTGATGCTCGGCGGCGCGCCCGGGGCGGTCGAGCGGGTCGCGCCGCTCGCCCGGATTCTCGCGCCCGCCCCCGACCGCGGCTGGCTGCACTGCGGGCCGACGGGCAGCGGCCACTTCGCGAAGATGGTCCACAACGCCATCGAGTACGGGATGATGCAGGCGTACGCCGAGGGGTTCGCGCTGCTCGCGGCGAAGGGCGAGCTCGCGCTCGACGTCGCTGCGCTCGCCGAGCACTGGCGCCACGGGAGCGTGATCCGTTCGTGGCTGCTCGACCTCGCCGCCGAGGCGCTCGCCGGCCGACCGGATCTCGCGGCGATCGCGCCCGTCGTCCGGGACTCGGGCGAGGGCCGCTGGGCGGTCCAGGAAGCCGCCGAGCTCGGCGTGCCGGCGCCGGTGACCGCGGCCGCGCTCGCGATGCGCTTCGCGACCCAGGGCGCGAACGACTATCCGGCGCGGCTGCTCGCGCTGATGCGCGACGCTTTCGGCGGACACGCCCCCGAGCGCCCGAATCCCTGAGGGGGCCCCGGCCTTTGATCGTGATCGTCATGGGCGTCGCGGGCGCCGGCAAGACCACCGTCGGCCGCCGCCTCGCGGCGTCGCTCGGCTGCGAGTTCATCGACGCCGATGACTACCATCCGCCGGCAAACCGGCAGAAGATGCGCGCCGGCGAGCCGCTCGGCGACGACGATCGCTGGCCCTGGCTCGCGCGGTTGAACGGGCTGCTGCGGGAGCGCGCGCAGCGCGGCGCAGGCGCCGTGCTCGCCTGCTCGGCGCTGAAGGCGGGCTACCGGGAGGCGCTCGCGCGCGGCGTCCCCGAGGCGAGGCTCGTGTACCTGCGCGGAAGCCAGGCGGTGATCGGCCCGCGGCTGGCGGGGCGCGGCGGGCATTTCATGAACCCGGCCCTGCTCGACTCGCAGTTCGCGGCCCTCGAGGAGCCGCGCGATGCGATCGTCGTGGACGTCGCGGCGACGCCCGAAGCGCTCGTCGGTGCGATCCGCGCCGGGCTCGCGCAGCACCCGCCGGCGCGCTGACGCTGCCTCCGGCTAATCCAGCCTGGACCAGCCGGGGTCCTCCTTGTCGAGGATGCGCTTCAGGGCCGCGAAGTGCAGGTCCGATTGTTCCCGTTCGCCCGCCATCTGCTTCGCGGTCGCGGAGGCGACGCTGTGCGAGAGGCGCTTGAGGTGCTTGCCGGTGCTCTGCGCGAGCACCTGCACCATGCAGGCGCGCTCCAGGTAGTAGAGATCGTCGAACGCCCACGCGACGCTGTCGCCGCCGACGATCACGCCGTGGTTCGCGAGGAACAGCACGTCGGCGCCGTTCATCCGGGCCGCGATGCGGTCGCCCTCGGCGTTGTCCAGCACCAGGCCGTTGTATTCCTCGTCGTACGCGACCCGCCCGTAGAACTTGAGCGCGTTCTGGCTCGCCGGCTCGAGCCGGCCGCCCTCGAGCAGCGTCAGCGAGGTCGCGAACGGCATGTGGGTGTGCAGGACGCAGGCCGGCGCCCGCTTCGACTTGTGCAGCCGGGCGTGGATGAAAAACGCCGTCGGCTCAACGGTGTGACGGCCTTCCACGACGTTGCCCTTGCCGTCGATGAGCAGCAGGTCGGCCGGGGAGATCTCCGACCAGTGCCGGCCTTGCGGATTGATGAGGTACCGGTCCTGCAGCCCCGGCGCGACGAGGCTGAAGTGATTGCACACGCCCTCGGAGAGCCCCAGCCGGGTCGCCCAGCGGAGCGCGGCCGCGAGGTCGATGCGCGCCTGAACGAGCGCATCCGTCCCGCTCATGTCGTTTCCTCTCCTTTCGGGCTCGCGGGCAGCGCGCCGCCATCGTTCGTCTTCGTTCGCGCCGCCGGAGCGACGCGACTCTAACACCCGCCGCAACACCGCCGCGAGGAACAGGTTCTCTACCGGTGCGCGATCGATCGTTGCCGACTGTCAAGGCCGCCGACGGCGCGCCGCGCGGGCCGCGTCGCGCTCGAGCGCGAGGTGCGCCGCGGTGCCGGCGTTGTGCTCGACCAGGTCGCGGACGAAGCGGTCGAAGGGCAAGTCGTAGCGGCGCTTTAGCGCGCGCGCCGCGCGCTTCAGCGGCGCGACCGCGATCCGCGTCGCCCGGCCCCCGAAGCCGAGCACGATCATGTTGACCCGGTCCTCGGCCGGCAGGCAGAGGACCTTCCCGCCGAACGCCCGCTCGATCCGCGCCAGGTAGGTGCCGAACCGCGGCTCGTCGGCGATGAAGTTCACGACCAGGATCCCGCCGGGCCGCAGCGCCCCGCGGCAGGCGTCGTAGAACTCCTGGGTAGCGAGCGCACGCACCGACCGGCCGTCCTCGAACGCATCGAGCAGCAGCACGTCGTACGCGGCGGGGCGTAGCGGCACGTACGCGGCGCCGTCCGCCACCAGCACCTTGACCCGGTCCGCGTCGGGCGGCAGGCCGAAGAAGCTGCGCGCGGCGGCGATCACCTCCGGATTGATCTCCACGACCGTCACCCGCGTCCGCGGCAGCCGCCCGTGCGCGAAGCGCGCGATCGACCCCCCGCCGAGACCGATCATCAGCAGCTCGCGCGGCGCCGGCGCGAACAGCAGGAACGCCATCATCGCGCGGGTGTACGCGAGCTCCAGGCGGTCGGGCGCCGACAGGCGGATCGCGCTCTGGATCGCGTGGCCGCCGAGGTGGAGCAGGCGTACACCGCCCGACTCGCTGACCTCGACCGACGAGCGCCGGTGCGCCAGCCAGCGCTTCAGGGGGCGCATAGAATCGGCCGCTTCATCGGGGGCGGATTATGACCTGTCTGAAACGCTGTGCGCTCGGCTTGCTCGTTGCCCTCCTCGTCGTCGCCGGGACCGCGGCGCTGCTCCTTCGCCAGGCGCCCGCCTGGCTGGCCGCGGCCGACGCGCCGGAGAAGGCGGACGCGATCATCGTGCTCGGGTCCGACGTGACGCGGGCGACCACCGGCGCGAGCCTGTACCGGCAGGGGTTCGCGCGCGTCGTCTACCTCACCGTGCCGTGGCGCGAGCCGCGCTACGTCGCGCTCGAGCGCGACCAGATCCGCTGGCCGTGGTTCGACGACGTCGCGCGCACGCTCCTGCGGAACCGCGGCGTGCCGGACGACGCGATCCGGCTCCTCGGCAAGGACCTGCTCAGCACCGTCGCCGAAGCGCGCGAGGCGGCGCGCGTGCTCGGGCCCGAGGCCGGCACGCTGCTCGTGGTGACCTCCCCCTACCACGTCCACCGGGCGCGCAAGGTCTTCAGCGATCATCTGCCGGCGGCGCGGATCCTCGTGGTCGCGAGCGGCGAGGAGGCGCTGACGGAGCGCTGGTGGACCGACCAGGAGTCCGCGCGGAACGT
>JBOIFD010000353.1:0-5717 GCA_050741515.1 Burkholderiales bacterium
GTTGTTGAATACCGGAGCCTCTTGACCCGTTATTAGCCATGAAACTCTTCGCCGCGAATGTCGTCGTCATTGCTGCTTGCAAGTCCTTGAGCTGGGTGAGCACGCCTGCGACCTTGAATATATCGCGTAACGATGGACATAATATCGTATTACGATAGAATGTCAAGACCCCCACGGAATGTGGTATAAATGCCCACCGCAAACCGCCTCGAAACATGTCGGTGGGCAGCGTCGGTGTTTTGGGAAAGGAGAGAAAAGTGTTCAAGCATGTTCTGCTGCCGACCGACGGCTCCCCGATCGCGCGCAAGGCCATCAAGGCGGGCATTGCCCTCGCGAAGACGCTCGGCGCGAGAGTCACCGCGTACCACGCGATCGACGCGATACCGCTGTACAGCTACTCCGATGGCTATCTGCTCAGCGGCGCCTTGCTGAAGGAGTTCGACAAGCGGGCCCGCGAGCAGGGCGACAAGTATCTCGCCGAGGTGGAGAAGGCGGCGAAGGCCGCCCGCGTTCCGTGCGGGAGGCTGATGTCCAAACCGGCCACGGCGCACGAGGGAATCGTCGCGGCGGCGAAGAAGCAGCGCTGCGACGCGATCTTCATGGCTTCGCACGGCCGCGGCGAGCTCGGCGCGCTGCTGCTCGGCAGCGTCACCCAGAAAGTGCTCGCGCACACCAAGCTGCCGGTCCTCGTCTACCGCTGATCCGCGGCCCGGCGTACCAGGATCAACCGTTACCGGCGGGGGGCGGTGATCGTCGGCTAGCCAGACAGGGGGCGACTCAGGCCCGCTTCTCCGCCTCCGCCTGCAGCGCGCGGAGCACGAGCGCCCGGTACAGCCGGTCCCGGAGCGTGGCCGGCGCCGCCAGCCCGAGGCGTGCCAGCGCTTCCTCGTCGGCGTCTCTTGCGAGCAGGCCGCGTGCGGCCTGCAGCGCAAGCTTCGGCTTGCTTCCCCGACCAGCGCTTGAGGCGCTGCAGCGCCCGCGCGAGTCGCTGCTCGACCGGCGTGAGATCGGTGCCGAACGGGTACTCCGGGAATGCGCCCTGCGCGCGGAGCGGGGCGAGCGCCGACCCGAGCCACTCGGGCCGGTTGCGGCGCGCGAATTCCGGGAGGCGGAATTCGGCCTCGATCTTGCCGGCGCGTTGCGCCGCCTTGAGCAGCTCGGGCTGGAAGCGGGCCGCGACGGCGAGCATCGCGGCGATGCAATCGCGGTCGGACTTCCCGCGCAGGTCGGCCACCCCGTACTCGGTCACGACGATGTCGCGGAGATGCCCTGGGATCGTCGTGTGCGGGTAGCTCCAGCGGATGCTGGACGCTGCGCCGCCGCCCGCGCCCTCGCGCGTGCTGTTCAGCACGATGATTCCGCGCGCCTCGTCGAGCTCGTGCGCCTGCACCACGAAGTCGTGCTGGCCGCCGACGCCGCTGACCACCCGCCCGTCCTCCAGGGCATCGGAGACGACGTCGCCGAGGAGCGTCGCGATCATCGCGTTGTTGACGAACCGCCCGTGACGGCGCTGCGCGCGCTTCAGCGCCTCGGCGCCGCGCAGGGTGTTTGTGAACGAGACCGTGGTCAATGCGATGTCCTCGATCCCGGCGTGGGCAGCGCCAGCACGATCCGCCGGCCGACGCGGTCGATGATCGCGTCGGCGCAATCCTCCGGCTGGGCGAACCGTGCGGGCCGGGACTTGGGCGCGGGCGCCAGTATCGCTTACCTCAAGCCTTTCCAGCCCGGATCCGGGGCGAAGCGCTCGCCGTGCTCGCGCTTCAGGACCTCGAGACGCCGCACGATCTCGTCGACGCCGCGGGTGCGCGCGTAGTGCAGGGGCCCGCCGCGGAACGGCGCGAACCCGGTCGCGAAGACCATCGCGCCGTCGACGAGACGCTCGTCGGCGACGACCCCTTCGCGCAGGCACGCGACGCACGCGTTGATCATCGGCAGCACCAGGCGATCGGCGCGCTCCTCGCTCGGCACGCCGTCGGCTCGCCGCTTCGGCCGGCCGCGGTCGTACGTGTAGAGGCCGCGTCCGGTCTTCTTCCCGAGTGCGCCTTGCGCCACCCTCTGGCGCAGCAAGGGGGGAATGTCGGGCAGCGGGCTTTGCAGCCCGTGCGCCAGCGCATCGGCGACCTGCAGGCATACGTCGAGCCCGACGTGATCGGCGAGCTCGATCGGTCCCATCGGCATGCCGAACGCCGTGGCGGCGGCGTCGATGTCCTCGGCCGGCACGCCCTCGTCGAGCAGGAGGAGCGCCTCCATGAGATACGGCATGAGCGCGCGATTGACGAGGAAGCCCGGCGCCGAGCGCACCGGCGCCGGCAGGCGATCCAGGCTCGCGACGAATGCGCGCGCGGTGGCGAGGACATCGGGGTCCGCCTGATCGTGCTCGACCACCTCGACGAGCTCCATCTTCGCTACCGGGTTGAAGAAGTGCAGGCCGAAGAAGCGCTCCGGGCGCGCGAGCGCCGCCCGCAGGCGCTCGAGCCGGAGGCTCGAGGTGTTGGTCGCAAGTAAGGCGCCGTCCTTCAGCTGCGGCTCGATGCGCTGGTACACCGCCTGCTTCACGTCGAGGCGCTCGGGGACGGCTTCGATCACGAGGTCGGCGCGCCGCGCGCCGACCGACTTGAAATCGGGGATGAAGCGATCGTAGGCGCGC
Organism: Burkholderiales bacterium; assembly: GCA_050741515.1. Taxonomy (GTDB): domain Bacteria; phylum Pseudomonadota; class Gammaproteobacteria; order Burkholderiales; family SG8-39; genus DATEDA01. The sequence goes on from JBOIFD010000353.1 coordinate 2,648, forward strand.
TTGCGCGCCGGTCCGGAGGTCTTCTCGTCGAACAGCTTCGCCGCGCGCCGGGCGGCGTCGCCCAGGCGCTCGCGGGACGCGTCCTCGACCGTGACCGTGCAGCCGCGGAGCGCGCACCAGGCGGCGATGTCGCCCCCCATCGCGCCGGCGCCGATCACGTGGACGCGTCGGATCGCGTGCCGGCCCGCCGTGCCGAGCGACTTGAGGTGCTCGCGCAGGAAGAAGACGCGGATCAGGTTCTGCGCGGTGGACGTGCCGAGCAGCCGCGCGAAGGAGGCGCGTTCCGCGGCGAGCACGCCGGCCTTCGTGTCGCCGTGCTCGCGCCACAGCTCGATCAGGGCGTACGGCGCCGGATAGTGCTCGCGGCGCACGCGCTTGGCGGTTTCCGCCCCGAGTCGCCGCGCGATCAGGACCCGCGACGGCTTGATGGACATGAGCGTGACCTGCGAGTGGCTCGCCGAGCGGTGTCGCAGCTCGCCGGCGACGGCCATCCGGACGGCGTTGGCCAAGTGGCGTTCTTCGCACACCGCATCCACCAGCCCCAGGCCGAGCGCTTTCCGGGCATCGATGGCGCGGCCCGTCAGCATGAGCTTCATCGCCTCGGTGGGGGCGATCTGCCGCGCGAGGCGCGCGGTGCCGCCGAGGCCGGGATGCAGGCCGACCCGAACTTCGGGCAGCGCGAAGCTCGCGTCGGAGCGGGCGATGCGATAGGCGCAGGCGAGCGCCAGCTCGAGCCCTCCGCCCAGGCAGTGGCCGTGCACCACGGCGATGGTGGGAAAGGGCAGCGCCTCGAGGCGGTCGACCAGGGCATGTGCGGCCTCGAGGTGGCTGCGCGCCGCCGCCTCGCCCGGCCAGCTCGCGAGCATCCTGAGATCGGCGCCGGCGGCGAAGCCCTCGGCCTTGGCCGACCGGATCACGAGCGCGCGCGGCTTCACGGCCTCGATCTCCCCGAGCGCGCGATCGAGCTCGGCGAACACGGCCTGGTCGAGCGTGTTGACGCGGCTTCCCGCCTTGTCGAACAGGAGCCAGAAGACGCCGGACTCGCCCTCGTGGAAGCGCCAGTGCCGGTACCCGCCCGGGGGACGATCCACGTCGGGCGGTGCGGTTTCGACCGGACGCGCCGCGAGGGCGTGAGCGAGATTGCGGTCCATGCGGGCGCCTCCTCAGGCGGCTTCGAGCAGCATCGCGCCGCCCTGTCCGCCGCCGATGCACTCGGTCGCGATGCCGCGCCGGAGGCCGCGCCGGCGCATCGCGTTCACGAGGTGCAGCACGATGCGCGCGCCGCTCGTGCCCACCGGGTGGCCCAGGCCGATCGCGCCGCCGTCGACGTTCAGCCGGTCCATCGGGATCCGCCCGGCGGGCTCGGGCAGGCCGAGCACGTCACGGCAGTAGTCCGGGTCCTCCCAGGCGTTCAGGCACCCGAGCACCTGCGCCGCGAAGGCCTCGTTGATCTCCCAGAGCTCGATGTCAGCGAAGCGCAGACCGTTGCGCACGACAAGCGGCGTCGAGGCGAGCGTCGGGCCGAGGCCCATGACGGTCGGATCGAGCGCCGCCCATTCGCTGTCGACGATGCGCGCGCGCGGCTCGAGGCCGTACTGCTCGACCGCCTGCTCCGAGGCGAGGACGACCCAGCAGCCGCCGTCGGTGATCTGGCTCGAGTTGCCCGCGGTCACGTTGCCGAACGGCGGCTCGAACACGGGCTTGAGCTTCGCGAGTGCTTCGACGCTGGTGTCGGGGCGGATCCCGTCGTCGTAGTCGTACACGCGGCCCTCGCGGTCGCTCATCGGCTCGATCTCCCCGAGCGCGCCCGTTTCCCTGGCGCGCGCCAGGCGATAGTGGCTCTCGGCGGCGTACGCATCGGCCTCCTGGCGCGTGACGCCGAACCGGTGCCCGACCTCCTCGGCGGTCTGGCCCATGTTGAGCTCGACGACCGGGTCGGTCAGGCCGCGCTCGAGCCCGACCACCGGGGTGAACAGGCTCGGCTCGAGCTCCGCGAGCAGCCGCGCGCGCGCCAGCGCCGATTTGGCCTGCCGCCAGCGCGCGAGCCACGCCACGGCGGCCTGGCGCAGGACGAGCGGGGAATGGCTCAGCGATTCCGTTCCGCCCGCGAGCACGAGGTCCATGCGTCCCGCGGCGATGTAGCGGAACCCGACGTCGATCGATTGCATGCCGGACCCGCAGTTGCGGTGGACGGTCCAGGCGGGCATGGCGTCGCCGCAGCCGAGCCGCAGCGCCGCGACGCGCGCGACGTTCATCTCGTCGGCGATCTGGTTCGCGCAGCCGAGAATGACCTCGTCGAACGCATCCGGCGGAAACGGCTGGCGCGCGAGGAGCGGTCGACCGCATTGCACCGCGAGATCCGCCGGCGTGAAGGGACCCGGTTTGCCGCGCGCCTTCAGGAACGGCGTGCGCGACCCGTCGGTCAGATAGACTCGGCGATCCATGCCGGCCTTTCGTGCGCGGCGGCAGGTTGGCGGTCCTTCCCGCTCCCGACTGCGGCGGCGATACGGATCGTGGCGAGGGCCGCAAGCTCCTGCGGCGCGAAGTCGTCGACCGTGATCGCCGCGCGGACCGCCTCGTCCGCTTCGGCGAGGCGCGCCGCCTCCCCGAGGGTGAGCACGCCGGCGGCGACCGCGCCGGGCCAGTCGTTGCCATGGCCGGCGTCGCGGACCTTGCGTTTCAGCGGCGCCACCTCGTGGACGAGCGCGAAGGCGTGCTCGACGCGGCCAAGGCCTTCGTGGCTGCGCCCGGGGTAGACGCCGGGCGTCAGTCGGTCGCGGGTCGCGCCGCGTTCCATGAGCAGCGCGGCGCAGCGGTGCGTCGTGCGATCGGGGGGGCCTTTGCGCCGTACGCCCCACGGCAGCGTCACCGCGCGCAGCAGCCAGGCGAGCGGACGCACCGGAAAGTTCCGCACGAACCCGTCGAGCGCCGCCTCGATGCGGCAGAACCCGGTCTCGCAGCACCACTCGACGACCGGGCGATCCGCCGCCGGCGCCCCCTCGTCCGCGTGCCGCTTCAGCACCGCGGAGAGCAGGTAGAGCTCGGACAGGACGTCGCCGAGGCGGGCGGA
>JBOIFD010000354.1:0-5138 GCA_050741515.1 Burkholderiales bacterium
TGAAGTGCGCCCGACGGCCGGGCGGCACCGCGCGCAGGAACTCCTTGTGCGCGAGGATGCCGCGCGCGTCGCGCGTTTTCAGCAGCGTCCGCGGCGGGCTCAGCGTTTCGTTGCCGAACCGATGGCCCTTCCGGGGGGCCAGATCCTTCGCGCGGTCGATCTCGAGGTCGTCGTCCTCGAGCCTGGGTTCGCTGCTGATCTGGATGAGGATCGGCCAGGCCGCCTTGCCGCGGCGCCCCAGCGCCTCGAGCACGCCGCGGAGCACCTCCTGCGCGGTCACCGCACCGAAGTTCTCGAAGTAGCCGCCGTCGACGATGTGCCCGCGGTTCTCCCCGCCCGCGCGCAGCGTTCCCGCCGGGCTCACGTAGGCAAAGCGGGCGCTGTTGTGCACCGCCGTGCTCGGCAGGACATCGCCGCCCGCGAGGCCGAAGAAATCGTACGCATCCGGGAACGCGGTGCTGTCGATCCTGAGGTTCGAAGTGATGATGCGTTTCCCGGTCTCGACGTGCGTGCCGTTCAGGAACAGCGCCGGCAGGTGCCCGCGGTTTCCCTGCCAGAGCCCGGTGAAGGAGCGGCGCGTCCAGGCGTCCCCCGCGAGGCTCGCCTTGCCCCAAGCGCGTTCCCAGCTCTGCTCGAGCGCCACCGCCCGATCGTCGCGAAACACCGGCGCGGGGATGAACCGCTGCATGAGGTCCGGAAACAGCATCGAGGCGGCGGTCGCCGCGAGAAAGTCCTGCGCGAGAACCGCCTGGCCGGTGCATTCGAACGCCGTGCCGCGGCTCGCGCACGCGGGCGCCGGCGCCCCGTCGGCAAGCAGGGTGACGAAGACGGTCGCGCCCAGGCTGCCGCCGGACACGCCGCTGATGCCGAAGAGGTAGGCGCGGAAGTCCGGTGCCTCGTCCTGGAGCCGGCCGAGCACGGTGGCCGTCCAGTAGGCGGCGCGCAGGCCGCCGCCGGCGGTCGCCACGATGACCAGCGGCGGCGCATCTCTCCCGGCGATCTTCGCCGCCTGCGCATGCCAGCGCACCGCTGCGTCGTCGAGTCCGGCGCGCGCGGCGGGGCCGGGGTTGTCCGCGGGAATCGGCGGCGTGGTCCGGACGGCGTGGTGGTCGATGCAGCCACCGACGACCGCTGCCCAGAGCACCAGCAGCGTCACGACCGGATAGCCCCGCGCGTCGATCGTCCCCGAGGGCGCCCCGACGAGATGGGACCAGTACACGAGCAGGCTGCCCACCGGCACCATCAGCGCGAAGCCGAGGAACGGCACGGCGGCGGCCCCGAAGGCCCAGCCGAAGCGGACCGGGTCCATGAGGACCAGCACGGTGAAGAACGCGGAGAGACCGAAGCTCACGCCGAGCACGGCCTTCGAGAACGGCGGCAGGTCCCGCAGGCGGCGCACCCGCTGGTCGCGCGCTCCGATGACCCCACGGGCTGCCTCCCCGAACCTCCGGTGCAGCGCGTCGGTGAGCGCGAGCCGCCTCACGAGGAGCCAGTAGAACAGCGCGCCCACCAGGCCGAGCGCGGCGAGGTGCCACCAGGCGGACGCCAGCGCGAGCGCGATGCCCGCCACCACATAAGCGGCGATCGCGACGATCCGCGGCGTCTCCCGCAGCGCCCACGCCACGTGCGGCGCGAATGCGGCGCCGCTGCGATCGTGTTCGCGGTCGAGCCCGTAGGTGACGTCGAGGACCAGCCGCGACCAGTACCAGCTCTGGAACGCCCAGAGGAGCACGCACGCGTGGAAAGCGAGGCCGCCGCCGAAGAAGCCGCCGTCGGGCAGGCCGACCGCGAGCTCGCGGCCCTGCGACGTGGCGAGCAGCAGCGCGCCTCCGGCGACGACCACGAAGACGCTGAAGCGGCACGGGCGGAGGATCGCACCCACGTCGCGCGCCCGTTGCCAGGCCCATGCGAGCGCGAACCGCTGGCGTGTCCAGAAGCCGAGTGCAGCTTCCGCCTCGGCGGGCGTGGGCGCGCGGGGCGGGTCCGGGGCGGACATGACGCCCGCACCTTACCACCGACCGCCGCGGCGATCGCTTTCCAGCGGGCGCTACCGCTGCGCAACCGGCCGTGCCGCGCCGGCGCGCTGGCGCCCGGGGACTACGCCGTGAAATACGCCTGAGCGACCCGACCCGGCGCTCACTTTGGAGGATCGGGGATGGTGGGCGGCGCCTTTCCGGTGAAGCCGTCCTTCGCCTTGCTCCAGCCCCCCTTGAACGCCTTGCCGGCTTCCCGGCCGGCGGCGGGCACGCCCGTCCCGATCTCCTGGGGGATGCGGCGCATCTCCGACCACGCTTCCTTCGCATCGCGCTTGATGTCGATGCTCTCGGAACGGGGCGCCGTCTGCTTCGCCGCTTTGGCGGGCTTGGGAGCGGGTTCGGTCGCCTGGGCCCCGGTCGACTGCGCGTACGCCGCGGTCGCGACGAGCGAACCCGCGAGCAGCCCGGCGATTGAGCGGAGGTCGATCACGGTCCTGTCCTCGGCGGTTGTGACCCGGACGCGAAGCCTAGCGCGATGCCGGCTCTCGCGCACCTGTCGGCGGGCCCCGACGGGTCATCCGCCCCGGTAGACTGCGCGCTCTCCTCGGCGTGCTCTCATGAACGTTCTCGTCCTGGGCGGCGGCGTGGTCGGGCTCGCCGCGGCCTACTCCCTCGCGCGCGACGGCCACGAGGTGGCGGTCGTCGAGCGCAACCACGGCGTCGGGCTCGAGACGAGCTACGCGAACGGCGGCCAGCTCTCGTACAGCTACGTCGCGCCGCTCGCCGGCCCCGGCGTCCTCCCCAAGATCCCGCCGTGGCTGCTCCGCCGCGACGCGCCGCTGCGCTTCCGGCCGGCGCTCGACTGGCAGCAGTGGCGGTGGTGCCTCGAGTTCGTGCTCGCATGCACGCGGCGCCAGGCCGACCTGACGACCCGGCGGCTGCTGCGGCTCGCCTACTACAGCCGCTCGCTCATGCACCGCTTCGTCGAGCGCGAGCACGCCGAGTTCGACTACGTCCAGAACGGCAAGCTCGTCGTGCACTCGGATCCGCGCTCTTTCGACGCGGCGCGGCGGCTCCTCGCGTACCAGGCGAGCCTCGGGTCGGAGCAGCAGGCGCTCTCGGCCGACGAGTGCGTCGCGCTCGAGCCGGCGCTCGCTGCGCTGCGGCCGCGGCTCGCCGGCGGGATCCACACGCCGAGCGAGGACGCCGGGGACTGCTACGAGTTCTGTCTCGCCCTGGAGCGGATCCTGCGCGCGCACGGCGCGCGTTTCCTCCTCGACACCGAGATCCGGCGGCTCCTGCGCTGGCGCGACCGGATCATGGGGGTCGAGACGAGCGGCGGCGTCCTCGAGGCCGACCGCTACGTGCTCGCCCTCGGCGCCGCGAGCCCGTGGCTCGTGCGGCCGCTCGGGATCCGGCTGCCGGTCTACCCGCTGAAGGGCTACAGCCTGACGCTGCCGGTCGGCCCCGGGCACCTCGCGCCGCGCATCAGCGTCACCGACTTCAAGAAGAAGATCGTCTACGCGCGGCTCGGCGACGAGCTCCGCGTCGCCGGCATGGCCGATCTCGCCGGCCGCCGGCCCGACATCGACGAGTCGCGGATCGCCACGCTGCTGGACGAGACGCGCGCGGCGTTCCCCGAGGCGTCCGATTTCTCGCGGCTGCGGCCGTGGTGCGGACTGCGCCCGGCGACGCCGAAGGGCACGCCGATCCTCGGGCGCACTCCGTATCCGAACCTGCTGCTCGACTGCGGCCAGGGTGCGCTGGGATTCACGCTGGCCCTGGGTTGCGGGCGGGTGATCGCGGACCTCGCGGCGGGGCGGACGCCGGAGGTGCCGCTGGAGGGGTTCGGGCTATGAGAAGCCGAGGTGGTCACAGACTGTGACCGCCCGGCGCGCCGTAACGGCGCGGCGCGAACCCGGTTTGACCTCGATCAAGCCGCGGCGCCCGCAGCGCCAGCATCCTTTACCGTATGAAGCGAACCATCGGCATGGGCGCCATTGCCGCGGCCCCTTTTCGCAGCAACAGCGAGCGCGGGAGATTCCGACCGCGGGGAGCTGCTCTACGGCGCGCTGCGCCGGCTGCGACACCGAAAGCGTGCACAACCGCCCGGCGCGCAACGCGTCGACCATCGAGGGCATCAAGGCGCAGGTGCGGCGCTGGAACGAAGTCCTCGGCGGCGCGTGGGGCGAGCGCGAGGTCAATGACGTCACGACGTACCTGAACGACTTCTACTACAGGTACCCCTGCACGCCCGAGGTCTGCCCGGACGAGAAGCAGGCGCTGCGCGAAGCGGGTCGAGGGAAGGGGCGCGGAGGTTAGTAGGAGCCGACCGCCGCCTCGCGGACCGTCGGCGGCAACTCCAGATGCTCGAGGATGCGCCGAATGACCTGATGATCATCGATGAGCGCGATGGCGCGCATCGGGCCCTTGCGCTTCGAGCACTCGAGCGGATCGGCTTCAGTTTCCATGCATGAGCAGGGTCGTAGATGCCGTTCCTTGCTCGAGGGCAGCTCTCATATGCAGGACCATGGCAGAGCGGTCACCCGGTCGCTGATCGCCAGCGGAGTCGGACAACGGCAAATCAAATAGCCGTGCCGGGCGCGTTTCGGATGTTCACTCAAGAAGGTCACCAGATGCCGTGCGTCGGCGAGCGTCGGGCGCTCCGTCCATTTGACTTCGATCGGGGTGAGTCGGCCGCCTCGAGCGATGATGAAGTCCACTTCCGCGCCGGCCTTGGTGCGCAAGTAATGGAGCTTGCCTCGGCCTAGGTATTGCAGACGTTTCCACAACTCGATCCCGACCCACTGCTCGAACACGGGACCGGGGTTGGCCCGCACCGCGGCGGTCTCCAGCGGGAGTTCCGCGGCGGCGTTGCGCACGCCGATGTCGAAAAAATAGAACCGCTCCGTGGACAGCAGGCTCTTGCGCGGGCTGCCCGAGAATGCCGCCACCCGAAACCCGATAAACATATCTTCCAGCAGTTGATAGTAACTCTTCACCGTGGGCAGGCTCACCCCGGCCTCGCGGGAAATGCCGGCGTAGTTGATCATCCGGCCGGCCTCGGCAGCGGCCAATTGTAAGAACCGGGCGAACGCCGGCCAGTTTTTCACCAATGCTTCGCGCCGCAGTTCCTCTTCGAGATAAACCAGCGTGTAGGCC
>JBOIFD010000355.1:0-6910 GCA_050741515.1 Burkholderiales bacterium
GCGACGCCCGGGCGACGGCCATCTACGCCAAGGCGTTCAGCGAGAACGCCGAGTTCTACTCGTTCTACCGCAGCCTGGAGGCGTACCGGACGAGCTTCCGCAGCCGCTCGGACGTGCTCGTCCTCGACCCGGGCTCCGACTTCTTCAGGTACTTCAGGAACCCCGGCGCCGGGAGGACGGCCAGCCCCGGCCGGTGAGCGTTGAGCACGGTCCTGATGGCGTTCGGGTTGGTGCTGGCGATCGAGGGCCTTCTGCCGCTCCTCGCGCCGGCGCTGTGGCGGGAGACGTTCCGGCGCATTCTGCAGTTCAGCGACGGCCAGATCCGGTTCTTCGGCCTGGCGTCGCTCGCCGCGGGCCTCGCGCTCGTCGCCATCGCCCGCGCCTGAGCCGGGCGCCGGGGGTTGCGATGCGCAACTGGCTGCTCCCCGAGTTCGTGGAGGACGTGCTGCCCGACGAGGCGCGCGCGATCGAGACCTACCGGGCGCGGCTGCTCGAGCTGTTCCGGGTACACGGCTACGAGCTGGTGGTGCCGCCGCTGCTCGAGTACATCGAGTCGCTGCTCAGCGGCACCGGCCACGACCTCGATCTGCGCACGTTCAAGCTGGTCGACCAGCTCTCGGGACGCACCATGGGGCTGCGGGCCGACATGACGCCCCAGGTCGCACGGATCGACGCCCACCTCCTCAATCGCCAGGGGGTCGCGCGGCTGTGCTATTGCGGCAGTGTCCTGCACACCCGGCCACGGGGCCTGACGGCGACGCGCGAGCCGCTGCAGATCGGCGCCGAGATCTACGGCCACGCCGGCATCGAGAGCGACATCGAGATTCAGCAGCTGCTGCGCGCGGCGCTCGCGGCCTGCGCCCTGGGGGACGTGCGGCTGGACGTCGGGCACGTCGGCGTGTTCCGGGCCGTGGCGCGCCGCGGCGGGGTGGATCCGATGCTGGAGTCCGAGCTGCTCGAGGCGCTGGTCGCGAAGGACCGCGCCGGCCTCGCCGGGCTCAGCGCCGGCCTGGACTCCGGCACGCGCGCGGGGCTCCGGATGCGGCCGGAGCGCTACGGCGGCGCGGAGGTCCTGGAGCGGGCTGCGGCGGCGCTCCCGCCGTACCCGGAGATCGCAGCCGCGCTCGCCGATCTCGGGCGATTGGTGCGCGAGAACGGCATCGCGATGAGCATCGACCTCGCGGATCTGCGCGGCTACTATTACCACAGCGGTGTCGTGTTCGCGGCGTATTGCACCGGGCTTCCCAGCGCGATCGCGCTCGGCGGGCGCTATGACGAGGTGGGAAAGGCGTTCGGCCGCGCCCGGCCGGCGACCGGCTTCTCGCTGGATCTGCGCGAGCTCGGTCGGGTCGCTCCGCGCCTCGCACGCCGCGGCTCGATCCTCGCCCCGCACGGCGACGATGCTACCCTGCGCGCGGCCGTCGAGGGGCTGCGCCGCGCGGGCGAGGTCGTGGTCGTGGACCTGCCGGGGCACGCGGGGCATCGCGCCGAGCTCGGATGTGACCGGCAGCTGGTGCGGCGCGGCGAGAAATGGGAGGTCGAGAGGCTCTAGCTGCGGATGAACGCGCACTCCGCGCGCGTCACGCGCTGAAGCTCGCCTGCTATGGCGAAGAACGTCGTCGTCATCGGCACCCAGTGGGGGGACGAGGGAAAAGGGAAGGTCGTCGACTGGCTGACCGACCACGCCCAGGGCGTCGTGCGCTTCCAGGGCGGCCACAACGCCGGGCACACGCTCGTGATCGGCGGCCGCAAGACGGTGCTGCACCTGATCCCGTCGGGCATTCTCCATCCGGGCGTGACGTGCTACATCGGCAACGGCGTCGTCCTGTCGCCGCACGCGCTGCTGGAGGAAATGGCGGAGCTCGCGCACGCCGGCGTCGATCTGGACGGCCGCGTGAAGCTCTCCGAGGCCTGTCCGCTGATCCTGCCGTACCACGCCGCGCTCGACGTCGCGCGGGAGGCGGCGCGCGGCGCGGCCAAGATCGGCACGACCGGGCGCGGCATCGGGCCGGCGTACGAGGACAAGGTCGCGCGCCGGGCGATCCGGCTGCAGGACCTGCTCGTGCCGGACCGCTTCGCGGCGAAGCTGGCGGAGCTGCTCGAGTACCACAACTTCGTGCTGACGAAATTCCTGAGCGCGCCACCCGTGGATTTCGCGCGAACGCGCGACGAAGCCCTCGCGATGGTGCCGCGACTCGCACCGCTCGTCGCCGACGTGCCGCGCGCGCTCTACGAGGCGAACCGCGCCGGCCACAACCTGCTGTTCGAGGGCGCGCAGGGCTCGCTCCTCGACATCGACCACGGCACGTATCCGTACGTGACCTCGAGCAACTGCGTGGCGGGCGCGGCGGCGGCCGGCGCCGGCGTCGGTCCGCAGAGCCTGCACTACGTTCTCGGGATCACCAAGGCGTACACCACCCGCGTGGGATCGGGCCCGTTCCCCACCGAGCTCGAGGACGGCACCGGCGATCGGCTGCGCAGCCGCGGCAACGAGTTCGGCGCGACGACCGGACGCCCGCGGCGCGTCGGGTGGTTCGATGCCGCGGCGCTCAAGCGCTCGATTCAGATCAACGGCGTGTCGGGATTGTGCGTGACCAAGCTCGACGTGCTCGACGGCATGGACGAGCTCAAGGTGTGCGTCGGGTACACCATCGACGGGGCGTTCAGCGAGCTGCTGCCGGTCGGCGCCGAGGACACGGCGCGATGCCAGCCGGTGTACGAGGATCTCCCGGGCTGGCGCGACAGCACCGTGGGCGCGCGGCGGCTCGAGGACCTGCCGCCGGCAGCGCGCGCCTACCTCGACCGGATCGAGGCCATCTGCGGCGTGACGATCGACCTCATCTCGACCGGGCCGGACCGGGAGGAGACCATCGTGCGGCGCCACCCGTTCCAGTAGCTCGAACCCGCTGGTGCCGAGGAAGGGACTCGAACCCCCACAGTGTTGCCACCGCTAGGACCTGAACCTAGTGCGTCTACCAATTCCGCCACCTCGGCACGAGGCGCGGATTCTAGAGCAATCGGAAAGGCCGTTCAATGAAGACCCGTCGCTCGCGCACGCGCGCGCCAGGCGGCAAGCCCCGCCGCACCGCTCACCCGACGCGCCGGGCGGTCGACCCGTTCGCCGCCCGCGAGGCCGAACGGTACGATTCGCCGCTGCCGAGCCGCGAGTTCATCCTGCAGACGCTCGAGGCCGAGGCGGTTCCGGTCGACGAGCAGCACCTCGCGAAGCTGGTGGGGGTCGCTGGCGCGGCGCTTGAACCGTTCGGCCGCCGGCTCGCCGCGATGGAGCGCGACGGCCAGATCCTGCGCAACCGGAAGGGCGCGATCCTGGTGGCGCAGCGGGTCGCCGTCGTCCGTGGCCGGGTCGAGGCGCATCCGGACGGACACGGCTTCGTCGTCCCGGACGGGGGCGGAGAGAGCTTCTATCTGGCGCCGGCCGAGATGCGGCCGGTCATGCACGGCGACCGCGTGCTCGCGAAGCCGGGCGGTCTCGACCGCCGCGGGCGGCGCGAGGCGCGGATCGTCGAGGTCCTGGAGCGCGCGCACAAGCGCATCGTCGGGCGGCTGAACGTGGCGCACGGCGTCGCGTCCGTGGTCGCGACCGATCGGCGCATCCAGCACGACATCCTGATCGAGCCGGGCGGGACGGGACGCGCCAAGCCCGGCCAGGTGGTCACGGCCGAGATCGTCGTGCCGCCGGCCGCGCACGCTCAACCCATCGGCCGGATCGTCGAGGTCCTCGGCGAGGTCGGGGACCCCGGAATGGAGATCGAGATCGCGCTGCGCAAGCACGATCTGCCGTTCGAGTTCTCGCCCGAAGCGACGCGGCTCGCGGCGCGTCTTCCGGCGGCGGTGCGCGAGGCGGACCTGAAGGGTCGCCGCGACCTCCGCGAGCTCGCTTTCGTGACGATCGACGGCGAGACCGCGAAAGACTTCGACGACGCCGTGCATTGCGAGGCGGCGGGAAAGGGGTTCCGGCTGCTGGTCGCGATCGCCGACGTCGGCCATTACGTCCGCCCGGGCGACGCGCTCGACTCGGGCGCCCGCGAGCGCGGCAACTCGGTCTACTTCCCGCGCCGCGTGATCCCGATGCTGCCGGAGAAGCTCTCGAACGGGCTGTGCTCCCTGAACCCGAACGAGGATCGGCTCGCGATGGTGTGCGACATGGCGATCACGGCGCGCGGGGAGATCGAGCGCTACGAGTTCTACCCGGCAGCCATACGCTCGCAGGCCAGGCTCACCTACACGCAGGTGGCGCGCGCGCTGTACGAGAAGCCGGCGCAGATCGGACCCGAGATCGGGCCGCGGCTCGTGCGCCTCCAGGTGCTCGATCAGGCGTTCCGTGCGCTGCTCACCGCGCGCGGCCGGCGCGGGGCCATCGACTTCGAGACGATCGAGAGCGAGATCGACTTTGACGCGCACGGCAAGATCGCCAGGATCCGGCCGGTGCCGCGCAACGACGCGCACCGCCTGATCGAGGAATGCATGCTGGCGGCGAACGTCTGCGCCTCGGACTTCCTGCAGAGCCGCAAGCACAAGGCGCTCTACCGGGTGCATGAAGGCCCGACGCCGGAGAAGCTCGGCGCCCTGCGCACGTTCCTCAAGAGCTTCGGGCTCCAGCTCGGGGGCGGCGCCGCGCCGCACGCCCGCGACTACGCGCGGCTCCTCGAGACCATCAAGAAGCGGCCCGACATGCAGCTGCTGCAGACCGTGCTCCTCCGTTCGCTGCAGCAGGCCGTGTACAGCCCCGAGAACGTCGGCCATTTCGGGCTCGCCTACGAGGCCTACACGCACTTCACGTCGCCGATCCGCCGCTATCCGGACCTGGTGATCCATCGCGCGATCATGGCGGCGCTCGCCGGAGGCGCCTACGATCCGGGCGGGTGGGAGGCGCTCGGCCTGCATTGCTCGATGACCGAGCGGCGCGCCGACGACGCCTCGCGCGACGTCCACGCGTGGCTGAAGTGCTACTACATGCGGGATCGGGTCGGCGACGAGTTCGAGGGCAGCATCAGCGCGGTGACCGGCTTCGGCATCTTCGTCGCGCTCGACGACATCGCCATCGAAGGGCTCGTGCACATCTCGGAGCTCGGCAACGACTACTTCCAGTTCGACCCGGTCGGCCATCTGCTCCGCGGCGACCGGACGAAGCACGCGTTCCGGCTCGCCGACCGCATCCGCGTGCGGGTCGCACGGGTCGACCTCGAGCTCGCGCGCATCGACTTCATGCTCGCATGAGCGCGCCGGGCCGCCCCAAGCGCGAATCCTTGTCGCGAAGCGACAAGGCAGCCCGATGAAAGAGGCGCGGGTCCTGATCGGGTTCCACGCGATCGCGGCGCGGCTGCGCGCCGCACCGGCGTCGGTGATCGAGATCCTCGCCGACGAGACCCGTCACGACGCCCGGATCGAGAACGTGCTGTCGGCGGCGGAAGCGCAGGGCGTCCGGGTGATCCGGGTGCCGGCTCGCCGTCTCGACGGCTTCTACGGGGGCGGCCGGCATCAGGGGATCGTCGCCCGCGTGCAACCCCGGGACGAGCGCGCCGACCTGGAGACCATCCTCGACGGCCTGCAGGAGCCGCCGCTGCTCCTGGTGCTCGATGGGGTGACCGACCCGCACAACCTGGGCGCGTGCCTGCGGGTTGCGGACGCGGCGGGGGCGCACGCGGTGATCGTCCCGAAGGACCGCAGCGCAGGCCTCTCGCCGACGGTCACCAAGGTCGCCGCCGGCGCGGCCGAGTCGATGCCGCTCGTGGCGGTCACGAATCTCGCGCGCACGCTGGATGCGCTGAAGGAGCGGGGCGTGTGGGCCATCGGAACGGCGCACGACGCCGACGAGGATCTCTACGGCGTGGCGTTGCCGGATGCGGTCGCCTGGGTGCTCGGCGCCGAGGGCGAGGGGTTGCGGCGGCTGACTCGGGAGCGCTGCGACCGCGTGCTCCGGATCCCGATGCATGGTCAGGTGGCGAGCCTCAACGTCTCGGTCGCGGCCGGGGTCTGCCTGTTCGAATCGCGCCGGCGGCGTCTCGGCGCCGGCGGCCCGCCTCCAACCGGCTGAGTTCGTTGCGTCGCTTCGCGCTCCTCCAGTATAATCACCGGCTTTCCGGGTACCGCCCGGTTCCTTGCCTCACCGATCGCGCATGTCGGGAGGCTCGTCAGGAGAGGGGAACCCCCTGACCACCCCATGAGGAGAAGCGCGTGCGACACTATGAAATCGTGTTCATCGTCCATCCGGACCAGAGCGAACAGGTCCCGGCGATGATCGAGCGCTATCGCAACACGGTGACCGCCCGGGCCGGCAAGCTCCACCGCCTGGAGGACTGGGGCCGCCGCCAGCTCACCTACCCGATCGAGAAGGTTCACAAGGCGCACTACGTGCTGATGAACATCGAGTGCGACAACGAGACGCTCGGCGAGCTGAATCACGCGTTCAAGTTCAGCGACGCGGTGCTGCGGCACCTCGTGGTCAAGATGAAGGGCGCGGTCACCACGCCCTCGCCGATGATGAAGGACGAGAAGTCGAAGTCGGTCCTGCATCCGCCACCGGAGAGCCCCAAGGCCGCGGAGGCGCCGGCCTGAGAGCCGCGCTTGGATCGCGGCAACCGGCTCACGCTCGCCTGCCAGCTCGCCGCCCGTGACGTGCTGCGCTACACCCCCGGCGGCGTGCCGATCGTGCGCTTCACGGTCGGGCACGCGTCCCGCCAGGCCGAGGCGGGCGGCGAACGCGGGGTGGAGCTCGAGCTCGCGTGCGTCGCGGTCGAAGACCGGGCGAAGGCGATTGCGGCCGCGCCGCTCGGGATCGGGCTCGAGCTCGCCGGGTTCCTCGCACCCAAGGCGAGATCGGGCCGCCAGCTGGTGCTGCACGTGACGGAAATCAGATTCGTGGAAGGAATGGCGCATGCCCCCACCCAGC
>JBOIFD010000356.1:0-10958 GCA_050741515.1 Burkholderiales bacterium
GGGGCGTGGGGCGTCTCGCTCGCGTCGCCGGGGCCGCCAGGCGGTTCCCGGCGGGCTGGCCGCCCGCCCGGGCGCGACGGGGTGGCCCGGCTGTAAAGCGTTGCTCTGCGCATGTTGGCGTGTGAGAGCGTCATAGTATTCGCGGGCGCGCCGCGCCGCAACGGACCGCCGGCGCACCCCGGCCCGCAGGTCCACCCGACGCGGGTCGTATTTCATGCTTTCATGCGGAATACGGCGCCGGGACGAAGCGGATGCAAGTGCTCGCGGGAACGAGCGGCTACTCGTACAAGGAATGGAAGGGGGCGTTCTATCCGGAGAAGCTTCCCGCCGGCGAGATGCTGCGCTTCTACGCCCGGCATTTTCGGACGGTGGAGATCAACAACACCTTCTACCGCATGCCGGACGAGAAGCTGCTGGCCCACTGGGCGGAGCAGGTCGCCGACGAGTTCGCTTTCGCGCTGAAGGCGCCGCGCCGGATCACGCACGAGAAGCGCCTGCGCGACGCCGAGTCGGACGTGGGCGCG
This sequence comes from Burkholderiales bacterium, assembly GCA_050741515.1. Taxonomy (GTDB): domain Bacteria; phylum Pseudomonadota; class Gammaproteobacteria; order Burkholderiales; family SG8-39; genus DATEDA01. The sequence continues at coordinate 525 of JBOIFD010000356.1, forward strand.
TTCCTGCAGCGTGCCGCCGCGCTGGGGCCGAAGCTCGGCGCGGTGCTGTTCCAGCTCCCGCCGTTCCTGAAGAAGGATCTGCCCAGGCTGCAGGACTTTCTCCGGCTGCTGCCGCCGGATCCGCCGGTCGCATTCGAGTTTCGCAGTGTCTCGTGGCAGGACGACGCGGTCCATGAAGCGCTCCGCAGCCGCGGGGCGATGATCTGCATCGCCGACACCGACGAAGGGGCGACCCCGCTGGTGTCGACCGCGGCCTGCGGATACCTGCGTTTGCGCCGCGCGCATTACGACGACCGGGACCTGCGGGCCTGGGCCGAGCGCATCGCCGCGCAGCCGTGGACCCGCGCCTACGTCTACTTCAAGCACGAGGACGACGCGCTCGGCACGCGCTTCGCCCGGCGCTTCACCGAGCTCTGGCGCGCCGTCCGCGGCGAGGCCCCGTCGCCGGGCTGACCGAGTGAACCCGACGATCATCCTGCTCGCGGTGGCGGCCGCGAACGCCGGCATGGCGATGCGGATCGTCGAGCCGATGCTGCCGGTGCTGGCGACCGCCTTCGGCACCAGCGTGTCGGCGGCGTCGGCCGTGATCTCGGCGTTCGCCTTCGCCCAGGCCGGCGCGCAGTACTTCCATGGTCCGCTCGGCGACCGTTTCGGGAAGCTGCGGGTGCTGACCGTTCTCATGGCGCTCTCGGCAATCGCCGCGTTCGGGTGCGCGTTCGCCGGCAGCCTCGACGGCCTGCTCGCCTGGCGCGTCGCCACCGGCCTCTTCGGGTCGGCGACCATGACCCTCGGCATGGCCTACGTCGCCGATGTCGTCCCCCCGCAGAGCCGGCAGCCGGTGCTCGCGCGGTTCGTCTCGGGGACGATCATCGGCCAGGGGCTCGGGCCGTTCATCGGCGGCGCGCTCACCGATCTCTTCGACTGGCGCGCGGCGTTCGTGGTGCTCGGCGCCGTGTTCGGCGTGGTCGCCGCAGTGCTGTTCGGCGCGACGCGCAAGCAGTGGGGCGAGGGGACCCCGACGAGCGGTCCGCTGTTCTCGCCGGCGCGTCACCTCGCGATCCTCAGGCTCCCGCGGGCGCGGGCGGTGCTCCTGAGCGTGTTTCTCGAGATGGCGTTCTTCTACGGCGCGTTCGCGTTCCTCGGCGCGCTGCTCAAGGCCCGGTTCGACCTGCCGTTCACGATCATCGGCCTGCTGCTCGCCGGGTTCGGCCTGGGAGGACTCGTCTACACCACCATGGTGCACTGGCTGCTGGCGCGGCTCGGGCAGCGGGGGTGCGTCCTGCTGGGCGGACTGCTGGGCGGCGGCTTCTTTCTCGCGATCGTGCTCGTGCCGGTCTGGCCCCTGGTCGCGGTCTGCACCATCGGCCTCGGCTTCGCCTTCTACACCATGCACAACACGCTGCAGATGAAGGCGACGGAGATGGCGCCGCAATCGCGGGCCACCGGGCTGTCGCTGTTCTCGATGGGCTGGGCGTCCGGGCAGGCGGTCGGCGCCGCGCTGATGGGCGGCGCCATCGCCGCGTTCGGCTACGCGCCGATGATCGTCGGCTTCGGGATCGCGTACGCGCTGCTCGGCGTCGGGCTGCGCCGGCAGCTGCACCGTCTTTGACGCCGGCGGCCGCGCGCGACCCGACCCGCGGCGACGGGAGATCGTCGACAACCGGCGGGAGACGGGGTCTAATGCGCTTCGCCATGCCCCGCGTCCCCGAGGCGGTCTGCCGGGCGATCGAGCGCCGGTCCGGATCGTGAACGAGACCGTGCACGCCTGGGTCGCACGGGCGCGCGCCGCCGGGAAGCGCCTGGTGCTTCCCGAGGGCGAGGACGAGCGCATTCGACGCGCGGCGCAGCGGCTGAGCGAGGAGGGCATCGCGCGGCCGGTCGTCCTGAGCGAGGCGCCGCTCGCGCTGCCGGGCGTCGAGGTGCGCGCCCCCACGCGCAGCGAGCGGCTCGCCGCCTACGCCCGCGACTACGTCGCCCAGCGGCCCAGCACGAGCGAAAAGCTCGCGCAGCGGATCGTGGGCAAGCCGCTGTTTCACGCCGGCATGATGGTGAAGGCCGGCGACGCGGACGCGATGCTCGCCGGCGTCGCGCACCCCACCGCGCGCGTGATCGAGGCGGGGATGATGACCGTCGGGCTCGCCGCGGGGATCCGCACCCCGTCGAGCTTCTTCGTGATGGTGCTGCCGGGCCGGACACTGCTCTACGCCGACTGCGCGGTCAATGCGGACCCGGACGCCGAGGCGCTCGCCGACATCGCGCTCGCCTCCGCGCAGAGCTATCACGCGCTCCTCGGCGAGGCGCCGCGCGTGGCGCTGCTCTCCTTCTCCACCAAGGGAAGCGCCAGGCACGCCCGCGTGGACAAGGTGCTGCGGGCGCTCGAGATCGCGCGGCGGCGCGCCCCGGCGCTCGCGATCGACGGCGAGCTGCAGGCCGACGCCGCGCTCGTGCCGGCGATCGCCGCGAACAAGCTGAAGGGCGAGAGCGCCGTGGCGGGCCGGGCGAACGTCCTCGTCTTCCCCGATCTCGATGCGGGGAATATCGCCTACAAGCTCACCCAGCACCTCGCCGGCGCGCACGCCATCGGCCCGATCCTGCAGGGATTCGCCAAGCCGATCAGCGACCTCTCGCGCGGCGCGAGCGTTGACGACATCGTCGCCACGGCCGCGGTCGTGCTCGCCCGGGCCGATTCCGGCTGACGGGAATCGCGACCCATCCCCGCCTCACCTAGCGGGCGTCGAGCGGCGCATACGCCCGCGGTTCGGGCCCGTTGTAGAGGGTCAGCGGGCGGATGAGGATGTTGTTCTCCGACTGCTCCAGGACCTGCACCGTCCAGCCGGGAACGCGCCCCACCGCGAACATCGGCACGAACAGATCCTCGCGGATGCCGTTCAGGTAATAGACGACGCCGGCGTAGAAATCCACGTTCACGTTCACGCCGTGGCGCGCGTAGGGTTGCATCGCCGCGACCAGCGCCTCGAGGATCTGGAACCATTTCGGCTCGCCCTTCTCGCGCGAGAGCCGCTCGACGCCGGCGCGCATGTGCCGCGCCCGCGGGTCCTCGGCGCGATAGACGCGGTGGCCGAAGCCCATCACCGGCTCCTTGGCGGCGCGCTTCCGCTTCACGTACTCGGCGGCCTGCGCGGCGTCGCCGACCTCCGTTGCCATCCGCATCACGTTCTCCGCGGCGCCGCCGTGCGCGGGGCCCGAGAGCGCGGCGATCGCGGCGGTGATCGACGCATGCAGGTCGGCCTCGGTCCCGGCCACCACGCGCGCGGCGAAGGAGGAGGCGTTGGAGCCGTGCTCGGCGTGCAGGATCAGGTCGGTATCCATGAGCCCGGCCGCGTCCGCGCTCGGTTCGGTCCCCTTCAGCATCCACAGCACGTTGGCCGCGTGCGGGAGCTGCGGATCGGGCGGCACGGGCTCGCGGCCGGTGCGGATCGCCTCGTGCGCGGCGACGATCATCGGCACCTGCGACGTGAGGCGCACGCCCTTGCGGAGCGTCGCCGCGGGCGACTTGTCGGCGGCGTCGGGGTCGAAGGCGGAGAGCGCCGAGACCGCGGTGCGCAGCACGTCCATCGGGTGCGCGTGCTTCACCGCCCGGATCACGTCGTACACCGGCGCGGGCAGCGTGCGGGCCGCCTTCAGCTCGGCGTCGAACGCCGCCAGCTGCGCGCGCGAGGGGAGCTCCCCCTTGAGCAGCAGGTAGCAGGTCTCCTCGAAGGTCGAGTGCGCCGCGAGGTCGTGGATCGAGTAGCCGCGGTACCGAAGCTCGCCGGCGCGGCCGTCGATGAAGCACACGCGCGAGCGGTCGAAGTAGACGTCCTTCAGGCCGCGCCGGATCTCGATTTTCTCTGCCTGTTCGCTCATGGGTTACCCCGCCGAAAAGCCGCCGTCGACGACTATTGTCTGCCCGGGAAATGTCGTCACTCGGTGACTGGCGCGCCCCGCTCGAAGCGCTCGCCGGGAAAGTACTTCATGAGCCGGTCATCCGCCGTGCGCGCGTGCGCCTCCATCCCCTCCAGGCGCGAGATGCGCGCCGTCACCTGCGCGACGTCGCGGGTCGCCGCGCGCGTCATCCGCTGCCAGGTCACGGTCTTGATGAACTTGTGGACCGAAAGGCCCCCGGAGTAGCGCGCCGCGCCCCTGGTGGGCAGGATGTGGTTCGGGCCCGAAGCCTTGTCGCCGAAGGCGACGGTGGTCTCCTCGCCCAGGAAGAGCGACCCGTAGCACGTGAGGTTGGCGAGCCACCAGTCGAGGTCGCGCGCGTGCACTTCCAGGTGCTCGGCCGCGTAGCGGTCCGACACCGCCGCCGCCTCCTCGCGCGTGGCGCACAGCACCACCTCGCCGTAGTCGCGCCACGCCGCAGCCGCCGCTTCGCGCGCGGTCGGCGGCAGCTTCTCGATCAACGACGGAACGCGGCGCATCACGTCGTCGGCCAGTTCCCCGGAGGTCGTGATCAGCCACGCGGGCGACTCGTGCCCATGCTCGGCCTGGCCGACGAGGTCGGCGGCGACGATCGCCGGGTCGGCCGAATCGTCCGCGACGATCGCGATCTCGGTCGGGCCGGCGAAGACGTCGATGCCCACCTTGCCGAAGAGCAGGCGCTTCGCCTCCGCGACGAACTTGTTGCCGGGGCCGACGACGATGTCGGCGGGCTTGCCGGTGAAGAGGCCGTAGGCGAGCGTCGCGATCGCCTGCACCCCGCCCAGGGTCAGGATGACGTCGGCGCCAGCGACTTGCATGGCGTAGAGGATCTGCGGGTGGATGCCCGCGCCGCGGAACGGGGTCGAAGCGGCGACCACCGTGGGCACGCCGGCGGCCTTGGCGGTGGCGATCGCCATGTAAGCCGAGGCGATGTGGGCGTAGCGCCCCGCGGGGACGTAGCAGCCGGCGACGTTCACCGGAATGAGCCGCTGCCCGGCGCGCAGGCCGGGCTTGAGCTCGGTGGAGAATTCCCGCAGCGACGCGCGCTGCGCGAGCGCGAACGCACGCACCTGCTCGGTCGCGAAGTCGATGTCGCGCTTGACGCCCGCGGGAATGTCGCGCGTGCGGCGCTCGACCTCGTCGGGCGTGACGACGATCTCGCCGGACCAGCCGTCCAGCTTCGCGGCGTGCTCGCGCACCGCGGCTTCGCCGCGGCGCCCGATCTCGGCCAGCATCTCCTCGGCCACCTGGCGCGCGGCTCCGGCCTCGGTCTCCGGCGTTTTGGCGGCGCGCTTCAGGTACTCGGCCGACATGGTCAATTCCCGTAGATCAGCTTGGGCAGCCACAGGGCGATCTCGGGAAACACGACGATCAGCACCAGCCCGAGGAGCTGCAGGCCCATGAACTGGATCATGCCCCGGTAGATGTCGCCGAGCTGCCATTCGGGCACGACGCCCTTCAGGAAATAGGCCGACAGCGCGACCGGCGGCGAGAGCCACGCGGTCTGGAGGTTCACCGCCACCAGGATGCCGAACCAGGTGAGGTCGAACCCGAGCTTGCTCACCAGCGGCAGCAGGAACGGCACGACGATCAGGACGATCGGCACCCATTCGAGCGGCCACCCGAGCAGGAAGATGAACGCCATGATCGCGAGCAGGATCACGTAGCGATTCAGCTCCAACCCGAGGAGCGCGTCCGTGAGCATGGCCGGCGTGCCCAGGCGCGCGAAGACCGCGCCGAAGAAATTCGAGGCCGCGACCAGGAACAGGATCAGCACCGAGATCTCGAGCGTCCTCACGAGCGCGTCCTTCAGATTCGCCCAGGTGAGCCGGCCGTAGGCGAGGCTGAGGGCGAGCGCACCGGCCGCGCCGCACGCCGCGCCCTCGGTCGGCGTCGCCAGGCCGAACACGATGCTGCCGAGCGCGGCCATCACGAGCGCGGCCGGCGGAACCAGGCCCTTGAAGAACTCGCCCCAAAGCTCGGCCGCGTTCGCGGCCCGCTCCGCGATCGCCAGCGGCGGACCGAGCCGCGGGTTGATCAGGCAGCGCAGCATCGCGTACGCGGTGAAAAGCACCGCCAGCATGAGTCCCGGCAGGATCGCGGCAGCGAACAGGTTGGTGACCGGGACCTCCAGGACCGGTCCCATGACCACCAGCATGATCGAGGGCGGAATCAGGATGCCGAGCGTGCCGCCGGCGGCGATCAGGCCGGAGGAGAGCTTGACGTCGTAGCCCGAGCGGATCATCGATTTTCCGGCCATGATGCCGAGGATGGTGACGGAGGCGCCGACGATGCCGGTCGCGGCCGCGAAGATCGTGGCGACGAACATCACCGCGAGGTAGAGCGAGCCGGTGACGCGCGCGAGGATCTTCTGCACCGCGTCGAACAGGCGCTCCATCAGGTTCGCCTGCTCCATCATGATCCCCATGAACACGAACAGCGGCACCGCCGCGAGCGTCTGCTCCATCATCGTGGCGTTGAACTGCAGCGTGAGCTGGTAGAACACCAGCTCGCCGAAACCCCAGTAGCCGAAGACGATGCCGAGGAAGAGCAGGGTGAAAGAGATGGGGAAGCCGACGAAGATCCCGCCGAGCATGGCGGCGATCATGAGGAGGCCGATGTATTCGGGCGTCACGCCGGCCAGCGTCCCTTGGTGGCGGCGTGCACGCTCTTCAGCAGCTCCGAGACGCCCTGGATGAGGAGCAGCAGCACGCCGATCGGCAGGCAGCTCCTGACCGGCCCGAGCAGCGGCATCCACGCGGTGTCCACGCCGCGCTCGCCCCGGTCGATCGCGGTCCACGCCCAGTTGCTCGACACCCACAGCAGCACGAGCATGGTCGGGAAATAGAACACGATGTAAAGGAAGGCGTCGACCCGGCCCTGGGTCTTGACCGACCAGTTGCGGTACAGGAAATCCGACCGGATGTGGACGCCCTTCGAGAGAGCGTAGCCGGCTCCGAGGACGAACAGCGCCCCGTACAGCATGCGGCTGATGTCGTAGGCCCAGGCGGTCGGCGCGGTGAAGAGATAGCGCGCCAGCACCTCGTAGAGCATCGCGCCGATGAGCGCCAGGGTGATCCAGGAGACGATGCGCCCGACCCAGAGGCTCAGCTTGTCGACCAGCACGATGGTGCACGCCATCCAGCGCGGCATGTCGTCCGGCAGGTGCGCGATCGCGTCGTCGGCCCGGCGGCCGGCGACCATCTCGTCGGTGAGCGGGCGGGCGTGTTGGGGGTTCGGCATTCTCCGCCTTCCGGTGAACAAAAAGGAGGCGGGCCTCGCGGCCCGCCTCCGTTCAGCTCGCGACGGCGGTCGGTTACACGCCCGTCGCTATTTCTTCTTGAGCTGCTCGGCGTAGGCGCTGCCGAGGCCGGCGTTCGACTTCTGGGCGCTCGCCCAGAACGGGATCGCCGTGTCGGCGAAGGCCTTCTGGCTGTCCCACACTTTCTTGAAGAAGGGGTTCTTCGCGGCGTTGGCCTCGAAATTCTTCTTCGCCGCCGCGCCGTAGAGCGTGAAATACTCGGCCGGCGTGTCGTGCAGCTGCACGCCGTGCTTCTCGGTCAGCTCCTTGAGCGCCTTGCCGTTCTCGTGGATGCGATACGCGACCGTCTTCATGAGCGAGGCGTTGGCCGAGACCTCGATCGCCTTCTGCTGCACCGGCGTGAGCTTCCGCCACAGGTCGCCGTTGAGGTACAGGTCGGCGTTGACCACCACCTGGTGCAGCCCCTGCAGGTAGTAGTGCTTCAGCACCCGGTGGAAGCCGAAGGTCATGTCGGGCTTCGGGCAGCACCACTCGGCCGCGTCGATGACGCCTTTCTCGAGGCCGGGCAGGATGTCGCCGCCGCCCATGGCGACCGAGGCGACGCCGATGTCCTGGTAGATCTGCCCCGGGATGCCGGGCGGCGTGCGGAACCGCAGCTTCCGGAAGTCGGCCATCGAGTTGATCGGCGTCTTGAACCAGCCGAGGGCCTCGGGCCCGACCGGCTGGAGGATGAAGCCCTTGACGTTGACCCGCATCTCCTTCCACAGCTGGTCGTAGAGCTGCTGGCCGCCGCCGTAGAGGAACCACGAAACCCAGGCGAAATTGTCCATGCCGACGCCCGAGCCCGCGGCCGGCGAGCCGAAGAGCATCGCGGCCGGATGCTTGCCGGACCAGTAGTGGGTCCACGCGAACCCCGCCTCGATCAGGCCCTTGTCGACCGCATCGAGCGTGTCGTTCACCCCGACGACGGCGCCCGCGGGCAGGATCTCGAACGTGACCGACTTGGCGGTGAGGTCCTCGACGTCCTTGGTGAACTCCCGGAGCATGGTGACTTCGTCCGCCGAGGTCGGGATCACCGACTGGATGCGGATCTTCACCGGCTTGCCTTGCGCCAGGGCGTCGCCCTGCGTCAGCGCTGCGCCGAGCGCGAGCGCCGCCAAACCTTGCACCAACCGTCGACCGGGACTCATCGGCTCCTCCCCTTTTGGCGTTGCGAATGAAAACGCTTTCAAAGCGTAGTTCGCGGCCATTCCCGAGTCAAGTTGCGGCGCAGCAGCAAGCGACTACAAGCGTTTTCAAGGTGCTAAAGTGGCGCCGGGATGAGCCGCCGACCCAACCCGAGACTGCAGGACGTGGCGCGCGCCGCGGGGGTGTCGCTGTCGACCGCGTCGCGCGCGTTGGCGGACACGGAGCTCGTGCGTCTGCGGACTCGCGAGCGCGTGCGCGAGGCGGCGGACATGCTCGGGTACGTCCTGCACGGCGCGGCGCGCGCCCTGGCCACGCGCCGCTCGCGCACCATCGGCGCGGTGTTCCCGCCGGTCGACAATCCGATCTTCGCGGCCGCGACGCAGGCGCTCGCGCACGAGCTCGCGGCGTCCGGCTACACGCTGCTGCTCGCGACCCACGAGTTCGATCCCGCGGCAGAGCTCCGCGTCACGCGGACGCTGCTCGAGCGCGGCGTCGATGGCCTCGTGCTCGTCGGCATGGACCACGAGCCGGAGCTCTACCGCCTGCTCGCGCAGGCGGCGGTGCCCTACGAGCTGACCTGGTCCCTCGATCCGGGCGGCTATCACCACTGCGTCGGCGTCGCGCACCGGGTCGCCTCGCTGCGGGTGACCCAGCATCTGCTCGACCTCGGCCACCGCGAGTTCGCGGTGATCGCGGGCCGCACCGTGCACAACGACCGCGCCCGCGAGCGGCTCGCCGGGGTGCGCGAGGCGCTCGCCGCGCACGGCATCGAGCTCGCGGAGGCGCGCGTCGTCGAGACCGAGTTCTCGCTCGCCCACGGGCGCCGCGCGTTTCTGGAGCTCGCCGATCGCGGCCAGCGCTTCACGGCGCTGGTGTGCAGCAACGATCTCCTCGCGCTCGGGGCGATGACGGAGTGCCTGCGACGCGGCGTGCGCATCCCCGGCGAGCTCTCGGTCGCGGGGTTCGACGACATCGACATGGCCGGCGAGTTCACGCCCGCGCTGACGACGGTGCGCGTGCCTGCGGCCGAGATGGGGCGGCTGGCCGCCGAGCGCATGCTCGCCAGGCTCGCGGGGCGCCAGGTCCCGAAGGTCGAGGAAATGCGCGCCGAGGTGCTCATCCGGGGAAGCACCGGCCGGCCGCCGGCGTGAGCGAGGCCGAGTACATCGTCGTCGGCGCCGGCTCTGCAGGTTGCGTGCTCGCCGACCGGCTGAGCGCGAATGGCCGCTGCCGCGTGCTGCTGCTCGAAGCTGGGCCGCGCGACCGCTCGCTCTGGATCCACCTTCCCATCGGCTACGGCAAGACCATGTTCCACCCGGTCTACAACTGGGGCTTCTACACCGACCCGGAGCCCGGCATGAACGACCGGCGCATCTACTGGCCGCGCGGGCGGGGGCTCGGGGGCTCCTCGTCGGTCAACGGGCTCATCTACGTGCGCGGGCAGCCCGAGGATTACGACGGTTGGGCTGCGTCCGGCAACCGCGGCTGGGGCTGGCAGGACGTGCTGCCGTACTTCGAGCGGAGCGAGATGGCGTGCTCGGACATCGACGAGCCGCACGAGCTGATCGAGGCGATCATCCGCGCCGCCAACGAGCTCGGCATCCCCCGCAACGACGATTTCAACGGCGGGCGGCAGGCGGGAGTGGGCTACTATCAGCTGTTCACGCGCAACGGCTTGCGCTCCTCGAGCGCTACGGCCTACCTCCGTCGCGCGCAGCGGCGACCGAACCTGCGAGTGGAGACCGAGGCGCATGCCACGCGTCTCGTGTTCGAGGGCACGCGCGCGGTCGGGGTGCGCTACCGGCGAGGCGGTGCGGAGCGCGAGGCGCGCGCGGCGCGCGAAGTGATCGTCAGCGCCGGGACGCTGCAGAGCCCGCAGCTGCTGCAGCTCTCGGGAGTCGGGCCCGGCGAGCTGCTTCGGTCGTTCGGCATTCCGGTGGTGAAGGACCTGCCCGGCGTCGGCGAGAACCTGCAGGATCACCTGCAGCTGCGCGTCATGTACAGGTGCACGAAGCCGATCACCACGAACGACGATCTGGCGAGCCTCTGGCGCCGCTGCG
>JBOIFD010000357.1:0-1996 GCA_050741515.1 Burkholderiales bacterium
TCGACTATTCCTGCATCCTGTTACACGCGCACGCCGTAATGGCCCTTGTCTATACTAGGAGCCGCTCATAGGGCACCCCCGGACCGTGGCGCGGTCGTCCGCCGGACCACCGGTCCGGGGTTCGAACAGGCAGGAAAGGAGTGAGGAGCGGGTTCGCGGTGGCCGGGCGCGGGAGAGCGTCCAGGCCGTAGCGGCGCCACCCCGGCGCCGCTGCACCAGCCAACCCGCACCGGTGCGTCATTCATGCGCCGTTCACAATTGTTCCGTAAGGTCGCAACGGGCGTGGGACAACGACGTCCGCACGGCTTCACGTTGCTCGAGCTGCTCGTGGTCCTCGTGATCATCGGCCTGCTCGCCGGCTACGTTGCGCCGCGGTACTTCTCGCAGGTCGGCCGGAGCGAGGTGAAGGTCACGCAGGCCCAGATCAACGCGTTCGAGAAGGCGCTGGACACCTATCGACTCGACGTCGGCCGCTATCCGAGCACCGAGCAGGGCCTGACCGTGCTGGTCGCCCGGCCGCAGAACGAGCCGAAGTGGAATGGGCCGTATCTGCAGAAGACCGTCCCGCCCGACCCCTGGGGCAAGCCCTACCAATACAAATCCCCCGGCGAGCAGGGGCGGGAGTTCGACCTGTGGTCGTTCGGCAAGGATGGCCAGCCGGGCGGCACCGGCGAGGGCGCGGACATCACGAGCTGGTGAGCGCCCGATGCAATTCGAGATCAGGGCGCTGCGAGGCGCCGAAGGCCTGGTGACCGTCTCGCTCGAGGCGCCGGACGAGACGTCGGCGCTCGAGCAGGCGCGCGCCCAGGGGCTCGCCGTGCTCTCGGCGCGGCCGCGCCGCGCGCTGCCCTCGTTCGCGAGCCCGTTTGCACCGCGCTTCCCGCTGCTCCTCTTCAGCCAGGAGCTGGTCGCGCTCCTTTCCGCCGGGCTCTCGCTGCCCGAGGTGGTCGAGACGTTCGCCGAGAAGGAGGCCCGTCCCGAGTTCCGCAGACTCTTCGCCGCGCTCCGCGAGTCGCTCTACGAGGGGCGCTCGTTCTCCCAGGCGCTCGAGCGCTTCCCCGAGACGTTTCCGAGCCTCTTCGTTGCGACCGTGCGCGCCGCCGAGCGCACCGGCGACGTCGCCGAGGCGCTCGGCCGCTACATCGCCTATCACGAGCGCCTCGACGCGGTGCGGCGCAAGGTCATCAGCGCGTCGGTCTACCCGATCGTCCTGCTCGGCGTCGGCGGACTGGTGGTGCTGTTCCTCCTCGGCTACGTGGTCCCACGATTCGCGGGAGTGTACGAGGAGGTCGGCCGCGATCTGCCGTGGCTCTCGCAGCTGCTGCTGGAGTGGGGCCGGCTCATCAACGCGAACGGCGCGCTGCTCGCGGTCATCTTCGCTGCCGTGGTCGTGGCCGCCACGCTCGGGTTCGCCCGCTTGAAGGGGTTCGCCGGCCGGCTGGCGCGGCGCATCCCGGCGATCGGCGAGCGCCTGCGGGTCTATCACCTGGCGCGCCTCTACCGCACTCTGGGGATGCTGCTCCGCGGCGGCACCCCGCTCGTTACCGCGCTCGGGATGGTGTCGGGGCTCATGCCGGCGCCGCTGCGGCCGCAGCTCGCCGCCGGGACGCAGCGCATCCGCGAGGGCGCCAGCATCTCGGCCGCGATGGAGGCCGCAGGCCTCGCGACGCCGGTCGCGCTGCGCCTGCTTCGCGTGGGCGAGAAGAGCGGCGAGATGGCGGAGATGATGGACCGGATCGCGGCGTTCCACGACGAGGAGCTCGCGCGCTGGGTCGACCTCGTCACGCGACTCTTCGAGCCGCTGCTGATGGCGGTCCTCGGCGTGGTGATCGGCGTGATCGTCGTGCTCATGTACCTGCCCATCTTCGAGCTCGCGGGGAGCCTGCAGTGAAGCCTCACGACGCCGTCAGCCTCGGGCCGGCACCCGACGCGGCCCGTCTCGACCCGGACACGATCGCCCAGGCGCGCAGCCGCGCCGGCGCGCGCGGCACGAGCC
>JBOIFD010000358.1:0-5875 GCA_050741515.1 Burkholderiales bacterium
GCACCGAGCCGAGCAGCGCGCCGGCCATCAGCTGGCCCCAGAAGAAGATGTCGCCGCGGATCAGCTCGGAGACCACGCCGACCGGCACGGTCTTCTGCTCGACCGACGACAGGAACACGAGCGCGTAGATGAACTCGTTCCACGACAGGGTGAAGGCGAAGATCCCGGCCGAGAGGATTCCCGGTACCGCCACCGGGAAGATGATGCGCACCATCGCGCCGAAGCGCGTCGCACCGTCGATCCGCGCGCACTCCTCCAGCTCGCGCGGGATGGTCTTGAAGTAGCCCATCAGGAGCCAGGTACAGAACGGGATCAGGAACGTCGGGTAGGTCAGCATCAGCGCCCACGGCGTGTTCCCGAGGTGCATGTTGCGGATGATGTCGGCGAGCGGGATGAAGAGCAGCGTCTGCGGCACGAGGTAGGTGATGAAGATCGCCGTGCCGAGGAACTCCGAGCCCCGGAACTTGAGCCGCGCGAGCGCGTACCCCGCGAACATGCCGCAGATGAGCGAGATGAGCGTCGAGACCGTGGCGATGAGCATCGTGTTCCACAGCCACTGCAGGAACTCGGTGCTGGCGAGCAGGCCCTGGAAGTGCTCGATGGTCGGGTCGACCGTCCAGAACGGCGTCGCGTTCGCCGCGCGCCAGGAGCGGTAGAGCTCCGGGTCGGGGCGGAACGCGGTCACCGCCATCCAGTAGAACGGAAACAGCGTGAAGAGGATGAACACCGTCAGCGGGATGTGGAAGTAGAACCACTTCTTCCAGCGCCGCTCGATGACCATGGCCTACGCGCCTTCCATGCGCTTGAGATAGCGCAGCTGTACCCACACCACGGCGAACAGCACCGGGAACATGAACAGCGAGATCGCCGCCCCTTCGCCGAGGAGGCCCGAGGCCACGCCGATCTGGTAGGCGTAGGTGGCGACGAGGTGGGTCGAGTTCGCCGGGCCGCCGCCGGTGAGCACGTAGATCAGCTGGAAGTCGGAGAACGTCTGGATCACCGAGAACACCACGACCACCAGCGTCACCGGCAGGAGCAGCGGCCAGGTGACGTGCCAGAAGCGGTGCCACGCGTTCGCGCCGTCGAGCGCCGCCGCCTCGTGGAGGTCCGGGCTGATCGTCTGCAGCCCGGCGAGCAGCGTGATCGCGAAGAACGGCATCCCGCGCCAGGTGTTGACGACGATCGCGCACCACATCGCCCAGTCGCCGTTCGACAGGAACGGGAGCCGGTCGGTGATCCAGCCGGCGTGGTAGAGGCTCCAGTTGATCACGCTGAAGGTCGGGTCGAACATCCACCGCCAGGCGAACGCGGAGAGCACCGTCGGGATGATGAACGGCAGCAGCATCGAGGCGCGGATGATCCGCTTGAACCGGAAGTGGCGGTTGAGCAGCAGCGCGAGCCACATCCCGAGCGAGAGCTTGAATACCGTCGCCCAGAACGTGTAGAAGACGGTGTTCCTGAACGCGGTCTGGAAGATCGTGTCCTCCCAGGCCTTCGCGAAGTTGGCGATGCCCACGAACTTGCCCGCCACGCCGACGCTGATGTCGGTCAGCGCGAACCAGATCGCCATCACGAACGGGTAGGCGATGAATATCGTGAGGATGATCACCCCGGGCGCGAGGAGCGCCACCGCGAGGACGCGCGGACTTTCGAGCAGGCGCGTCCAGCGCGAGACGACGAGGCGCTCGGCGGGGAGCACCGCCCCTGCGGCGCCCCCCGAACCCGCCACCACCGGCTCCCTCAGCGCCCGACGATCAGCCGTAGATCTTGCGCAGCTCGCCCGCGGCCCACTTGACCGAGTCCTCGGCCTTCATCTTGCCCTGGCAGACCTGGGCGTACATGTCGGTGATGATGTACTTGTTCCACACCTCGGCCGCCTTCTTGTTCGGCTCGCCGGCGTAGCCCATGGCGCGGCCCGTCTGCGAGGCTTTGCTGAAGGGCAGCATCACCGGGTCCTGCTTCCACATCGGGTGCTTCTCCCAGTCGCGCGTCGGCGCGATCGCGAAGCCCTTCTGCACCACGAACCACTTCTCGTAGTTCGCGGCGGTGTGGGCCCAGCGCAGGAAGTCCTTGGCGGCCTTCTGGTTCTTGGAGTACTTCATGACCATGTGCGTGAACGCGGTGTGGTACGGCGCCTCCCCCGCGGGCCCCTTGGGCAGCGGCGCATGCAGGATGTCGGTGTGCAGCGGCGCGCCCTTCTCGGTCTTGAACTTGTCCCCGGCGCGCAGCGCGGCGACGTAGATCGACGCGCCGTTGAGCGTGGCGCTGATCTCGCCCGAGAGGAACGCGCGGTTGTTGTTGGTGTCGTCCCAGGCGAGGCCGCCCTCGTCGTGCGCATCCTTCCAGAACGCGGCCATGAAGTTCACCGACTCGATCGTCTGCTTCGACCCGAGGATCACCTTCCCGGCCTTGTCGATCTCCTGCCCGCCGAAGGACCACATGAACGGATAGGTGAACGTCGGCGCGTCGCCGAAGGTGTGACCGAGCGTCTGGCCGATCGGGCGCTTCGCCGCCTTGAGCCTCTTGCCGACCTCGCGGTACTCGCCCCAGGTGGTCGGGAAGGTCTTCGCGCCGACTTCCGCGAACCAGGACTTGCGATAGGCGAGCAGCGCCGGCACCGTCGACCAGGGCATCGCCGCCCAGCGCGAGCCGACCTTGCACAGCGCCTGCGGGAGCGCGTAGATGCCGCCCTGCGCCTTGCCGACCTCCTCGGCGAGGTCGCTCACGTCCACCCCGGCGTCGGCGTACAGGTGCGGGTAGTTGTTGAGCAGCATGAAGATGTCGGGACCGTTGCCCGACTGGATCGCGGAGGTGGCGCGGGCCGGGATGTCATTGGCGTTGACCGTCTCGACGTTCAGCCTGATCCCGAGCGACTTCTGCACCGCCGGCACGTACTCCTTGCGCAGGACCTCGTCGGCCGCCGGGACGAAGTCGTTCCACCGCAGGATGTGGATCGTGGTGCCCTGCGCGAATGCCGGCGCGCGGTGGGCGGTGAGAATCCCTTCGATGCCGGTCACCGCAATGCCGGCGCCGACGGCCTTGACGAACGTTCTGCGTTGCATGCGCCTCCTCCTGTACGTGGCTTGCCGCGATTGGATCTTTCCCCGTGTCTCCGGGGTCCGGGCTGGTGCCGACCGACGGCCGCGATTTGCGGCCGAAAGCGTCTTTGAGCGCGGATGATCGGCTGACGGACTTCCTTCCCGGACAGTGCGAAGGCTATCTCACACGACCCTCTGAGGGTTGTCAATCAAACCTGCCCGCGTGGGCCCGAGTAGCGGCCGCGGACCGCGGGTTTCCCGTCCCGTCGCCGCGATCTATACTGCCCGCTCGCCGCGTGCCAGGACGACTGCGTCGATTCCAGCGCCCGGTTCCGGAGTTCCCGATGCCCGAAGACAAGAAACCCAGATTCCGCTCCGCCGAGTGGTTCGGCCGCACCGACCGCGACGGGTTCATCTACCGCAGCTGGGTGAAGAACCGCGGCGTCCCGCACGACCAGTTCGACGGACGCCCGGTGATCGGGATCTGCAACACCTTCTCCGAGCTGACGCCGTGCAACTCGCACTTCCGGACGCTCGCCGAGCACGTGAAGCAGGGCGTGCTCGACGCCGGCGGCTTCCCGCTCGAGTTCCCGGTGATGTCGCTCGGCGAGACGATGCTGCGCCCGACGGCGATGCTGTTCCGCAACCTCGCCAGCATGGACGTCGAGGAGTCGATCCGCGCCAACCCGATCGACGGCGTGGTGCTGCTCTTCGGCTGCGACAAGACGACGCCGGCGCTCCTGATGGGGGCCGCGAGCTGCGACGTCCCGGCGATCGGCGTTTCCGGCGGGCCGATGCTCTCGGGCAAGTGGCGCGGCCGGGACATCGGCTCCGGCACCGGCGTCTGGCAGATGTCGGAGGAGGTGCGCGCCGGCCGGATGCCGCTCGCGGACTTCTTCGAGGCCGAGTCGTGCATGCACCGCTCGCACGGGCACTGCATGACGATGGGCACCGCGTCGACCATGGCGTCGATGGTCGAGGCGCTCGGCATGGGCCTGCCGGGCAACGCGGCGATCCCGGCCGTCGACGCCCGGCGGAACATCATCGCCCGGATGGCGGGCCGGCGCATCGTCGAGCAGGTGCGCGAGAACCTCACCATGTCGAGGATCCTCACCCGCGCGGCGTTCGAGAACGCGATCATGGCGCTCGCCGCCATCGGCGGATCGACCAACGCGGTGATCCATCTGCTCGCGATCGCCGGCCGCATCGGGGTCGAGCTCGAGCTGGAGGACTTCGACCGGCTCGGCAGCCGCCTGCCCTGCCTCGTCAACCTGCAGCCCTCGGGCAAGTACCTGATGGAGGACTTCTACTACGCCGGCGGGCTGCCCGCGGTGCTGCGCGAGCTCGGCGCCGCCGGCGTCCTGCACAAGGACGCGCTGACGGCGAACGGCAGGACCATCTGGGAGAACTGCGAGGCTGCGCCGTGCCACGACCGCGAGGTGATCTTCCCGTACGAGCGGCCGTTCAAGCCCGCGGCAGGGATCGCGGTGCTGAAGGGCAATCTCGCGCCCGAGGGCGCCGTGATCAAGCCGTCCGCGGCCACGCCGGGGCTGCTCAAGCACCGCGGCCGCGCGGTCGTGTTCGAGGACATCGACGACTTCCACAAGCGGATCGACGACGAGCGGCTCGACATCGACGAGACCTGCGTCATGGTCCTGAAGAACTGCGGGCCGAAGGGCTATCCGGGCATGGCGGAATCGGGGAACATGCCGTTGCCGCCGAAAGTGCTTCGCAAGGGCGTCACCGACATGGTGCGGATCTCGGATGCGCGGATGAGCGGCACGGCCTACGGCACGGTCGTGCTCCATGCCGCGCCGGAGGCGGCGGCCGGCGGCCCGCTCGCGCTGGTGCGGAACGGCGACGTGATCGAGCTCGACACCGAGCGGCGACGCCTGCACCTGGAGGTCGCCGACGCCGAGCTCGCGCGCCGGAAGAGCGAATGGCCGGGACCGCCGCAGCACCTCGCGCGCGGCTACTACCGGCTCTACGTCGACCACGTGATGCAGGCGAGCCGCGGCGCCGACCTCGACTTCCTGGTCGGAAGCAGCGGGGCGGCGGTGCCCAAGGACAACCACTAGGGCTCGAGTGCGAGGAGGCAAAGTTGGCTGAATACACGCTGTATTGCTTCGCCCAGTCCGGCAACGCCTACAAGGCGGCGCTCATGCTCAGCCTCTGCCGCGCCGACTGGGCGCCGCGCTTCGTCGACTTCTTCAACGGCGAGACGCGCACGCCGGAGTACCGGGAGAAGGTGAACGAGATGGGCGAGGTGCCGGTGCTCGAGCACCGCGGCCGGCGGCTCACCCAGTCGGGCGTCATCCTCGACTACCTTGCCGGCACGTTCGGCCGGTTCGGCGGGGCAACGGAAGACGAGCGGCGCGAGATCCTCCGCTGGATCCTCTGGGACAACCACAAGCTGACGAGCTACATCGCGACGCTCCGCTTTCTGGTCCAGTTCGCCAAGACCGGCGAGACCCCGGTGACCGAGTTCCTCCGCGGGCGCGTGAAGAGCGCGCTCGGCATCCTCGACAAACATCTCGCCGCGCACCCCTATGCCGTCGGCGACAACCTCACGCTCGCCGACCTCTCGATGTGCGGCTACCTCTACTGGCCGGACGAGTTCGGCGTGTCCTGGGCCGACTTCCCGAGCATCGCGCCCTGGCTCGGGCGCATCCGGGCCCAGCCCGGCTGGGTGCATCCGTACGAGCTGATGCCGGGCCATCCGCTGCCGGCGAAGCCGTGATCAGGCGCGCGCTGGGCGTCGCGGCGATCCTCCTCGCCGGTTGCGGCGCGCCCACCCCGCCCGAAGCCCCGCCATCGAGGTCGGCCCCGGGGACGCC
>JBOIFD010000359.1:0-6879 GCA_050741515.1 Burkholderiales bacterium
GGGAGAGGGCGCTAGGCCTTGTGCTGCTCGGGAGTGTCGGCCGAGCCGTTCGCCGCGTCGCCGGTAACGGCCTCGAGCCGGTAGCCGTGCTGGTAGACGGCGGTGAGCCGCCAGCCGTGCTCGGGCACCAGCCCGAGCTTCGAGCGCAGCCGGCTGACGTGCGTGTCGACCGTGCGGGTGTTGAGGTCGGGGCTGCGGCCCCAGACCGACTCCAGGATGTGCCCCCGCGAGACGAGGTTGCCGACGTTCCGGAACAGGAACACCGCCAGGTCGAAGTCTTTCTGCGTCAGGTCGATCGGGCGGCCGGCGCGCAGCACCGTCCGCTTGCCCAGATCGATCTCGAAATCGCCGACCCGCAGCGCGTCGGTGAGCCGCGGCTGGGGCTTCGAGCGCCGCCCGAGCGCGTCGACGCGCGCGAGCAGCTCGTGCTTGCGCAGCGGCTTCACGAGATAGTCGTCGGCGCCCTCCTTGAGCGCGCGGACGATGTCCTGCTCGGTGTCGCGCGCGGTGGTGAACAGCACCGGCAGGTTGTCGCGGACGTTCGCGCGCACCCAGACGAGCACCGCGTCGCCGTTCACGTCCGGAAGCTCCCAGTCGAGGACGAGGAGGTCGAAGGTGTCGCGGGTCATCGCGCGCATGAGCTCGCGCCCGCGGTGGAAGGTGTGGCAGCTGTGCCCGGCGCCGGCGAGCCACACCCGGACGAGGTCCGCCTGCGAGAGATCGTCCTCGAGAATCGCGATCCGCATGGTCGCGCGCCGTCGGCCCGCTACTCGAACGTGATCTCGACGCCCGCGAGGTACGCGGCGAGCGCGTCGACGAGCCCGACGACGTCCCCGCCGCGCACGGCGCGCCGCTCGATCTCGGCGCCGAGGCGGGTAATCTCGTGGAAGCCGTAGCCGCCGCCCGCGCCCTTCAGCGTGTGGCCGATCTTGCGGGCCTCCTCGAGGTCGTTGCGGGCCAGCGCCCCGCGCAGCTGGTCGAGCTCGCCGCGGCGGTTCTCGAGGAACCGCGGGATGAGGTGCCGGAGCTCGCTCGAGACGCGCACGCTGTGCCGGGGCTGCACCATCCGGGGAATTCTAGGGGACAACCCGCCCCCCAGCGCGGCAATATGCACGATCCCGGCGGGCCGGGCCCGGCGGGCGCCGCCAACTCCTTCCTAGCGTGCGGTCGCGTCGCCGGCGCGCCCCGCCCGAACGAGGCCGCGGCGCTCGGCGAGGATCGGCCGCAGCGCGTTGCGCAACGTCTCGAGCGCGATCGGCTTGGTGATGATCCCGTCGCAGCCGGCAGCGCGGGCCCGCTCGACCTCCACGCCTTCCTGGTGCGCGGTCAGGGCGAAGATCGGCCCGGTGTAGTTGCGCGTCCGCAGGACGTGCACCGCCTCGTAGCCGTTCATGACCGGCATCTCCATGTCGATCAGCACCGCGTCGAACGGCGCGGAGAGCGCGGCGTCGACGGCCGACAGGCCGTTCGCCACCGCGTGGGTGTCGATCCCCAGCTTCCCGAGGTGCAGTTGGACGAGCGCCCGGATGTCCTCGTTGTCTTCGGCGAGCAGGACGCGGCCGGCGAGCGGCGTGCGCGGCGGGATCGCGTCGGTGATCGGCCGCACGCTCTCGGCCCGGGCGACCGGTTCGCCGGGCAGGCGCACGCGGAACGTCGAGCCGTGGCCGGGCCGCGAGTCGACGTCGATCGTCCCGCCCATCATGCGCACCAGGCTGTGGGTGATCGCCAGCCCGAGCCCGGTCCCGCCGTAGCGGCTCGCGATGGTGGCGTCCGCCTGCTCGAACGGCTGGAAGATCCGCGCCAGCGCGATCTTCGGGATTCCGGGACCGGTGTCGCGGACCTCCACCACCAGCGCCGCGATGTGCCAGGACACGGCGAGCTCGACGGTGCCGACCTGGGTGAACTTCAGCGCGTTGCCGAGCAGGTTGATGAGCACCTGGCGGACCCGCGCCGCATCGAGCATCAGCGCCGGGGGCAGCTGCGTCTCGCGGGTGTAGCGCAGCCGCAGCCGCTTCTCCTCGGCGACCGCCTGCAGCGAGGCGATCACCTCGCGGCAGAGCTGGTCCGGGTCCTCGGCCGCCG
Organism: Burkholderiales bacterium; assembly: GCA_050741515.1. Lineage (GTDB taxonomy): Bacteria > Pseudomonadota > Gammaproteobacteria > Burkholderiales > SG8-39 > DATEDA01. The sequence continues at coordinate 2,083 of JBOIFD010000359.1, forward strand.
GCGCGATCACCAGCGTGCCGGCCTCGATCTTCGCCAGGTCGAGGTTGTTGTTGATGAGCTGCAGCAGGTGCTCGCAGTTGCGGCCGATGATCGCGCTGTTCCGGATCCGCGACTCGCGCCCGAGGTCGTCGGTGAACTGGTTGAGCTTGTTGAAGCCCATCATCGCCGTGAGCGGCGTGCGCAGCTCGTGGGTGAGATGGTTCAGGAACTCGCTCTTCAGCCGGTTCGCCTCGCGCGCGGCGAGCGTCTCGTAGCGCAGCTTGCGGCGCTCGTCGGACAGCGCAAACAACCACATCGAGAACACGACGCCGAGCGAGCCGAGCCCCGCGACCAGGGCGAACAGCCACCGCGGCTGCATCCCGAGGCCGAACAGTCCGGCGCCGATGCCGGCGAGCACGAGCGGGGTCACGACGAACGCCGCGAGATAGTGGCGGCCCGTCGCCTCGACGCCGCGGCGCATCACGAGGAGCGGCACGAGCAGCGCCCCGAGGAGCAGCAGGCCGTCGACGGTGAGCGGGGCCGGCTTGCTGATCTGCCCCGCGGCGAGCGTCGCGTACGCGAGCGCGGCGATCTGGACCCCGGAGAGCCGGCCGACCGGGGTGAACGCGTAGTCTGCGGCGAGCGTGCTCGAGCTGCCGATGAAGACCACCTTGCCGGCGACCTCCCGCGCGAGCCACTGGGTGCCCTGGGCGCCGCCGGCGGCGAGCGCCAGCTCGTAGAACGGAATGACGCGCAGCTCGTCGGCGTTGGCCGGGAACCGGAGCGTGACCTCGCTGTACGGGCTCAGCGGGACCGCGGTGCGCCGCAGCTGCAGGGCGCCGTCGGTGAAGCGGACGGGCAGGAGGCTCGGGTCGACCGCCGCCAGGACGGCGAGCGGCATGCTCGGCAGCACGTAGCCCTGGGTGCCGTGAAAGAGCGCGATCCGCCGCAGGACGCCGTCGTTGTCCGGGCGCAGGTTGATGACGCCGACCGTCTTGGAGGGGCCGCTGGCGAGCGAGTCCGGCGGCAGCTTGAAGTACGCCCACGCGATGTGCGGGATGCGGGGCTCGTCCCCGTGATCGCCGGCGCCGCTCCACGGCAGGTTGCGCGCGACCGCGGTCGTCTCGAGGTGCCGCTGGTAGTTGGGGGTCGCGGCCAGCGTGACCGGGAGCCCGGCGGCGGCGAGCACGGTCCCGCGCCGGAAGCTCGCGGCGAGCGCGTCGTCACCCGGGCGCTCGTCCGCGAACAGGGTGTGGAAGGCGACTGCGCGCACGCCGTGCCGGTCGAGATACCGCAGGGCGCGGGCGTACAGCTCGCGCTCGTTGAAGAACGGGCCGAGGGTCTGGGACATCCGCCACAGCGACTCCTCGTCGACGTCGAACACCACCACCGACTCGAGGCTCGTCGTCTGGCTGGCGGACCGCTGCAGCGCGTCGTACAGCCAGTTGTCCAGCCGCTCGAAGAGCGTGGTCTGGGCGAACAGCGCGGCGAGCCCGACCCCGGCGGCGCACGCGCCGACCCCGACCAGCACGCGAACCGTGGCTTCCCAGGCGGAACGGAGCGCATCGCGACGGCGCATGGTCCGCTATTCTAGCGGAAGGGTGCTACCGGGAAGCGTCGTTTCCGCGGTCCGATGTGGTCGATTTCCCTACGCGCGTCACGACGCTCGACCGCGGGCGCGGGGGCCCGGATCCGGCCCGGCCGGCGGGACCGTCCGGGGCGAGGCTCCAGGGTCATGCAACCCTCAGGCCGCTGAAATGCGGCAAACTACGCCGCCTTGGCGTCGGGAACCCGGAAGTGAAGGTCTGCATCGTCGGAGCGGGAGCGATCGGAGGCGTGCTCGGCGCGAAGCTCGCCGCCGCCGGGCACGAGGTGAGCCTGGTCGCGCGGGGCGAGCACCTGGCCGCGGTCCGCGCCAAGGGTCTGACGCTGAAGGACGCCGAAGGCACCCGCACGTTCCGCCTGGCAGCGGCCGAAACGCCCCGCGACTTCGGCTCGCAGGATGCGATTTTCGTCACCCTCAAGGCGTATGCCATCGGCCCCATGCTCCCGCGGCTCGCGCCCCTGCTGCGGCCCGACACCGCCGTAGTCACCGCGATCAACGGCGTCCCCTGGTGGTATTTCGCGCGCGAAGGCGGCCGGTTCGACGGCTCGGCCGTCGCGTGCCTCGACCCGGACGGCGCGATGCTGCGCGCGCTCGACCCGACGCACCTGGTGGGCTGCGTCGTCCACGCCGCCGCGGAGGTGGTCGCGCCCGGGGTCGTCCACCACACCGGGGGCCGCGATTTCATCCTCGGCGAGATCGACGGATCGACCACGCCGCGGCTCCAGGCGATCGCCGGCGCGCTCGAGGGCGCCGGCCTGCAGGCGCCGGTCTCGCGCCGCATCCGCGACGCCATCTGGACGAAGCTGATCGGCAACGCCTCGTACAACCCGGTGGCCGCGCTCACCGGGGGACTGATGAGCGACATCAACGCCAACCCGGGCCTGCTCGAGCTGATCCGGCGCATGATGATCGAGGCGATGCAGGTCGCGGCGGCGCTCGGGGCGCGGATCACGGTCAGCGTCGAGGAGCGGCTCGCGCTGGCGCGCAAGCTCGGGTCGGCCAAGATCTCGATGCTCCAGGACCTCGAGCGCGGCCGCCCGCTGGAGATCGACGCGATCGTCGGCGCGGTCGGCGAGCTCGGCCGGCGGGCCGGCGTGCCGACCCCGACTCTCGACGGCGTGGAGGCGCTCATCCGCGAGCGCGTGCAGCATCGCGCGGCGCCGGCCGGCGAGACCGTTCCGGCGCGCGCCGCCGCCGGCCACTGAAGGAGGAGGAGCGATGGGAACCGCCGAAACGCACGTGCTCGGGAAGCCCGCTCACATCGGCGACGCGGAATGGGCGCTGCGCATCCAGCTCGCCGCCTGCTATCGCGTGCTCGAGTGGCAGGGGTGGAGCGAGAACATCTTCAACCACATCACCGTGCGGGTGCCCGGCCCCGAGCGGCACTTCCTGATCAACCCGTTCGGCCTCTGGTACGACGAGGTGACGGCCTCGAACCTGGTGAAGATCGACCTCGACGGCCGCCCGGTCACGCCCACCGAGCACGCAGTCAACCAGGCCGGCTTCATCATCCACAGCGCGCTCCACGCCGCGCGCGACGACGCGCACTGCATCATGCACACCCACACGACCGCCGGCATGGCGATCGCCTGCCGGCGTGCGGGGCTCCGGCACGACGACTTCTACGGCGCGATGCTGATCGGCCGGGTCGCCTATCACGACTTCGAGGGGATCACGGTCCGGCCGGAGGAGCAGCCGCGGCTGGTGGCGAGCCTCGGCGCGAAGCACGTGCTGATCCTGCGCAACCACGGATTGCTCGTCGCCGAGCACAACGTCGCGCACGCGTTCTCGCTCATGTGGACGCTGCAGCGCGCGTGCGAGGTGCAGTGCCAGGCGGCCGCGATCGGTGGCTACGACATTCCGCTCACGGACGACGTGCGCGAGCAGTGCCGGGACGTCGCGTTCCGCTACGAGGCGCACGGCGACACCTGCCAGCGGGTGTTCGACGCCACGGTGCGCAGGATGGAGCGCGCGAAGCAGGGCCCCGGCTGGATCGACTACCGGAGCTAGCCGCCGTGGGCACCGCCGCGCGGCCGGCCCCGGGCGGCGGCTACGAGCTGCCGGTCTATCCGTTCGTTGCGCCGCCCGAGCTGGCGCGGGGCCGGCGCCGGCGCTACCCGATCGTCATCGTCGGCGGCGGGCTCTCGGGGCTGACCCTCGGCTGCGACCTCGCGGGCCGCGGGATCGATTGCGTCCTGCTGGACGAGGACGACACGATCGGGGTCCGCGGCGCCGCTTCCCGCGGCATCGTCTACGCCCAGAAGACGCTGGAGATCTTCGCGCGGCTCGGCACCTACGACCGGGTGAAGGAGAAGGGCGTCACCTGGTCGGTGGGCAAGACGCTCGCCGGCAACGACGTCGTCTATTCCTTCAACCTCGAGCTCGAGAGCGCGTCCGAGCAGCCGCCGTTCATCAACCTGCAGCAGTTCTACGTCGAGTGGTTCCTGGTCGATCGCATCCGCGCGCTCGGCCACTGCGAGCTGCGCTGGAAGAACCGGGTGACGAAGGTCGGCCAATCGCCTGACTGCATCACGGTCGCCGTCGAAACGCCCGCCGGGCGGTACACGCTCGAGGCCGAGTGGCTCGTCGACGCGACCGGCGTGAACAGCGCGATCCGCGAGGGGTTCGGCCTCGACACCCACACCGCGCGCCTCGCCGACCGGTGGTGCATCACCGACGTGCGCTTCCGGGAGAAGTTTCCGACCGAGCGCTGGACCTGGGTCGAGGCGCCGTTCAACGAGAACCGCGGCGTCTGGCAGCACCTGATGGGCGACGACGTGTGGCGGCTCGACTACCAGATGGCGGCCGACTGCGATCCGGACTACGTCAGCCGGCGCGACGTCGCCGAGGCGCGCCTGCGCGCGCACCTCGGCGAGCGCGAGTTCGAGCTGGTCTGGGTCGGGCCGTATGCCTATCGCGACCACCTGCTCGACGCCTTCCGCCACGGCCGCGTGTTCTTCATGGGCGACGCGGCGCACGTCGTGAGCCCGTTCGGCGCGCGCGGGGGCAACTCCGGGATCCAGGACGCGTACAACCTCGGCTGGAAGCTCGCGCTGGTGCTCGAGCGCCGGGCGCCGGAGGCGCTGCTCGACACCTACGACGCGGAACGGCAGCCGGCGGCGCGGCAGAACCTCGAAGTCACGAGCCGGACCTCGCGCTTCCTCGCGCCGCAGTCGGCGGCCGAGCGCACGCTGCGCCGCGCCGCGCTCGGC
>JBOIFD010000360.1:0-4689 GCA_050741515.1 Burkholderiales bacterium
GCGGCGGCGGTCGCGGTCTGCGCCGCGACGACGATTCTCGTGTTCGGGCTGCTCGCCGGGTCGCAGCGGCCGCGCTGCTCGGGGCCTACCGCGAGCGCGCGCTCGCGCTCTGGGGTCTCGGCCTGAGCGTGATCGCGGTGGCGCTCTTCGTCCACCTTCGCTCGGCGGCGCGGGTGGTCCACGTGATCGCGCCGATCGCGGCCGCGGTCGCGGCGACGCTCGCCGTGCTGCTCGTCGCCGGCGTGAAGCTCACGCTCTTCCACGTCGTCGCGGCGCTGCTGGTCGTCGGCGTCGGCTCCAACTACGCGCTGTTCTTCGAGCGCGAGCCCCCGGACGAGGCCGAGCGGCGCGCCACCGCGGCGGCGGTCGCGGTCTGCGCCGCGACGACGATTCTCGTGTTCGGGCTGCTCGCCGGGTCGCAGGTCCCGGTGCTGCGGATGATGGGGACCACGGTCGCCATCGGCGTCGCGCTGAGCCTCGCCTTCGCCGCGTTCATCGCGCGGCCACCGGGCGCCGGGCGACCCGTTTGCTAGAATCGTCCATGCGACCCCGCTCACCCCGCGGTTCCCCGTGAGCCCCCTCGTCGTCTCGAGCTTCACCGCCGTCACCTGTCTCGGCCGCGGCGCCGACGCGCTGTGGCGAGCGCTCGTCGAGCGGCGCTCGGGCCTGCAGCCCTGCGCGTTCGAGGACGTCGAGCTCGACACGTTCACCGGCGAGGTCGAGGGCCTCGGACGGCTGCCGGTGCGCGGCGATCTCGCCGCGTTCGACTGCCGCAACAACCGGCTTGCCGAGCTCACCCTGAACCAGGACGGCTTTCTCGAGGCGGTGCTCGGCGCGCGGGAGCGGTTCGGGCCGGGGCGCGTGGCGGTGATCGTCGGGACGAGCACCTCGGGCATCATGCAGACCGAGCGCGCGTACCAGCGGCTCGATCCCGCCGCCGGCGCGCTGCCGCCGATCCACTACGCCGAGACCCAGAACACGTACTCGCTCGCCGCGTTCGTGCGGCGCTACCTCGGGCTCGCGGGTCCGGCGCACGTCGTGTCCACCGCCTGCTCGTCGAGCGCCAAGGTCTTCGGCGACGCGGCGCGCCTGCTCGAGGCCGGCCTCGCCGACGCCGCGGTCGTCGGCGGCTGCGACACCCTGTGCCTCACCACCCTCTACGGATTCGGCTCGCTCGAGCTGCTCTCCGACCGGCCGTGCCGGCCGTTCGATCCCGACCGCAACGGCATCTCGATCGGGGAGGGCGCCGGCTTCGCGCTGCTCCAGAGGGCGCCGGATTCGGGCGCGCGTACCAAGCCGGGCGGGGAGATCGTGCTGGCCGGCGTCGGCGAGAGCTGCGATGCCTATCACATGTCGACGCCCCACCCGGAAGGCCTCGGCGCGACGCTCGCCATGCAGCGCGCGCTCGCGGCGGGCGGGCTCGCGCCCGCGGCGGTCGGCTACGTCAACCTCCACGGGACCGCGACGCGCAGCAACGACACCGCCGAAGGGAACGCGGTCGCGAAGCTGTTCGGACCCGGGCTGCCGTGCAGCGCCACCAAGGGCGCGACCGGGCACCTCCTCGGGGCCGCCGGCATCGCCGAGGCGATCATCTCGATGCTGAGCCTCCGGCACGAGTGGCTGCCGGGCACGGCGAACAGCAACGCCGTGGATCCGGCGTGCGGCTGCCGCGTGCTGCTCGAAGGCAGCCGCGCGGCCCCGCGCCATGTGCTGTCGAACTCGTTCGGCTTCGGCGGCAACAACTGCAGTCTGGTGTTCGGCCGGGCGTGATGCGCGTCTACGCGGACGGCGTCGGCGTGCTCGGGCCCGGGCTCGACGGGTGGCCGGCGGCGTGCGCCGTCCTCCGGGGCGAGGCGCCCTACGCGATGACCGAGATGGGGCACCCGACCGCCGACCTGCTGCCGCCGGCCGAGCGCCGCCGCTGCGGCAACACGGTGCGGCTCGCGCTGCACGTCGGCCTCGAGGCGGTCCGGCACGGCGGCGCCCGCGCCGACACGCTGCCGACCGTGTTCACGTCCTCCTCGGGCGACGGCGAGGTGACGCACCACCTCTGCACCGCGCTGGCCAGGCCCGAGCGCGACGTCTCGCCGACGCGCTTCCACAACTCGGTGCACAACGCGCCGGCCGGCTACTGGAGCATCGCCACCGAGGCGCGCGAGCCGTCCACGAGCATCTGCGCCTTCGAGTCGAGCTTCGCCGCGGGGCTCCTCGAGGCGGCGCTGCAGGTGACCGCCTGGGAGCGGCCGGTGCTGCTCGTCGCCTACGACGCGCCCTACCTCCCGCCGCTCGACGTGCTCTATCCGATGATCGCGCCGTTCGGGGTCGCGCTCCTGCTGGCGCCCGCGCCCGGCACGGGAAGCCTCGGGTCGGTGGCGATCGAGCTCGGGCCGCCCGCCGGAGAGACGCAGCTCGCGGATCCGGCGCTCGAGCGCTTGCGCCGGGGGGTCGCCGCGGCGCGCAGCCTCCCGCTCCTCGGCGCGCTCGCGCGGGGCGAGCCGGCGCGGGCCGAGCTCGGGTACCTCCCGGAGATGGGCATCAGCGTCGGGGTGGCGCCTTGCCCGTGAAGCGGGCGCTGGTCACGGGGGGCAGCGGCGCGATCGGCGCCGCGATCTGCCGGCGGCTCGCGGCCGACGGCCTGCACGTCATCGTGCACGCGCATCGGCACCCCGAGGCCGCCGCAGCGCTCGTCCGGGAGATCGCCGCCGGCGGGGGCTCCGCGGAAGCCGTGCGCTTCGACGTCACCGACGCCGGGCGCACCGCGGCGGCGCTCGCCGGGATGGTGGAGGCGGGCCCGGTCCAGGTGCTCGTGAACAACGCCGGGGTGCACAGCGACGCGCCGTTGCCGGGAATGACGGGCGCGCAGTGGCGCGAGGTCCTCGACGTCAACCTCAACGGGTTCTTCAACGTCACCCAGCCGCTCGTCCTGCCGATGCTCCAGACGCGCTGGGGCCGCATCGTCTGCGTGTCCTCGGTCGCCGCGGTGCTCGGGAACCGGGGCCAGGCCAACTACGCCGCCGCGAAGGCGGGGCTGCACGGCGCGGCGAAGTCGCTCGCGCTCGAGCTCGCGCCGCGCGGCGTGACCGTGAACGTGGTCGCACCCGGCGTCATCGACACGCCGGAGACGATGCAGGCGTTCCCGGCGGACCGGATCAAGGCGCTGGTGCCGATGCAGCGGGCGGGGACCGCCGCCGAAGTCGCGGCGCTGGTCGGCTTCCTCGCCTCGGACGGGGCGAGCTACATTACCGGGCAGGTGATCGCGGTGGGGGGCGGGCTGGGCTGATGGAACAGGTGGGCACGGGAGTGGCCGAAGGGGGCGAGCTGCATTACGCGGTCGTCATCCCGGCGTACAACGAGTCGGCCACGATCGCCGACGTGGCGGCGCGCGCCGCGCGGCAGGTCGAGCTCGTCGTCGTGGTCGACGACGGGTCGACGGACGGGACGGCGGCCGCGCTGGCGGGCCTCCCGGTGACGCTGCTGCGGAACGACCGGAACCTCGGCAAGGGGGCGAGCCTGTGGCGCGGCATGCAGCACGCGCTCGGCCTCGGCCTCGGCGTCGCCGGCGTCGTCACCCTCGACGGCGACGGTCAGCACGCGCCCGAGGAGATCCCGCGCCTCCTCGCGGAGGCGCGCGCCCACCCCGGCGAGATCGTCGTCGGCGCCCGGACGTTCGGGCGGGATGCGGCGCCGCGGGCGCGCTACCTCGCGAACCGGTTCGCCGACTTCTGGATCGGGTGGGCCGCCGGGCAGCCGCTTGCGGACAGCCAGTCGGGATTCCGGGTCTACCCCGCCGCGCTCCTGAGACAGGTCGAGGTGAAGCACGGGCCGGCGCGCGGGTTCGTGTTCGAGAGCGAGCTCCTGATCGTTGCGGCGCGGCACGGGTTCGGAAGCCGCGCCGTGCCGATCTCGGCGCTCTATCCGAAGGCCGCGCGGCCCAGCCACTTCCGCCCGGTGCTCGACATCGTCCGGATCACGCGGATGGTCGCGTGGAAGCTCGTGAGCGGCGGCATGCATCCGACGGGCCTCCGCCGGGCGGCGCGCCCGGCCCCCCCGGAGCGGGCGTCCACGGGGAGCGAAGCCGGGCGTGACGGACGACCGCTCAACGGCGCCGGTCAGACCGTAGAATAGCTCCGCGTTCGGGCTCGGCCCGAGCCGAGGGAGGGCCGCAACGGCGGCTCGGTGGATCGACAAGACCCCGGCAGAGAGGGGCGCGCAGGATGAAAGGTCTTCTCGTCGCCTTGGCGTGCGCGTGCCCGCTCGGGCTGCACGCGGCGGTGCTGCACGGGAATCCGTGGCTGGTCGCGCTGATCTCGGCGGCGATCGCGGCGAACTTCATCCTGCTCGCGGCGCGCAAGGCGCTGCCCTGGTGGCTGATCGCGACGGCCGGCGCCGCGGCCCTGGCGGCGGGTCTGATGGACCGCCAGATCGCCGCGGGGCTCGCGTTCCTGCCGCCCATCCTCATCTACGTGTTCCTGTGCTGGGCGTTTGCGCGTACGCTCGGGCCCGGGAGGGAGCCCCTGGTGACCCGGATCGCACGGCTGGTGCGGGACGGCGAGTTGCCCGAACCGCTGGTCGTGCATACCCGCCGCGTGACGTGGCTGTGGGCCGTGTCGCTCGCGCTCATGGCGGCGGTCTCGGCGGTGCTCGCGCGGTTTGCCGAGCCGGCGACGTGGTCGTTCTTCACGAACATCC
>JBOIFD010000361.1:0-6002 GCA_050741515.1 Burkholderiales bacterium
CGAGCCCGAGCGGATCCCGGTCGCGGAGCACGGCGTCCGTCGCGAGTCCATCAGCCGCGGCGCGCGCAAGGTGTGCGAGCTCCTCGCGAGCCACGGGCACGAGGCGTTCGTGGTCGGCGGCGCGGTGCGCGACCTGATGCTCGGGCACGCGCCGAAGGACTTCGACGTCGCCACCGACGCGACCCCCGAGCAGGTGCACAAGCTCATGCGCCGCTCGCGCCTCATCGGCCGGCGCTTCCGCATCGTTCACGCGGTCTTCCACGACGAGGTGGTCGAGGTCTCGACCTACCGGGCCATGAACCCGAGCGACGTCGAAGGCGAAGCGCCGCGTGACCGGGTCGTCGACGAGCACGGGCGGGTGCTGCGCGACAACGTGTGGGGCAACCGCGAGCAGGACGCCGCGCGCCGCGACTTCGCCGTGAACGCGCTCTACTACGACCCGGCCACCGAGACGGTGATCGATTACCACCACGGCGTCCGCGACCTGAAGAAGCGGCGGCTGCGCATCATCGGCGATCCGCGGACGCGGTTCCGCGAGGACCCGATGCGGATGCTGCGCGCGGTGCGGTTCGCGGCCAAGCTCGACTTCCAGATCGACCCGAAGACCCGCGCGCCGATCCGCGAAATGGCCGAGCTGATGGAGAACGTGCCGCCGGCGCGGCTCTTCGACGAGATGCTGAAGCTGCTGCTCTCGGGCCACGCGAGCGCCTCCCTGCATCGCCTGCGCGGCGAGGGGCTGCACCACGGGGTGCTGCCGCTGCTCGACGTCATCGTCGAGCAGCCGCTCGGCGAGAAGTTCGTGAACCTCGCGCTCGCGCAGACCGACGCGCGCGTGCGCGAAGACAAGCCGGTATCGCCGGCGTTCCTGTTCGCGGCGTTGCTGTGGCACGAGGTGCTCGCGGCCTGGCGCCAGCGCGAAGGCCGGGGCGAGCAGCGGACCCAGGCGCTGTACGCCGCGATGGACGACGTGCTCGAGCGGCAGACCGACAAGCTCGCGATCCCGCGGCGGCTCACGGCGACGACGAAGGAGATCTGGTCGCTGCAGCCGCGCTTCGAGGCCCGCTCGGGGCGGCGCCCGTTCGCGCTCGCCGAGCACCCGCAGTTCCGTGCGGCCTACGACTTTCTCGTCCTCCGCGCCGCGAGCGGGGAGGCGCCGAAGGAGGTCCTCGCCTGGTGGCGGCGCTTCATGGACGCAAGCCCGGAGGAGCGGTCCGAGCTGCTGCTCCCGACCGCCGCGGGCGAGAAGAAGCGCCGGCGCCGGCGGCGCGGGCGGAAGAAGGAGCCGGCGGGCGCGCCGCCGGTGCCCGCGGCGCAGCCCTAGTGGCACGGGCTTTCGTCGGCGTCGGCGCGAACCTCGGCGACCCGGCCGCGCAGGTCCGCGCCGCGATCGCGGCGCTCGCAGCGCTCCCCGGCACCCTCCTCGTCGCCGCGTCCTCGCTCTACCGCACGGCGCCGGTCGGGTACGCCGATCAGCCGGACTTCGTCAATGCCGCGGCGCTGCTCGAGACCGCGCTCGCGCCGCGCGCGCTGCTCGAGGCGCTGCAGGCGATCGAGGCCCGGTCGGGGCGTGCCCGCTCGTTCCAGGACGCGCCGCGCGTGCTGGATCTCGATCTGCTGCTCTACGGCGGGGAGGTCATCGACGAGCCGGGGCTCGCGGTCCCGCATCCGCGGTTGCACGACCGCGCGTTCGCCCTCGCGCCGGTCGTCGAGATCGACCCCGCCGCCGTGATCCCGGGCCGCGGGCCGGCGCGGGACTGGCTGGCGCGCTGCGCCGACCAGCGCGTCGCGCGACTCCCCTCCTGACGCCGGGACGCGGCGCACCGGCCCGATCGGGTATTCTGTTCGCGCCCTTTCGCGTGCTCACGCGCCCGCGCGGTGAGCCTCCGGCGCATGCCGCTCTCGAGATACCGCTACATCGCCATCGACGGCCCGATCGGCGCCGGCAAGACGAGCCTCGCGAAGCGGCTCGCCGAGCGCGTCGGCGGCGTTCCGCTGCTCGAGCAGCCGGACGCGAACCCGTTCCTGCCGCGCTTCTACGTCGACCGGGCGCGCTTCGCGCTGCCGACGCAGCTCTTCTTCCTCTTCCAGCGGGTCGACCAGCTGCGCGCCGGAGCCCAGCCCGACCTCTTCGCCCGGCTGACGGTCGCCGACTTCCTGCTGGAGAAAGACCCGCTCTTTGCGGGGCTGACGCTCGCCGCGGAGGAGCTCGTGCTCTATCACCGGATCTACGAAGCGCTCAGGCCGCAAGCCCCGCGACCCGACCTGGTGATCTACCTCCACGCCGCCCCGCCGACGCTGCGCGAGCGCGTTCAGCGGCGGGCGGTGGCATACGAGGATCCGATCGACGCGGACTACCTCGCGGCGCTCGCCGACGCCTACGGCCGGTTCTTCTACCATTACGCCGCGGCGCCGCTGCTCGTGGTCAACACCGAGCACCTCGACTTCGTGGCGAGCGACGCCGACCTCGAGCTGCTCGTCCGGCACATCGCGACGATGCGCGGGCGCCGCGAGCACTTCAACGTCCAGGACTAGCGATCCATGCGGTACACATTCGCGCACTTCCAGGGAATGCGCACCCGCGGCGAGAAGATCGCCATGCTGACCTGCTACGACGCGAGCTTCGCCACGCTGTGCGAGACGGCGGGCGTCGAGATCCTGCTGGTCGGCGACTCCCTCGGGATGGTGATCCAGGGACACGACAGCACGCTGCCGGTCACCATGGACGAGATGGAGTATCACGTCCGCTGCGTCGCGCGCGGCGCGACGCAGGCGCTGGTGCTCGGCGACCTGCCGTTCGCGAGCTACCAGGCGACGCGCGAGCAGGCCTATCGCAACGCCGCGCGGCTGATGGCCGCGGGAGCGACGGGCGTGAAGCTCGAAGGCGGACGCGCCATGCTCGACACCGTGCGCTTCCTGGTCGAGCGCGGGATCCCGGTCTGCGGCCACGTCGGCCTCACGCCGCAGTCCGTGCACCAGCTCGGCGGGTATCGCGTCCAGGGCAAAGGCGACGACGGCGCGCAGCGGCTGGTCGACGACGCCAGGGCGATCGAGGAAGCCGGCGCGGGAATGGTCGTGCTCGAGGCGATCCCCGCCGCGCTCGCGCGCGCGCTCACCGAGCAGCTGTCGATCCCGACCATCGGCATCGGCGCCGGAGTAGACTGCTCCGGCCAGGTGCTGGTGCTGTACGACATGCTCGACGTCTATCCGGGCCGCAAGGCGCGGTTCGTCAGAAACTTCATGGACGGCGCCGGGAGCGCCGCGGCCGCGATCAGCCGCTACGTGGCCGCGGTGAAGGACGGGACGTTCCCCGGTCCCGAGCACGCGTTCTGATGGAAGTCGTCGCGACGATCGCGGAGCTGCGCGCCCGGCTCGCCGGCGTGGAGGTCGCGTGCGTCCCGACGATGGGCAACCTGCACGAGGGCCACCTCGCGCTCATGCGGATCGCGCGCGCGCACGCGAGCTCGGTCGTCGCCACCATCTTCGTGAACCGGCTGCAGTTCGCGCCGACCGACGACTTCGACCAGTACCCCCGCACCTTCGCCGCGGACTGCGCGAAGCTCGAGCGCGAGCGGGTCGACGTGCTGTTTGCGCCCGACGAGCGGGAGATGTACCCGGAGCCGCAGGGGTTCAAGGTCGACCCGCCTCCCGAGCTCGCCGACATCCTGGAGGGCGCGTTCCGGCCGGGCTTCTTCCGCGGGGTGTGCACGGTCGTGCTGAAGCTCTTCGACATCGTCCAGCCGCGGGCCGCGGTGTTCGGCAAGAAGGACTACCAGCAGCTGCTGATCGTGCGGAACATGGCGCGGCAGCTCGCGCTGCCGATCGCGATCGTCCCCGGCGAGACCGCGCGCGCCGACGACGGCCTCGCCCTGTCCTCGCGCAACAACTACCTCTCCGCGGCGGAGCGCATGGAGGCGCCCCGGCTCTACCGCATTCTCAGGAAGCTCGCGCGGTCGATCGCCTCCGGCGAGCGCGCCTATCAGCGGCTCGAGGCCGAGGCCATGACCGAGCTTCGCGCCCACCGGTGGCAGCCGGATTACGTCGCGGTGCGGAAGCAGTCGGATCTCCAGGTTCCGGCGGCCGACGATCGCCAGCTCGTGATCCTCACGGGGGCGAAGCTCGGCGCAACGCGGCTGATCGACAGTCTGGAGGTCGTGCGCGGCTGACTCAGTCGGCGGCGAGGCGCCGCGGCTCGGTCATTGGACTACCCTCGCGGCTCGCGCTGCTCCAAACAGCGGGGGGTTGACACAGGGTGTCTCATGCGGCTTCGCGCAGCGCGCCGTCGCCGGAGACCTTCGGCGGCTCGCCGACGAGCGGCAGCGTGAAGCGGAAGACCGCGCCGCCGGCGGGCAGGTTCTCGGCGGCGATCGCCCCGCCGTGCGCCTGCACGATCGCCTTGCAGATCGAGAGCCCCAGGCCGACGCCGCTCTGCGGCCCTTCCGGCGCGGCGCGGTGAAACTTGTCGAAGATCCGCTCCTCTTCGCCCGGCGGAAGCCCGGGACCTTCGTCGGCGACCGAGACGACGATCTCGTCCTGGCCGGTCTCGGCCGAGATCGAGACCGTCGTGCCCCGCGGGGTGTACTTGGCTGCGTTCTCGAGCAGGTTCGCCAGCACCTGGCCGATCAACCCGCCATCCACGTTCACCAGCGGCAGGTCGGGCGGGATGTGGGTCTGCACGCGGTGCCCCGCGAGCGTCCGCTCCAGGCGCTTGATCGTCGCGCCGACCAGCTCCTCGAGCGGGTGCCACTGGCGGTGCAGGCTCGCCGCGCCCGACTGGAGGCGCGCCATGTCGAGGACGTTGTCGATGAGGCCCGCCATCCGCTGCGCTTCGGCGTGGATCGCGCGCGCGAGCTCGGCGCGGTCCCGCTCGCTCATGCGCTCGCCGCGCTCGGCGAGGCTGGAAGACGCGCCGACGATCGAGGCGAGCGGCGTGCGCAGATCGTGCGAGATCGCGGCGAGCAGCGCGTTGCGCAGCCGCTCCGACTCCGCCGCAAGCTCGCTCACCTTCGCCGACGCGCCGAGCTGCGCGCGTTCGAGCGCGAGCGCGATCTGGCTCGCAAACGTCTCGAGCAGCTTCTGCTGCTCCGGCACGAACACCCGCAGCGGGTTCGCCGGCAGGATCGCCAGCACCCCGATCGTCGCCTCGCTGCCCGCGAGCGGCAGATAGTGCGCCGGCGCGCCGGGAAGCGTATCGGTGCCGAGCCCGGCCGGCTCGCCGTGATCGAGCACCCACTGCGCCACCGAGAGGTCCGCCGCGCGGAGCGACGCGCTCGCCGCCTCGCTGCGCGGATGCCGGACGCCGCGGTCGCGGTCGGGCAGCAGGATCACCGCCTGCGAGTCGAACACCTGCGCGACGTGCTTGACCGCGATCGCCACCATGTCCTCGACCTCGTCGACGGCGGCGAGCTCGCGGCTCATGGCGTAGAGGGCCGCGGTCCGCTGCTCGCGGTAGCCCGCGATCAGCGCCCGGGTGCGGATGTTGGCGGTGAGGTTGCTGATGATCAGCCCGACCGCGAGCATCACTGCGAACGTGACGAGGTACTGGGTGTCCGAGACGTGGATCGTCCACTCCGGTGGAATGAAGAAGAAGTCGAAGGCGAGGACCGATGCGACCACGCTGAAGACCGACGGGCCGCGCCCGAGCCGCGTGGCGACCAGGGTCACCGCGAGCAGGTACACCATCACCTGGTTCGCCGGCTCGAAGAACGGGTCCATCAGGGCCGCGATGCCGGTCGCGATGACAACGGCCGCGGCGGCCCAGACGTAGCGCGGCCAGCGCACCTTGCGCCGTGCCCGGACCCCGAGGTGCTCGCGGCTGCGCGCGATCAGCACCCGCGCCGGCGCGGCCGCAGCGTCCTGGAGCTCGCCGCCGACGACCAGCACCTCCAGGTCGGAGGCGCGCGCGACGATGCGGTCGGCCGCCGACAGCGGGAGCCACGCGCGCAGCCCCTCGCGTCGCCGGCGGCCCACCACGATCCGGGTCGCGTTGCTCGCGCGGGCGTAGG
>JBOIFD010000362.1:0-5556 GCA_050741515.1 Burkholderiales bacterium
GCCGCTCACCGCGAAGGTTGCGCGCTCGCCGCGCGCGAGCGTCTGCGCCAGGCGTTCGGCAACGAACTCGGCCGCGGCGCCGGCGGCGGCAGCGGCTTCGCGAACGACGAGGATGCGCATCGCTCGAGCCCTGCGTCGGGTCAGCGCGGATGCACGCCCAGCGCCGCGAGCGCCCGGCGCATCTGCCCGTCCCAGTCCCGGTTCGCGGCCGGGCTCGCAGGGCTCGGATGCGGGACCACTCCAAGCTTCACCGGCATGCCGCGGAGCGCTTCGGCAGCGCGCTCGGCCGCGAACCGGCCGATGCCGACGACGTGCTCCGGACGCAGCACGGCGACCGTAGCGTGCAGCGCCCGGTCACAGGCGGCGAAGAGCGGGGCACGCTCTGCGCGCGGCAGCTTGTCGGGCGTGCGGTTTCGTCCGCTCGCCTCCACGAACGCGAGCGGGCAGTAGTTCGCGACGAAGAACCGGGCGAAGAAGCGCTCGGGCGTCCCGAACGCGGCGCGCGCCCAGCCCCACAGCCGCTGTCCGCTCACCTCCCGCCGCTGACAGGCAAGCCCGGCGACCGGCCGCTTGGGATGCTCGCGCGTCGGCCGCCCGATCGGCGCGCCGATCCCGAACCAGTCGCGGACCAGCTCGGCGTCGCCGAACGGGACGCCGGTCTGCACCATGCCGAACGGGCCCGGATTCATCCCGACCAGGAGCACCGGCGGGCGGCCCGTGCCGTACCGCGTCAGGTACTCGCGGTGCGCCGCCCAAGCGTACTCGAGCGGGTTGTACACGTACGCGACGGGCGGCGCGAACCTCAAGCCGGCCACCTCGTCACGCAGCCGACGCGCGATTTGGACGGGTTCCATGCGATCTCCGCGCTCAAGCGTACGGTCTCGTGCCGGTCACCGCAATTCCCGCGCTCCCGTACACTGGGGTGATCGGCAGCTTGCGCGGCGCGCGTCTGCAGGGCAAGCTCGCGCGCGGCGAACGCCTGGCGCCGGGCGCGCACCGCAGCTTCTCGTTCGCTCCCGACGCCGCGCATCTCTTCGCGACTGCGAGCGGCCGCCGGCTCGACTGACCGAGGGAGACGGGGATGAACCTGCGCACGTTGCTTCTGCTGCTCATCGTGGCGGCGATCGCCGTCTTCGCCGCGCTCAACTGGGGCGCGTTCACGGCGCCGACGACGCTGTCGCTCGGCTTCGGCGAGATGCAGGCCCCGCTCGGCCTGATCATGCTCGCGATGACGGCGGTGCTCGCGCTCGCCTTCCTCGTCTTCGTCGTGTATCTGCAGACGACGGTGCTGCTCGAGGCCCGGCGTCACGCGCGCGAGCTGCAGGCGAGCCGCGGGCTCGCCGACCAGGCCGAGGCCTCGCGCTTCACCGACCTGCGCGGGTACGTCGAGGCCGAGCTCGCGCGGCTCGCGTCCCAGGGCGAAGCCTCCCGGGCGAGCGTGCTCGAGCGGCTCGACGAGATCGAGCGCAATCTGCGTACGAGCGTCGAGCAGGCGGGGAACACGCTCGCCGCCTACATCGGCGAGATCGACGACCGCATCAAGCGCGGCGGCAGCGACGGTCCGGGCGCGTAGGCGCGCGCGCCCGGGGCCCCGCGCCGGGTGACGCGGGTACGGGCGGTCAAGTATCCTTGCCGCGCTCGAAGCTCAGCAGGGAGGAACGCATGAATCCGCTCGTCGCCCCCGACCGCGCCGCGAGGTGATGATACCGATCACCGCGGTCTGGCCCGGTCGGCCCCACCCGCGCGGCGCGACCTGGGACGGCGAGGGGGTCAACTTCGCGGTGTTCTCGGAGCACGCCGAGAAGGTGGAGCTCTGCGTGTTCGACGCCGGCGGGCGGCGCGAGCTGCAGCGGATCGAGCTCAAGGAGCGCACCGACTTCGTCTGGCACTGCTACCTTCCCGAGGCGCGCCCGGGAATGCTCTACGGGTACCGCGTTCACGGCCCCTACCATCCGGAGGAAGGCCAGCGCTTCAACCCGCACAAGCTGCTCCTCGACCCCGACGCGAAGAGCATCGTCGGGGGCCTGCGCTGGAGCGACGCGCTCTATGGCTACACCGTCGGGAGCAAGCGCGAGGACCTGTCCTTCGACCGCCGCGACAGCGCGGTCGGCATGCCGCGGTGCAAGGTGATCGACTCGGCGTTCACCTGGGGCGGCGACAAGCCGCCCGACATCCCGTGGCACGAGATGGTGATCTACGAGCTCCACGTCCGCGGCTTCACCATGCAGCACCCGGAAGTGCCGCCCCAGCTGCGCGGCACCTACGCCGGGCTCGCCACCGCGCCGGTCATCGATTATCTGCGGCGCCTCGGCGTCACGGCGGTCGAGCTGATGCCGGTGCAGGCGTTCGTCGACGACCGCCGTCTCGTCGAGCGGGGGCTGCGAAACTACTGGGGGTACAACACGATCGGCTACTTCGCCCCCGAGGCCCGCTACTCGGCCTCGGGCAAGGTGGACGAGTTCAAGACGATGGTGAAGACGCTGCACTCGGCGGGGATCGAGGTGATCCTCGACGTCGTCTACAACCATACCGCCGAGGGCCACCAGCTCGGGCCGACGCTCTGCTTCCGCGGCATCGACAACGCGTCGTACTACCGCCTGAAGGCCGACGGGCGCCGCTATTACGTGGACTACACCGGGACCGGCAACACCCTGAACATGCAGCACCCGCGGGTGCTGCAGCTCATCATGGACAGCTTGCGCTACTGGGTGACCGAGATGCACGTCGACGGCTTCCGCTTCGACCTCGCCCCGGCGCTCGCGCGCGAGCTCCACGAGGTGGACCGGCTCGGCGCGTTCTTCGACATCATCCGCCAGGACCCGGTGCTCAGCCGCGTCAAGCTGATCGCCGAGCCGTGGGACCTCGGCGAGGGCGGCTATCAGGTCGGCAACTTCCCGGTCGGCTGGGCGGAGTGGAACGACAAGTACCGCGATACCATGCGCGCCTACTGGAAGGGCGACGGGGGGCTGATCGGCGAGTTCGCGCTCCGGCTCACCGGGTCGAGCGACCTCTACAACCGCTCGAGCCGCGGCCCGTACGCGAGCATCAACTTCATCGCCGCCCACGACGGCTTCACGCTGCACGACCTCGTCTCGTACAACGAGAAGCACAACGCGGCCAACGGCGAGGACAACCGCGACGGCCACAACAACAACCTGTCGTGGAACTGCGGGGTCGAGGGCCCGACCGACGACCCGGCCATTCGCCGCCTCCGGGAGCGCCAGAAGCGCAACATGCTCGCGACGGCGCTCCTGTCGCAGGGCGTGCCGATGCTCGTCGCCGGCGACGAGCTCGGCCGCACCCAGCGCGGCAACAACAACGCCTACTGCCAGGACAACGAGCTCTCGTGGCTCGACTGGAACCTCGATGCGGAGCAGCGCAAGCTCGCCGAGTTCGCCCGGCGGCTGATCGGGCTGCGGCGCGCGCACCCGGTATTCCGGCGGCGCGACTTCTTCCAGGGCCGCCCGATCCGCGGCAGCGAGGTGAAGGACATCGTCTGGCTCAAGCCCGACGGCGCGGAGATGACGAACGAGGAATGGGACCACGAGTTCGCGCGTTCGCTCGGCGTGTACCTCGCCGGCGAGGCGCTGACCGAGAGCGACGCGCGCGGGCGTCCGGTCAGGGACGAGAACTTCCTCGTGCTCTTCAACGCCCACCACGAGGAGCTCGCTTTCAAGCTGCCGAGCCTCGGTGCGGAGCGCTGGCTCGTGCTGGTCGACACGAGCTACGAGGACGGACTCGTCCCGGACGGTACGTTCGACGCGGGCGCGAGCTATGCCCTGCAGCCGCGCTCGCTCGCGCTGCTGGTGCCGGTCAAGGCGTGAGCTTGCGCGAGCGCTCGCCCCCGGCGCGCGCCGGGGTGCGGGGTTCCCGATTCTCCGGAGTCTGCGACGCGATGAGACGCAGCCACCGCATGCCCTTCGGCGCCGAGACGCGCGCCGACGGCGCGACGCGCTTCCGGCTCTGGGCTCCGGGGGCGACCCGCGTGGAGCTGGAGATCGCGACCGACCGCGTTCGGTCCGCGCTGCCGTTGACCGCGCTCGACGGCGGCTGGCTCGAGGCGGTGGTGCCCGACACGCCGCGCGCCACACGCTACGGGTTCCGCATCAACGGCGAGCGCACGGTGCCCGATCCGGCCTCGCGGTTCAACCCCGACGACGTCCACGCGCCGAGCATGGTGGTCGATCCGCTCGCCTTCGTATGGGAGGACGACGCCTGGCGCGGCCGGCCGTGGGAGGAGGCGGTGATCTACGAGCTGCACGTCGGGACGTTCACCACGGCCGGCACGTTCCTCGCGGCGATCGACCGGCTTGACTACCTCGCGGGCCTCGGCGTGACTGCGATCGAGCTCATGCCGGTCGCGGATTTTCCGGGCACCCGCAACTGGGGCTACGACGGCGTGCTGCCGTTCGCGCCCGACTCCTCCTACGGCACCCCGGAGGACTTGAAGCAGCTCGTTCAAGCCGCGCACGCGCGCGGCCTGATGGCGATCCTCGACGTCGTGTACAACCATTTCGGGCCCGAGGGAAACTATCTGCACCTCTACGCGCCGCAGTTCTTCAACCCGCGCCACGCGACCCCGTGGGGCGCGGCGATCAACTTCGACGGCGGCGACGCGCGCCCGGTCCGCGACTTCTTCGTCCACAACGCGCTGTACTGGCTGGAGGAGTATCACTTCGACGGGCTCCGGCTCGACGCGGTGCACGCGATCGCCGACGACTCGCAGCCCGACATCGTCGCCGAGATCGCGAGTCGCGTCCGCGCCGGCCCGGGCCGCGACCGGCACGTCCATCTCGTGCTCGAGAACGACCGCAACCAGGCCCGCTATCTCGGCCGCGACGCGTCGCGCTCGCCGCTCTTCGCCACCGCCCAGTGGAACGACGACATCCACCACGCGTTCCACGTTCTGCTCACCGGCGAGCGCGACGGCTACTATGCCGACTACGCGGCGCGGCCGTTGTGGCGTCTCGGCCGCTGCCTCGCCGAAGGCTTCGGCTATCAGGGCGAGCCCTCCCCGTACCGGGGAAGCCGCGCGCGCGGCGAGCCGTGCAGCCGTCTGCCGGCGACTGCGTTCGTCGCGTTCCTGCAGACGCACGATCAGGTCGGCAACCGCGCCTTCGGCGAGCGGATCGGCGCGCTCGCCGCGCCCGGAGCGCTCGCGGCGGCCACGGCCTGCCTGCTCCTCGCCCCCACGCCGCCGATGCTCTTCATGGGCGAGGAGTTTGCGGCGAGCACGCCGTTTCTCTTCTTCTGCGACTTCGGCCCGGAGCTCGGAGCCGCGGTCACGAACGGTCGGCGCGAAGAGTTCGGCCGGTTCGAGCGCTTTCGCGATCCGGCGGCGCGAGCCGCGATCCCCGACCCGAACGACCGGGCGACGTTCGAGCGTTCGAAGCTCATCTGGGGCGAGACCGCGGCGAGCCCGCACCGCGAACGGCTCGCCCATTGCCGCGAGCTGCTCGCATTGCGCCGCAGCCACGTCGTGCCGCGGCTCGCCGGAATGCCGCCCTCGGGCGCGTTCGAGTGCGTCGCGCCGGGCGCGCTCGCCGTGCACTGGAC
>JBOIFD010000363.1:0-8021 GCA_050741515.1 Burkholderiales bacterium
GTGCAGCCGATGGTGTTCGGCGAGCCGACCGCGCGGCCGTTGCCGCATCCGCCGGCGCTCATCCCGGTGTTCGTGCACCTCGCGATCGTGCTGATGCTCGGCCTCTACATCCCGCCGTACCTCGTCGACTGGTACCGGCAGGCCGCCGCGCTCATCGGCTGACGGAGAGTCCCGCGTGCCGTCGCAAGCACTGTCCATCGAGACCAAGCGCGTCCCGGGCGCGATGCCGGCGTACCACGCGGTGATCGAGCTCGGCCGGCTGCGCGAGGTCGGCGAGCAGGCGCGCGCGAAGAACGCCCGCCTCGTCGCGCTCTGGGGCAGCGACGAGACCCCGCGGGGCAGCGGGTTCGCGCTTCACGTCGCTTTCGCCCTGCCGCGCGGCCTCTTCTGGCTGACGGTCCCGCTCGCGCGCGAGCACCCGCGCTATCACGGCATCGCCGACCTCTTCCCGGCGGCGAGCCGGATGCAGCGGGCCGCCTACGATCTCCTCGGCATCCACGCCGAGGAGAACCCCGATCACCGGAAGTGGCTGCGCCATGGTGCGTGGCCGGGCGGCGTCTTTCCGCTGCGCAAGGACTTCGACGCCGCCACCCGCTTCCCGCGCGCCGCGGACCGCTACCCGTTCGTCAAGGTCGAGGGCGAAGGCGTGCACGAGATCCCGGTCGGACCGGTGCACGCCGGAACGATCGAGCCGGGCCATTTCCGATTCTCGGTCGTCGGCGAGAAGATCCTGCGGCTCGAGGAGCGGCTCGGCTACAAGCACAAGGGGATCGAGAAGCGCTTCGAGGCGATGACGCTCGCGGAGGGGGCCCGCCTCGCGGGCCGGGTGAGCGGGGACTCGACGGTCGCGTTCGCCTGGGCGTACGCGATGGCGGTGGAAGGCGCCGCCGGGACCGAGCCGCCGCCGCGCGCCGCGGCGCTGCGCGCGGTGGCGCTCGAGCTGGAACGGATCGCGAACCACCTCGGGGACCTCGGCTATCTCGGCAACGACGTCGCGCTCTCGTTCGGGTTCTTCCAGTTCTGGCGCCTCAAGGAAGAGCTGCTGCGCCTGAACGGCGAGCTCTTCGGCCACCGCTACCTGATGGACGCGGTGACGCCCGGGGGGTTCGCCTGCGACCTCCCGGCCGGCGGGGCGGCGCGGATTCTCGCCGCGCTCAACCGCATCGAGCCGGAGGTGCGGCGGCTCCGCGCGATCTACGACGAGCACGCGGGGGTGCAGGACCGGTTCATGACCACCGGCGAGGTCTCGCCCGAGCTCGCGGCGCGGATGGGACTCACCGGCCTCGCCGGCCGGGCGAGCGGGATCCGTCGCGACCTGCGGGTCGACCACCCGGTCGCGCCGTACGACGCGCTCGGGGTCCGCATCGCAGTCGCGGACGCCGGCGACGTCGCAGCGCGCGCCGCGGTGCGCTTCGACGAGCTCTTCGAGTCGGCGCGGGTGCTCCGCCTGCTCCTCCTGCGGCTGCCCGAGGGCCCGATCCGCGTGCCCGTGCCCGACCCGCCCCCCGGCCGGCTGGGCGTCGGGTGGGTGGAGGGCTGGCGCGGCGAGGTGCTGGTCGCGCTCGACGCGGCGGCGGGCGGCCGCATCCACCGCCTGCATCCGCACGACCCGTCGTGGCAGAACTGGCCGCTCCTCGAGCGCGCGGTGCTCGGCAACATCGTTCCCGACTTCCCGCTGATCAACAAGTCGTTCAACCTCTCCTACAGCGGCCAGGACCTCTAGATGTACCAGCTGCTCAAGCAGGTGGTGAAAACCGGTCTCGTGAGCGAGCCGGCGCCCGCGCCGGACGAGGCCTTGCGCGCGCTCGCCCAGCGGCTCGACGAAACCGTGCTCAAGCACTTCGGGCGCGCGCTCGCGATCCGGCACGTCGATGCCGGCTCGTGCAACGGCTGCGAGCTGGAGATCCACGCGACCAACGGCCCCCACTACAACCTCGAGCGGCTGGGGATCAGGTTCGTCGCGAGCCCGCGGCACGCCGACCTGCTGCTCGTCACCGGGCCGGTGTCGCGCCACATGGAAGAAGCGCTCGCGCGCACCTACGCGGCGACGCCGGAGCCGAAGCTCGTCGTCGCGGTCGGCGACTGCGGCTGTACCGGCGGGATCTTCGGCGAGAGCTACGCGAGCTGCGGGCGCGTCGCGAACGTGATCCCGGTCGACGTCGCAGTGCCGGGCTGCCCCCCGACGCCGGTCGCGATCCTGCAGGGGATCCTGACCGCCGTCACGGCGAGGCGCGAAGGGTAGCCGGCGTGGACCTCGGGCTGCCGCTGCCGTTCATCGGCTGGTTCTTCACCGTCGCCAGCCTGCTCGCGCTCGGCCTCGGCGCGGTCGTCATCATGTCGCTTCACAAGGCCGGCGAGCTCGAGCGCCGGATCCTGTCGCGGACCGCGTGGAACGACGTCGCGCTGTTCGGGATCTGGTTCCTCGGCCTGGCGGGCGGGATCGGTGTGATCGCCCTGAAGCCGTGGGGGCGTCACATCCTCGAGTTCTTCTGCTGGACGCTGATCGTGCTCGTGGCGCTCTCGGCGGCGACGCGGCTTTACGGGCTCAAGCGGCAGCGCACCGTCGAGCCGGTCAACTGGCTTCCCGCGGTCGCCGGCCTGTTGGTCGTGGCGATCCCGGTGGTCGCGATCTGCGCGGCGACGATCGTCACGCTGCGCAGCGAGGCCGTCCGGCAGGCATTCTCCGGCTGAGGCGCGCGGCGCCCGCGGCCGGCCGGGATCACGCGAGCCGGTGGAACCAGAGGATCGAGAGCGCCGCCGACGCCGCCGCGAGGACCGCCGCGGCCGCCGCGAACAGGGCGGTGATCTCGGTCTCCTTCCTCTCCAGCACCAGCTTGGCGTTCAGGCTCCCGTAGACCTTCTGCAGATCCGCCGCGCTGCCGGCGTGGAAATACTGGGCGCGGGTCACGTCGGCGATGGCCTTCAGGGTCTGCTCGTCGAAGCGCATGTATATGGACCAGCCGTCGATGTCCACCGCGCCGCCCGCCGCGGTGCCGAAACCCACGGTGAAGA
Organism: Burkholderiales bacterium; assembly: GCA_050741515.1. Lineage (GTDB taxonomy): Bacteria > Pseudomonadota > Gammaproteobacteria > Burkholderiales > SG8-39 > DATEDA01. The sequence goes on from JBOIFD010000363.1 coordinate 3,013, forward strand.
TGCGAACCCCGCGGTCGGCGGCCATCTTCGCCGCCTCGATGGGATCGGGGCCCGTCGTCCGCCGGCCGTCGGTCAGCAGGATGATCGCGGCGGAGCCGTAGGAGCCGGGCGCAACCGGCTGGAACGGCTTCTTCTCCGCCTTCCGTACCCCCTCGATCGGGGCGTTGCGCTCGCGCGCGAACGCGCGCCCGAAGATCACCGACTCGAGGTCGATGTCCTCGTCCGGGAACACCGCCGCCAGGGAGACGATGACGCCGCTCCCGATCGCGGTGTGACGCTGCAGCTGCAACCGGTCGATGGCCGCGATGAGGTCCTCGCGGTTCTGGGTCGGCTGCTGCACGAGCGACGCCGTACCGGCGAAGGACACGATCCCGATGCGCACGTCCGCCGGCTGCTCCGCGATGAAGGCCTTCGCCGCGGCCTGCGCGGCGGCCAGGCGGTTCGGCTCGACGTCCGTCGCGCGCATGCTGAGAGAGACGTCGATGGCGAGGATGATGGTCCGCTGCTCGGAGGGCAGGGTGACGACGGCGCTCGGGCGGGCGATGGCGACGAGCGCCGCGATCATCGCCGCCAGGAAGAGCAGCGGCGGAACGTGGCGCCGGATCCGCTGGCCGGGACCGATGGCGTCCTTCACCAGGCTCAGGCTCGCGTATCTCAGGACGCCCTTCTTCTTCCGCCGCAGCAGCAGCACGTACCCGCCGACCAGCGCCGGCGCGGCGAGCAACAGCCAGAGCATCTCGGGCCACAGATACGTCACCGGGTTCCTTCCGCGTGCCTCGCGCTCACTTTAGCACCGACCCGGGGCCGGGACCGCGCGGCCGGGCCTGATGCGCGAACGTTCCTGGCTATGATTCCCGCCTGGCTCCGGGTCTGCCACCCCCCGGGGCCGGTTTTTCGCCCGCCCGACGACCGCCCGAGACAGCGCGTTCGAGCCGATCTCGATTCATGCCGAAGCACCTGATCATCTCGGGCCGGGTCCAGGGCGTCGGCTTTCGCTACTCGATGCTCGCGGAGGCGCAGCGGCTGGGCGTCACCGGCTGGGTGCGCAACCGCCGCGACGGCACGGTCGAGGCGGTGGTCGACGGCGGTGCGGCGGCGGTGGCGGCGATGATCGAGTGGGCGAACACCGGTCCGCCGGGTGCGCGCGTGACGGGCGTGGCGGTCGGCGAGGCCGAGGGAAGGTTCGCGGGTTTCGAGTCGCGGCCGACGGCGTGAGGCCGGGAGCGGCTAAGCGTAGACCACCTCGACGTTCTCCGGCCGCAGCCACAGCCTGAGCGCCTCGATCAGCGCGTCGTCCGGCGTCACGCGCCAGTCGTCCCCGAGGCGCAGCTCGGCCACCGCATCGCCGCTCCGGTAGCACACGCGCACCGGGCAGGTGCCGTTCCGGTGGGGCGCGAGCAGCTCGCGCAGCCGCTTCGCCGCCACCCCGCCCGTCGACGGGTCGCCGTTCAGGGACAACCTGATCCCGCGCGCGAACCGCGCCCGCGCGCCGGCAAGGTCGTAGACCTTGTCGGCGACCACCCGGACGCCCCCGGTGAACTCGTCTTTCGTGACCTTCCCCTGGACGACGAGCGGCCGGTCCTCCTTGATGAGGTCGCGACTGGACTCCCAAAGCTCGTTGTAGACGGAGACCTCGAGCTGCGCGGTGCCGTCGTCGAGCAGCACGATCGCCATCTTGCCGCGGCGGGTCATCGCCGTGCGCGCCGAGGCCACCAGGCCCGCGAGGAGCTGCGGCTCGCTCCTCGACTGCAGGTCGGCCAGCGTGCTCTTCACGAACGGCGCGAACTCCCGGCGGTATGCGCCGAACGGGTGGCCCGACAGGTAGAAGCCGAGCGCCGCCTTCTCCTCGACGAGTCGCTGCCGCTCGTCCCACGGCTCCGCCTCGATGTAGGCGGGCCGCTGCCGGCCGGCGAGCTCGCCGAACAGGCTCACCTGCTGCGCGTCGCGGCTCGCCTGCTCCGCCGCCTCGAGGGCGATCCCGACGGAGGCGAGCAGACGGGCGCGCCGATCGTCGAGCGCGTCGAACGCGCCGGCGCGCACCAGCGCCTCGGCGGTGCGCCGGTTGACGATCCGCTTGTCCACGCGTTCGCAGAAGTCGAAGAGGTCGACGAACGGACCGCCGTCCGCGCGCGCCCTCAGGATCGCGCCGATCGCCGACTCGCCGGTCCCCTTCACCGCGCCGAGGCCGTAGCGGATGGTGCGGGCGTCCACCGGCACGAACCGGTACTCGGCGGCGTTGACGTCGGGCGGCAGGACCTTCAGTCCGTTCGCCGCCGCGTCCTGGTAGAGACCCTGCACCTTGTCGGTGTCGTCCATCACCGCCGACAGGTTCGCGGCCATGAAGGCCGAGGCGTGATGCGCTTTCATGTACGCCGTCTGGTAGGCGATCAGCGCGTAGGCCGCGGCGTGCGACCTGTTGAAGCCGTAGCCGGCGAACTTCTCCATCAGGTCGAAGAGCTCGCTCGCCCGGCGCTCCGGGACTGCGTTCGCCGCGGCGCCGGCGACGAAGATGCTGCGGTGCTTCGCCATCTCCTCGGGCAGCTTCTTGCCCATGGCGCGGCGCAGGAGGTCGGCGGCGCCGAGCGCGTAGCCGCCGATCGCCTGCGCGATCTGCATCACCTGCTCCTGGTAGACCATCACGCCGTAGGTGGGCGCGAGGATCGGCTCGAGCCGCGGGTCGAGGTACGGCACGCGGCTGCGGCCGTGCTTGCGCTCGATGAACTCCGGGATCAGGTCCATCGGCCCCGGGCGGTAGAGCGCCACGAGGGCGATCAGGTCCTCGAAGCGGTCCGGCCGGGCGCGCTTGACGAGATCGCGCATGCCGCGCGATTCGAACTGGAACACGGCGGTCGTGTTGCCGGCGGCGAAGAAGCGGTAGGTGTCCCGGTCATCGAGCGGCAGGCTCTCGAGCGCGAGCGCCGCGGACGGATCGAGCCGCTTCACGTAGCGGATCGTCCAGTCGAGGATCGTGAGCGTCGTGAGGCCGAGGAAGTCGAACTTCACCAGCCCCACCGCCTCGACGTCGTCCTTGTCGAGCTGCGAGACGACGTTGTCGGCGCCGCTCGCGCTGTAGAGCGGGCAGAAGTCGGTGAGCCGGCCCGGCGCGATCAGCACCCCGCCGGCGTGCATCCCGACGTTTCGCGTCAGCCCCTCGAGCTCGCCGGCGAGCGCGAGGAGCTCCCGCGTGTCCTCCTCGGTCGCCTCGCGCTCCGCGAGCCGCGGCTCCATCTCCCGCGCCATCTCGAGCGTGACGAGCCGGCCCGGCTGGAACGGGATCAGCTTCGCCAGCTCGTCGGCGCGGGTGTAGCTCCACTCCATGACCCGCCCGACGTCGCGCACCACCGCCTTCGCCGCCATCGTGCCGAAGGTGGCGATCTGCGACACGCACTCCGCGCCGTACTTCCGCTTGACGTAGTCGATCACCCGGTCGCGGCCGTCCTGGCAGAAGTCGATGTCGAAGTCCGGCATCGACACCCGTTCGGGGTTGAGGAAGCGCTCGAAGAGGAGGTCGTAGCGGATCGGGTCGAGGTCGGTGATGCCGAGCGCGTAGGCGACCAGCGACCCGGCGCCCGAACCGCGGCCCGGCCCGACCGGCACGCCGTTCGACTTCGCCCAGTTGATGAAGTCGGCGACGATCAGGAAGTAGCCGGCGAAGCCCATCTGGATGATGGTCCGGGTCTCGAAGGCGAGCCGCTCGCGGTAGCGCGGCGCCGCTCGCTCGCGTTCCGCCGCGTCCGGGTACAGCCGCTCGAGCCGCTGCGCGAGCCCGGCCTCGGCGCTCGCGACAAGATGGTCCTCCAGGCTCACGCCCGCCGGGGTCGGGAACTTCGGCAGCCGCGAGCGTCCCAGCTCGAGCACGAGGTTGCAGCGCTTCGCGATCTCGACCGCGTTGGCGAGCGCCTCGGGGAGGTCGGGGAACAACGCCGCCATCTGGGCCTGGGTCTTGAGATAGCTCTCCGGCGTGACCGCGCGGGGCCGCCGCCGATCGGCGAGCACGTAGCCCTCGGAGATGCACACCCGCGCCTCGTGCGCCTTGTAGTCCTCGCGCTTGAGGAATTGCACCGGGTGCGCGGCGACGACCGGCAGGCCGAGCCGGCCCGCGAGCCGCACGGCCGCGCCGATGTAGGCCTCGGTGTGCGGATGCCCGGCGCGCTGCAGCTCGATGTAATAGGCGCCAGGGAAGATCTGCGCCCACTCGGCGGCGAGCCGCTCCGCCGCCGCCGCCTGGTCCGCGAGCAGCGCCGCTCCGACATCGCCCGGCATCGCGCCCGACAGCGCGATGAGCCCCGCCGCGCCTTCCCCCAGCCAGCTCTTCCGGAGCTCGGCGCGGCCGCGGTGCTGGTTCTCGAGATACGCGCGGCTCAGGAGCTCGGAGAGGCGGAGGTAGCCCGCGCTCGAGCGCACGAGGAGCAGCAGCCGGTGCGGCTTGTCCCGATCCGACTCGTTCGTGATCCAGACGTCGCAGCCGACGATCGGCTTGAGCCCGGCCGCCCGCGCGGCGCGGTAGAACTTCACCATGCCGAAGACGTTCGCGAGGTCGGTGAGCGCGAGCGCTCCCATGCCGTCGGCCGCGGCGCGCTCGACCGCCGCGTCGATGCGCACGATGCCGTCGACGATCGAGAACTCGCTGTGCAACCGGAGATGGACGAAGGACGGCTGGGGCATGGCGTGGCGGAAGGCGTGCGAATTTTAGTGCTACGGCGCAACTGCCGGTTGCCTCTTGCCGCAGCCTGGTGTAATAAGGACCGGAGATCAACCACTTGAGCGAGAAAGCTCATGCGACTTCCCTGGGTAACCCTGATTGCGGTCGCGCTGGCCACGCCCGCCACGGCACAAATGGCGTATCGGAACGTCTTCCCCGACGGCCGCGTGATCTACTCGGACCGGCCGCTCGCCGGGGCGGAGCAGCAAAGCACCATCGCACCGCCCCCGCCGTCAGCGGACCCGGCGCCGGCTTCGGCCGCCGCCCCGGGCGAAGCCGTCGCCGGTGCGCGGTGGCCGCCCCCGCC
>JBOIFD010000364.1:0-12763 GCA_050741515.1 Burkholderiales bacterium
TCGAGGCCGTAGGCGAGCGTGCGCCCAGACGGGTAGGTCATCCCGGTGATGCGCCCTGCGGCGTCGTAGGTGTAGCCGGTGGTGAAGCTCGTCCCGCCGAACGTTCTGGTCTCGGAGTTGAGGCGGCCCTTCTGGTCATAGCCGTACTGCATCGTCGAGAGGGCTCCCCCTGCGGCGGAGGTCTCGGTGATCGAGGTGAGCCGCCCGATGCCGTTCGTGCCCTGGTCATAGCCGTAGTCGATCTGCTTCAACTGGCTACCGATGGCCTGGTTGTAGACGATGCGAATGAGGCGATTCAGCGGATCGTAGCCATAGCTCGTCGACTGGCCCTTCGCGTCGGTCGAGGAGATGAGGTTCCCTGCCTCATCGTGGGTGTTCGAGGTGCTCCCGGTGTCGGGGCTTGACTGCGCCGAGAGGTTGCCCAGGCCGTCGAGGGTGTAGCCGGTCGCGTTGTTGCGTGGATCGGTGACCCGCGTGAGCCGATCCAGGCCGTCGTAGCCGTAGCCTGTGCTCCCGTTGGCCGGGTCGGTCACCTGCTTCAAGCGGTTGAGCGCATCGTAGAGGTTGGCCGTCGGCCGGTTCAGCGGATCGGTAATGCTGGTGAGGTTGCCCTGGTTGTCGTAGCCGTAGCTGGTGATCTGCGCCGCAGGGTTCGTTCCGCCAATCTCCTGTTCGAGGCGGTTCAGGCTCGAATAGACCCGGCTTCGGGTCTGGGCGAGCTGGCTTGCCGGGTCGAAGACGTCCTCCCGGGTGCGGTTGCCCATGAGATCGAGCGTGTACGCAATCCGGTTGCCGAGGTTGTCCTGAAGGCCGGTAAGCCGATGCGCGGCGTCGTAGGTGTAGGCCAGCGAGCTTCCATCGGGGAGCGTGACCTTCGTGAGTTGCCCCACGCCGTCGTATTCGTAGCTCGTGAGCTCCCCGCCGAACGACCGAGAGGTCAGCCGCTGGCGCGCGTCATAGGTGAGCGTGGTCACGAGGCCATTGGGGTCGACGATCTCCTCGGGCTGGCCGTGAGCGTTGTAAAGAGTGATCTGCGTGGCGTGACTCAGCGGGTTGGTGATCTGCCGCAGCTGCCCGCGGCAACCCGACTCGCTGGCGCCGGTACAGGCGGCGTCGGCTGCGTAGTAGTCGTAGGTGGTTGTATCAGCGGCGTCGGTACGCGGCCCGTCCACCACCAGCCGCTCCGTCATGCCGGGGACCAGTGCGGAGTAGCTGTAGGTGTATGTCCACGTCCGCGGGCGCCCCGAGGCGGTATCGGTCACCGTGCGGCTCGTCAGGTTCCCGCGATCGTCGTAGGTCAACGTCGTCCGCCGTCCGCCTGTGACCTCGTGGATCTCGGTCGGCACCCGGAAGGTCGGGTGCCAGGCTGTGTTGATCGTGCGCGCCTCGGCGGTGCCAGAGGCTTCGGTGCGGGAGGTCTCTAGATCGGGCCGTGTCGCGTCAGCTCGCTCGTGAGTGGTCACGCTGGCGTTCCAGTCGGTCTGCGAGGCGACGAACCCGTTACCATCGAACGACTGAGAAGCTGGGCCGCATGAGGGACATGCCGGGGCCGAAATGCTGGTGTTGCGCCGCACACCCAAAGTGATTGCGTAACCGTACGTCCGCGTGCTGAAGAGGCTGTCGGTGACGTACTCGCGGACCTGATTGGTCGGAGCGAAGCTGATGATCTCGACCTTGTTGCTGCCACCCGCGCGCTGCGAGGACACCGCGCGGCTGTTTGCATAGGTCCAAGTCACGAACTGGTTGCCATTCTCGTCGGTGATCCCGGTTAGATTGGTGTCCTCGTAGTGGTGGACGCGGATCGCAAGATCGGGGTACGTGACCCGCTGAATCATCCCGTTGGCGTCGTACTCGTAGCGGTATTCGCCGCCGCCAGGGACGATCATCATCCTGAGACGTCCTTGGGCGTCGTACGTGAACTTGAGCTCGCGCCCGAACGAGTCCGTGACGTGCGTGAGGATGTCTCGGCGCGGCGTGGCGCCGGTGCTGTACGTGAGCGTGTGCGCAAGGCCCGCGCGGTTTGCAAGCGAGACGAGCCTCCCGCTCGCGTCGTAGGTCTCCGTGAGGTCGCCGTCTGCGGAAGTGTAGCGCCATCCCCTAGGCGCTCCGGAGCCGTCCACGAGGCGTTCTAGCTTGCCTGTGACGTCAGGATCCGGTGTCCAGGTCGCGCCGATGAGCGTGAAGATCTCGATCCGGCCATCATGGCGCTTGAGGAACGCAGACTTGAGTGCTACGCCATCCTCGTTGAGGATGACGCGACGATCGTACTCGCCACGCCAGCGTGCGGTGGTAAGGACGGCGGGGAACATCCCAAGGTTGAACTGCGAGTCCTGACTCGTTCTGATGTCGACCTGGTTGCTGTTGTAGCGGCGGATCATCCGCAGGGGGAACGGTCCGGCGCCGAGATAGTCGACTTCTTCTTCGTACAGATTGCCGGACGGCGGGTGAATGGGGTCTCCGCAGCAAGGATTCGGTTGGCCCGCTTCGTCTTTGAACGAGGCTACACGCCCCGGGGGCAGGGTGCACTCGGCTGCGCTGTCGGGAAAGCCCGGATCTGTCGCCGTAACCACGAAGCCCTTCGGGCAGATCCCAAGGATGCGGCTCGGCCCGCACATGGGCACAGCGGCATGGCAGCACGCGACGAAGGGCGGCTCAAAACCGACGGGGTGCCCAACAGAGACGAAGTTCGGACCGAAGGTGCCCCGGCATACTTCCTCCTCGGTCGGCCTGAAGGATCCGATCGTGAGACTTTGCGCATGCGCCAGATTCGGAATCGAAGCGAGCGTCGCGGTACACGCAAGCAGCGCTCCCAACAGCGGCCACGTCGATCGATTCATCGTGCCTCCCCAAGTGTCACCCGCAGGCCATCCGGCGCGTGACGCGCGCCCCGGGTCGCGTTGCAGTCGGGACAGGCAGCTCCCGCGAAATCGCAGCCTCGCGCCCGCATGATGGCGGGGGAGCCTAGCGTGAACTGCTCCGGGCTCAGGTCTCAAGCGTCAGCGCACCCGCTCCGCCGGGCGCAACAAGCTTCTCACGCCAGCGCGTCCCCGGAACGCAAAATTTTGTGAACTCTCGCCGTGTCACGCTTGCTTGCATGGGCTGCCGAATTCGCGCGACCAGACAGCGGGCAAGGAGGGAAGAGGACGTAAGGCTACTTGAGCGGTCTCACGCTCTAGCGGCGCAACGCTTAAGTCGGATCGCGCCTAAGCTGCCTGAGGTCTTTGCCTGGGACGGGCCATCATCCGCTCGCCGCGCCTCTCCCGGTTCATCGCTCGCCGCGTTGCGGCGCCAGTCCGGTGAGATTGGATTTCGCGGCACTTTCGTCCGCTGCGGCACACGTCCCGTTTGTGCCGGTCAACCTTCAGGACCTTCTCTGCGCCCGCTGCCTCCCCTGCGGTGAGGGTCCTTTCCATCGTCGATTCAAGCGGTTCTTCGGTGAGCCGGCCCGCGCGGCGCCAACGCCAACGTCGGCCCGTTGCAATTCGTAAAGTAAGTTAATAAACTGCCCGGAGCCCTCGTCGCCCGGGAGGAGTCCCCGCATGGCCGCAGTCCTCTCCGTCAGCCCGGCCGCGCCCGCGATTTCGGCGAAGCCGCTCGACCGCGATCTGCGCGGCTATCTCGCGACCAACGCCGACGCCGTCACGCGGATCACCAAGCCGGTCGACCTCGAGCTCGTCCCCGCGCTCACCGCGCAGAGCGAGCGGCCGATCCTGTTCGAGAACATCCGCGACAAGCCCGGCTTCCGGCTGTGCGACATCCTGGTCAAGAACCGCGAGCTGCAGGCGCGGGCGCTCGGCGTGCCGCGCGCCGAGTACCTGAAGACGCTCGCCTTCCGGCTGCGGAAGCCCCCGCGCGGCTTCGTCCACGTGAAGTCCGGGCCGGTGAAGGAGGTGAAGCTCCTCGGCAGCGACGCCGACTGGACGAAGCTCCCGGTGCCGATCCACTCCGAAGCCGAGAGCGTGCCGTACGTGACGGCGATGAACCTCGTGAAGGATCCGGAGACCGGGTTCTACAACACCTCGCACGCCGGGACGATCGTGACCGGGCCGCGGACCGGGCTGCCGAGCTTCGTCACGCCGCACACCCACGTGATCATGCGCAAGTACCGCGAGCGCGGGGAGAAGCGGATGCCGTTCGCGATCGCGTTCGGGCTCCACCCGGCGTACGAGATCATGGCGAACTTCTCGGGCCTGCACATGGACCTGTGGGGCGAGCTCGAGATGGTCGGCACGATCATGGACCAGGACGTCGAGATGGTCGCGTGCGAGACGCTAGACATGAGCGTGCCGGCGCACGCCGAGATCGTGGTCGAGGGCTGGGTGGATCTCGGGAGCCTGCACGAGGTGGGCGTGTCGGTCGGACCGTCGAGCTACTACCTGCCGCGGACCGCGAAGCTCCCGGAATTCACCGTGACCGCGATCACGATGCGCGCGGACCGGCCGATCTACCGCAATCACCTGACCTGCCCGGAGACCGACCACCAGCCGCTGCCGCGGCTCTGCCACGAGGCGGTGCTCTACAACCGGCTCACCGAGATGGGACTGAAGGTGAAGGACGTCCGCTTCCCCACCTGGGGCGCAGCGGTCTCCTGCATCCTGCAGTTCGAGTATCCGCGCGAGGGGTTCGTCAACGACGCGCTGATGCTCGCGATGGGTTCGCCCTGGCTGAACACCAAGATGGTGGTGGCGGTGAGCCCCGACATCGACCTCGACAAGCCCGCCGACGTGTACCACGCGATCGCGACGCGCTGCGACCCGGCGCGCGACATCATCATCGTCCCGCACACGCGCGGCTCGCCCTACGACCCGTCGGCCGCGCCGCTCGCGTCCGACCCGTTCTGGCGGACCGCGGGCAAGATCGGCATCGACGCGACCATCAAGTCGCGGCACGACGCCAGGGATTTCGAGCGCAGCTGGCCGAAGCACTGGGGCAAGGTGCGGCTCGAGGATTACCTATGAGCGCGCCGGGCCGCCCCAAGCGCGAACCCCGAGCGCGCTTTTGGCGCTAGGGTAATTCAATGACTACGCGAGGAGAAGCCATGAACCTGCCCGAGCCGCGCTGGACCGAGGTGAAGGAACCCTTCATTCCCTACGTTCCCGACGACCAGATGCCGGCGAACCTGAAGGGCGTGCTCGACCCGTACATGAAGCGCATGGGCTTCCTGCCGAATGCGCTGAAGCTCTACGCCCACCGGCCGGAGATCGCCGAGACGCTGTTTCGCCTCAACAGCAACATCATGCGCGACCCCAGCCAGACGGTGCCGCAGCTCCTCAAGCGCAAGCTCTCGGCGCTGGCGAGCAAGACCAACGGCTGCGCCTATTGCACCGCGCACTGCTGCAACATGCTGATGCGCGAGAAGGACGGGGGGCCGGAGGGCTGGGGGCTGTCGCAGCACGAGCTGCTGCAGGTCCTCGACGACGAGTACGAGCCGGCCGACGCGATGGAGCGCGCGTGCTTCGATTACGTGCGCGCGGCCTCGAGCGACCCGTCGAACGTGCCCGACGAGATCCTCCGGGAGCTCAAGCGGCACCTGACGCCCCCGCAGATCGTCGAGCTCGCCTGTCTCGTCGGGTTCTGGAAGTTCTACAACACCGTGCACGACTCGCTCCACATCCCGGTCGAGGAGCACCTGCTCAGCGACACGCGCTACGTCGACGCCTGATGAGGCCGCACGCCGCGCGGCGCGGCAACGGCTACCACCCGCCGCTCACCGTCTCGCACCGGGCGCTGCTCGTCGAGGGCAGCGACATCGAGTTCCGGCGGTTGATCGTCCGGCTGCTGCAGATCGAGGAGCGCCTGCGCCACGCCCGCGCCTACCTCGGCCGGCAGGCCGGCCTCACCGGGCCGCAGTATTCGCTGCTGATGGCGGTGGCGTACCTCCAGGGCGGGACCGGGATCGCGGTGCGCTCGCTCGCGCGGGAGCTGCGGGTGACGAGCGCGTTCATCACCAGCGAGTCGCGCCGCCTGATCGGGCGGGGGCTGCTCGCCAAGCGCCAGAACCCGCACGACTCGCGCAGCACGCTGGTCACCGTCACGCCCGCCGGGCGGGGGGTGATCGAGCGCCTGGTGCCCGAGGTGCGCGCGGTCAACGACCTCTTCTTCGGGCACCTCAGCCGGCCGGCCTTCGGGCAGGCGATGCGCTTCCTCGAGCAGCTCATGGACGGCTCGCGCCAGGCGCTCGCGCACATCGCCGCGCGGGAGGCGCACGGCGCGTCCCGGGCGGCCACCCGCCGCGCACGCAATGGCCGCGCGCAAGCCCACTGACCGGCCCCGGCTCGTCGTCGGCATCAGCGGCGCGTCCGGCGTCGTGTACGGCGTGCGGCTGCTCGAGCTGCTGCGGGAAGCCGGCGTCGAGACGCACCTCGTGATGAGCCGTGCCGGACAGGTCACGCTCGCCCACGAGACGCAGTACAAGGTGAAGGACGTCGAAGCGCTCGCCGACCACGTCTACCGGATGGACGACATCGCGGCGCCGATCTCGAGCGGCTCGTTCCCCACCCTCGGGATGATCGTCGCGCCGTGCTCGACGCGGACGCTCGCCGAGATCGCGACCGGCGTGACCTCGAGCCTGCTCACGCGCGCCGCCGACGTGGTCCTCAAGGAGCGCCGGCGGCTCCTGCTCCTCGTGCGCGAGACCCCGCTGCACCTCGGCCACCTGCGCAACATGGCGGCGGTGACCGAGATGGGCGCGGTCGTGTACCCGCCGGTCCCGGCGTTCTACGCCCGGCCCGCGACCGTGGCGGAGATGGTGGACCAGACGCTCGGCCGCGCGCTCGACCAGTTCGGGCTCGAGGCCGGCGCCGTGCGCCGCTGGGGCCGCGACCTGGGGCCTCGCCCCCGCTAGCTCCGGCGTCCCGCGGTTCGCGCCGCGCGGGCAGCCCGGCGGCGCGGCATGGAAGTTGCAGCAGTGATTGTGAAACTTCACTGTTGTTACACGGTATAGTGGCGGCGGGAAGGAGGGAGGCGGGCCGATGGTTTCCTACTTCGTCAGCTACCGCGGCACCGCGCCCGCGGAGTTCCTGCAGCACTACCGCGGGCGACACGCGGAGATCCTCGGGCGTTTCCCGGGGATCCGCGGGCTGGTGCTGCACACGCCGGTCGGCTGGACCGACCCGTATCCGGTCAACCCCGGCGGCCGGATCCTCCTCGCGCAGCTGCAGTTCGACTCCGTCGCGGCGCTCGACGCCGCGCTCGCGTCGGAAGCCCGGGCGCAGGCGCGGGAAGACTTCCGCACCTTTCCGGCGTTCGAGGGCACGGTAACGCACCAGGCGATGGCATCGACCGCGGCGTTCTGAGGGCAGTCCGCGCGCATGCTCGCCCAGCAGCTCGTGAACGGCCTGATGCTCGGCAGCGTCTACGCGCTCGTTGCGGTCGCGTTCACGTTCACGATGGGCGTCCTGAGGTTCCTCAACTTCAGCATCCCGGGGATCTTCATGGTCGCGGGCATGGTGACCTGGGCGATGCTCAAAGGGGGCCTGAGCCTGCTGCTGGCCGTACCGGCTGCGCTCGCGCTCGGGGCCGTCCTGTCGTACGCGGTCGAGCGCCTCACCTACCCGCAGATGCGCGGCGGCGACCACTTCATCCCGCTCGTGAGCTCGATGGCGTTCCTGATCCTGTTCGAGAACCTGGTGCTGGTCGTCTGGGGCTCGGACCAGCAGCGCCTCGCCCTCCCGTTCGAGAGCGTGAGCGCGCACGTGGGCGGCGTCGTCATCGGCGTGCCGCAGCTCGTCGGCCTGGCGATCGCGGTCGGCGCCGTGTGGCTGCTCGACCTCGTGCTGAAGCGCACCCGCGTCGGCCGGGGCCTGCGCGCGATCGCCGAGGACGCGGAGACCGCGACCATCCTCGGGGTGTCCGTCGGCCGGGTGGTGCCGGTCGTGTTCCTGATCGGGGGCGTGTTCACCGCGCTCGCCGGGGTGCTGTTCGCGCTGAACTACCAGCAGGCGAGCCCGTTCATGGGCGAGGAGGTCGCGCTGAAGGGGGTCTCCGCGATGGTGCTCGGCGGCATGGGGAACATCTGGGGCGCGATCCTCGGCGGCCTGGTGATCGGCGTCGTCGAGACCGCGGCGATCCACTGGTTCGGCGCGCGCACGGTCGACATCTGGGTGTACGGCCTGCTGCTCGTGATCCTCTTCGTGCGCCCGACCGGGCTCCTGGCGAGCACCCTCGGTGAGCGGGAGGGCGTGAGGTGAGCGGCTACCTCGAGGGGGTGCTGGTCCTGCTCGCGATCAACGTCATCCTCGCGTACGCCGCGTTCCTGCCGATCGTCGCGGGGCAGCTCAACCTCGGCGTCGCCGGCTTCATGGCGACCGGCGCGTACCTCTCCGCCTACCTCACCAACGCGCACGGCTGGCCGCCGCTGCCGGCGGTGCTCCTCGCGACGCTGCTCACCGCCGGCCTCGGCCTGGTCGTCGCCTTTCCGATCCTGCGCACGCGCGGGATCTATCTCGCGCTGGCGACGTTCGCGTTCGGGCAGGTGGCGGTCGCGATCATCCTCAACCTGGACGTCGTCGGCGGCGCCTCGGGCTACCCGATCCGGGCCTACATCGGGTTTCCGGCGATCGCGGCGGCGGCGGTGCTCGTGTTCGCCGCGATCTACTGCCTCTTCCACACCCGCTTCGGCATCAGCGTGACCGCCGTGAGCGACGACGAGTTGGTCGCCGACCAGATGGGGCTGTCGGTGCGCGGCCTGCAGGCCGCGGCGTTCACCATCGGCTCGGCCGTCGCCGGCCTCGCCGGCGCGCTGCACGCCCACCACTTCAGCTACATCGAGGCCCAGTACTTCAACGTCCTGCTCAGCATCTACATCGTGCTGTACGTGCTGCTCGGCGGCACGCAGACGATCTACGGGCCGCTGCTCGGCGCGGCGGTGTTCACGCTGCTGCCCGAGGTGCTGCGCGGAGCCGCGCAGTGGCGCTACGTGATCTTCGCCGGCCTCATCCTCGCGCTGATGACGTGGCGGCCGCAGGGCGTCGTGACGCGAAGCCTCCTGCGCCGGCTGTTCGAATGGCGGCGCTCCCCGGTGGAGGTGACGTGACGGCCGCGCGCCCGATCCTCGCGCTCGAGGCGGTGAGCAAGCGCTTCGGCGGCCTGAGCGTCATCCAGGACCTCTCGTTCGAGGTCATGGCGGGGGAGCGGGTGGCGCTCATCGGCCCGAACGGGGCGGGCAAGACCACCGCCTTCAACCTGATCACGGGGGTGTACCCGGTCGACGCCGGCCGGATCGTGCTCGACGGCGCGGACATCACGCAGGTGCCGGCGCGCAAGCGCATCCGGGCGGGGCTCGCGCGGACGTTCCAGAACATCCGTCTGCTGCCGCACCTGAGCGTGCTCGAGAACGTGATGGTCGCGCAATACGCGCGGCAGCCCTCGCTCGCCGGCATGCTGCAGCCGGTCAACCTCGTGCGCGGCAACCGCTGGCAGCGGGAGGCGCGCGACGCGCTCGGCGAGGCCGGGCTGGCGCAGTACGCGGAGGAGGCGACCGGCAGCCTGCCCTACGGCATCCAGAAGCGGATCGAGCTCGTACGCGCGCTGCTCGCCCGCCCGCAGATCCTGCTGCTCGACGAGCCGGCCGCGGGCCTCAACCCGGCGGAGACCGAGGCGCTCGCCGCCCACCTCGAGGCGATCTCGGCGTGCGGCGTCACGCTGCTCGTCGTCGAGCACGACATGCACTTCATCGGCGCGTTCTGCCGGCGGGTCGTGGTGCTCAACTTCGGCTGCAAGATCGCCGAATGCGACTGCGACGCGGTCGGCGACGACCCGCGCGTGCGCGAGGCGTATCTCGGGACCGACCGGGAACTGGCCGTTGCCGATGCTTGAGATCGACGATCTGAACGTCCGTTACGGCCGCGTCCACGCGGTGCGCGGCGCGAGCCTCGCGGTCGCGGACGGCGAGGTGGTCGCGGTGCTCGGCGCCAACGGCGCCGGCAAGAGCTCGCTGCTCAAGGCGATCCTCGGGCTCGTGCCGAGCGAATCGGGCCGGGTGCGGCTCGCGCACACGGACGTCGCCGGCTGGCCGCCCGCGCGCCGGCTCGCGCACGGGCTCGCCCTGGTCCCGGAAGGCCGGCGCATCCTCGTCGGCCTGACCGTCGAGGAGAACCTGCTGATGGGCGCCTACGGCCGGCGCGACGCCGCTGCCGTGCGCGCGGAGATCGCGGAGATCTACGCGCGCTTCCCGAACCTCGGCGCGCGCCGCAGCCTGCCGGCAGCGGTGCTCTCGGGCGGCGAGCAGCAGATGCTCGCCATCGGGCGCGGGCTCCTCGCGCGCCCGCGCCTCATGATGCTCGACGAGCCGTCGCTGGGGCTGAGCCCGCTGCTCGTGCAGGAGCTGTTCCTGCTGCTGCGGAAGCTCAACCGCGACGGCCTCGCGCTGCTGCTCGTGGAGCAGAACACGACGATGGCGCTCGCGGTCGCCGCGCGCGCCTACGTGATGGAGCTCGGGCGGGTCGTGGCGCACGGCCCGCCGCGCGAGCTGCTCGAGGACGACCGCCTCACGGCGGCTTATCTGGGCGGCAACCGCCGGGCGCCGCGCGGCGCGGCGGCGGCGCGACACCCGTAACGCGGCCCGTGCTCCGGCGCGGCCGATTTGCAAGCCAGGCACTGAAAGGAGACGACGATGAAACGCAAGCCACTGCAGCTCGTCCTCGCGGCCGTCCTCGGGCTTTTCGCCGGGGCGCCGTCGGCGCAGGAGCTCGTCCTCGGGTATCTGACCGCCGAGACCGGCCCGTTCGTGAGCCTCTCGCGGTCGAACGAGATCGCCGCGCGCATTGCGGTGGACGAGATCAACGCCGCGGGCGGCGTGAACGGCCGCAAGCTCCGCTACATCACCTTCGACACCGCCGGCAAGCCCGATCAGACGGTCGTGGGGCTGCGCAAGCTCGCCGAGGACGACAAGGTGCTCGCGGTCATCGGGCCGTTCAGCTCTGGCCAGGTGCAGGTCGCCGCGCCCGCGGGGGACCGGTTCGGCGTCGTCACCATGGCGATGGCCTCCTCGGCGCCGAAGCTCGTGGCGAAGTTCCAGTACGCGTTCCGGAACACCTCCGACGAGGGCTACATGTTCGACCGCGTGATGCGGACCATCAAGTCGAAGAACCTCCCGTCGGCGACCGGGGCGATCGCCTACGCGAACGACGACACGATCTCGCGCGTGATGGGCGAGAAGGTGCTGCCGGCGGTGATGCAGAAAGCGGGCGTCGCGCTGAAGGGCAACGTCGACTTCAAGCTCGCGGCGTTCGATCTGTCGGCCCAGGTCTCGCAGCTCAAGGCGAACCCCACCGACCTCGTCGGCGTGGGCGCGCCGCCCGAGGCGGCGATCAAGCTCGCGCAGGAGATGCGCCGCCAGGGCCACGCCGGGAGACTGGTCGCCGGCTCGACGATCAACGACGCGGATCTGCCGATGCGCATGGGCAAGGACGGCAACGGCACGATCATCCCGTCGACGTTCTTCGCCGACCTGAACGACCGCACCCGCAAGTTTGCCGCCGAGTTCGCCAAGCGCGCCAAGGCGATGAACGCCGAGCGCATCTTGGCCGGGCAGTTCGACGCCGCGACCTACGACATCGTCCTGTACTACGCGTGGGCGATGCGCGAAGGGAAGGTGACCGGGGACCCGGGCAAGCTCGCGGCCGAGCGGACCGCGATCCGCGACGCGCTGCGCCGGATGAAGGACTTCCCGGCGCTCGAGGGGGCGGTCTCGTTCGGCTCGGACAACGACGCGCTGAAGCCGGTGTACGTCCAGGAGGTCCGCGACGGGAAGTGGGTGCTGCTCGAGACGCACCCGGCGCCGAAGTGACCGGCGAGGGTAGTCCAATGAGCACGACGCTGACGCTCGCGCGCTGGACGAGCGCGGGCGAGACCCCGCGGCCGGCGGTGATCGAGCGCCTCGTCATCGCCGGCTGGACCGGGCGCGACGCCGCCTCCGTCGAGAAGCACATCCGCGAGCTGGAGGCGATCGGCGTCGCGCGGCCGAAGCGCACGCCGATCTTCTACCGGGTCGGTGCTTCGCTCCTCACGACCGACACCGAGATCGAGGTGGCGGGCGCCGCTTCGAGCGGCGAGGTGGAGTTCGTGCTCTTCGGTCTCGCCGACGGCCTGTGGGTCGGGGTCGGCTCCGATCACACCGATCGCGTGGTCGAGGCGTCGGGCGTGACCATCTCCAAGCAGCTTTGCCCCAAGCCGGTCGCGCCCACGGTGTGGCGCTACGAGGACGTCGCGGGGCACTGGGATCGCCTGGTGCTGCGCTCGTTCGCGCATCGTCAAGGCGTGCGCCGCCTCTACCAGGAGGGGACGCTGGCGGCGATGCGCCACCCCGAAGAGCTGATGCGCCTCTATCTGGGGCACGGCGGGGTGCTGCCGCCGGGCGCCGCGATGTTCGGCGGGACGCTCGCCGTCCAGGGGAAGGTGGAGCCGGCGGAAGACTTCGAGATCGAGCTCGCCGACCCGGTGCTCGGGCGGATGCTCGCGCACAGCTATCGCGTCCGGTACCTGCCGGTCGAAGGTTGACAGGAGGACTCACATGGCCAGCGTCAACAAACCGCATCTGGAGTTCGCCGGCGTCGACCTGGCGAGCGGGTTCACCGTCCCTCCGGGCTATCCGTCGGGGTTCAAGGAGAAGATCCTCGCCGGGAGCCTCGACGAGCAGAACCGCCGCGGCAGCCGCACGCGGCTGCTGCGGATCGAGCCGGGAACCTATTCCACGGCGCCGTTCATCCACGAGTACTGGGAGGAGGTCTACCTCCTCTCCGGCGACCTGATCGTGGGCAACGAT
>JBOIFD010000365.1:0-3429 GCA_050741515.1 Burkholderiales bacterium
GTCCAGAACGGCCTGTAGCGCTACTGGCGGCTGGCAAGCCGCCGCGCCTCGCCGAGCTCCTCGGCCGCGCGTGTCCCCGCTTCCCGCGCGCGCCCGGCGGCTTGCGCGCGCAGTCCCTCCTCGATGAGGATCGCCGGGCCGACCTGCCGCGCCAGGCGCGCGCGCGGTTCGGCCAAGGACTCCAGCAGGCTCACCGTGGCATCGATCGCGCGTCGATAGTCCGAGTAATCCCGTTCGGCCTGCTCTTTCGCGGCGATCGTCTGCGCGATCCAGGCCCCGGAACGACGGTCGGCCGTCTGGGCGAGGCTGCGCAGTGCCTGCGTGCTGCTCACGAACGCCTCCCGGTAGCGATGGGTCGACGCCGTGCGTCGGAGCAGCTCCCGGGCGGTCACCATGTAGAGATCGGCCGCGTCGACCAGCGCGCGGTCCGGCGCTGCCCGCAGGCGATGCAGCGCCGCCAGGCGCTGGTCGACCGCTTCGGCCTGCTCGTCCAGCCGGCGTGCGACTTCCGCCGGATCGGCCGCTCGCGCGCCCGCCGGCCCGTCCAACGCTTCGCGAAGCCGCGTGGTGGTGTCCGTCAACAACGCCACGACGGCGGCGTGGAGCCCGCGCTCACCGTACTCGCGGAAGCCGCAATAGGCGAGCACCGTCGCCGCGACGAGCACGAGGACCGCGATCGCGGCGGTTCTGGCCCTGGATCCCGAAATCATCGGGGCGGGGTATACCACGTCGCGGCTTCCGCAAGCGCGGCGCTGGTGCTTGCGAAGGCACGGGCGCCTTGGCTACAGTGCGCCTTCCGGTGCGGCGGATTGAAACCGACTCGACAAGCCGGACCGGTCGCGCGTACCCGCGAGCGGCGGCGTTCTTTGCTGCATCGCGGAATCGGGGGCGCATGACGCCCGCCTCGTCTGAGACCTGAGGGACTTGTTTCGCCGCTGCCATGGCCGATCACGCCGCAACCGCCAACGGCCGCGCCCCGACCCCCGGGACGCCGGCGGCGCTTTGGGCGAGCGAGCGCTGGCGGGCGGTGGTGCGGACCGCATTCCCGTTCGTCGTCGTCGGCGGCCTCTGGGAGCTCGTCGCGCGGCTCGGGATCTTTCCGCCGCGGCTCTTCCCGCCGCTGGAGGAGGTCGCGGCCACGTTCGTCCGGCTCACCGCCGCGGGGATCCTGCCGCATCACGCCGTGGAAACCGTGGGGCGCCTGCTCGCCGGGTTCGCGCTGGCCGCGGTCGTCGGCGTCGTGATCGGCATCGCGATGGGGCGGTCGCGGCGGGCGGAGGACATCTTCCTGCCCCTGGTGAGCATCGGCGCCCCCGTCCCGGGGCTCGCGTACGCGCCCCTGTTCCTCCTCTGGTTCGGTCTCGGCAACGTGGGCGCCATCCTGCTGGTGGGGTTCGTCTCCGCCTTTCCGGTCATCATCAACAGCTGGACCGGCGTGAAGGCGGTCAAGGAAGTCTGGGTGCGCGCCGCGCAGTCGATGGGCGCGGACGACCAGCGGCTGTTCCGGAAGGTCATCCTTCCCGGCGCGCTGCCGTACATCCTCACCGGGCTGCGGCTCGGTCTCGCGCAGGCGTGGCGGATCCTGGTGGGCGTCGAGATGCTCGCGGCCGTGCCGTGGGGCCTCGGCTGGATGATCTTCGGCGCGCGCGAGTTCCTGAACACCGACGTGATGCTGGCCGGCATCGTGGTGATCGGCGCGATCGGCCTCGCCCTCGAGAAGCTGGTCTTCCAGCGGATCGAGCAGTACACCGTGGTCCGGTGGGGAATGATGACGTCGTGAACGCCGCGAACCCGCGCACGCGCTCGGCCGGCCGCGGCGCGGCGACGCTGCTGGCGGCGGCCGCGGTGTACGAGCTCCTCGCCCGGAGCGGGGTGTTCGCCGCGGCGCTCGTCCCCACCCTGCCCGCCGTGCTCCACACCCTGTGGAGCATGCTGCTCGACGGCACCATGCTCAACCACGCCTTCCACACCGTGTACCGCATGCTCGCCGGTCTCGCGCTGGCGGTCGCCGTCGGCCTGCCGCTCGGGATCCTGATGGCGCGCTTCCGCGCCCTGGAGCAGTTCTTCCTCCCGCTGGTCAGCGTCCTCCTGCCGATTCCCTCGCTCGCCTGGGTCCCGGTCTTCATCCTCTGGTTCGGGCTCGGCG
Source organism: Burkholderiales bacterium (assembly GCA_050741515.1). GTDB lineage: Bacteria > Pseudomonadota > Gammaproteobacteria > Burkholderiales > SG8-39 > DATEDA01. Next base: position 2,147 of record JBOIFD010000365.1, read on the forward strand.
ACACGACGACGATCCTGGTCGTGTTCTACGCGGCGACGTTCCCGATGGTGCTGAACGCCTGGACCGGCGTGCGCTCGGTCAACCCGCTGTGGCTGAGGGCGGCGGGCGCGATGGGCGCGAAGGGACCGGATCTGTTCTGGAAGGTCATCGTTCCGGGCGCCTCGCCGTTCATCATCACCGGGCTGCGCCAGTCGTTCCTGCGCGCCTTCGTCGCCGTCGTCGGCGCCGAGATCATCGCCGCCTCGGCCTGGGGGCTCGGCTGGGTGATCTTCGACGCGAAGGAGTTCCTGAACGCCGACGTGATGCTGGCGTCGCTCGCGGTCATCGGCGGCATCGGGTTCGTGTTCGAGCGCCTGGTCTTCGGCTCGCTCGAGCGGGCGACGATCCTGCGCTGGGGCATGGTGCGGGCGGCCAAGAGCTAGCGGCGGGGCCGGCCGCAGTGCACCACATCGAGGTCCGCGACGTCACGCTCGTCTACGACACGCCGAGCGGCCAGGTGCCGGGCGTGCGGGGCGTCAACTTCGCCCTGGAGGCGTCCGAGTTCCTCTGCATCGTCGGCCCGAGCGGCTGCGGGAAGACGACGCTCCTCAACATTCTGGCCGGATTCCTGGCGCCGGCGTCCGGCGAGATCCGGATCGGCGGCAAAGCGGTGACCGGCCAGGGGCTGGACCGGGGCATCGTGTTCCAGGATTTCGCCCAGCTCTTCCCCTGGCGCACCGCCCTGGGCAACGTCGCCTTCGGGCTCGAGATGAAAGGGGTCGCCAAGGTCGAGCGCGAGGCGATCGCCATGGAGCAGCTCCGGCTGGTCAAGCTGCAGAAGTTCGCGCAGTCGTATCCCCACCACCTGTCGGGCGGCATGCAGCAGCGGGTCGCCATCGCCCGGGCGCTCGCCTACAACCCGGCGGTGCTGCTGATGGACGAGCCCTTCGCGGCGCTGGACGCCCTGACGCGGGACGAGATGCAGCGGCTGCTCGCCGAGGTGTGGCGGGAAACCCGGAAGACGGTGATCTACGTGACGCACAACGTCGCCGAGGCGGTGTTCCTCGCGGACCGGGTGGTCGTGATGACGCCGCACCCCGGGACCGTGAAGACGCAGGTGCGCATCGGCTTGCGGCGGCCGCGTGACTCGCTGAGCGTAGAATTCCTGGGGTATCAGAAGGAGCTGCTGCGCCACCTCACCGAGCAGGCCGCGACGGCGGCATGACAAGTCGAGGAGCGACGCGGTTCGAACGGCGACCCGAAAGGAGGACGGCACCATGACGATGCGAGACGATGGCCTGACC
>JBOIFD010000366.1:0-5030 GCA_050741515.1 Burkholderiales bacterium
ATGTACAAGCGGGGCTATACGCCCTCGATCTCGATCGGGCCGATCGTCGCGGTCGGCGGGATCGCCATGCTGATCCCGCCGTCGGCGCTCGGCGTACGGGTGGGCAGCATCGCGCAGATACCGATCGGCGAGCTGCTGGTCGCCTCGATCATCCCGGCGCTGATCCTCGCGGCCATGTTCTTCGCCTACGTGACGATCCGGTGCAAGCTGAACCCGGAGATCGCGCCGGCCTACGACGTGGCCGACATGTCTTGGCGCGAACGGCTGATGCCGTTCGTCAAATACGTGCTGCCGCTGATGAGCATCTTCGTCGTCGTCGTGGGCAGCATCATCGGCGGCATCGCGACGCCGACCGAGTCGGCGGCCTTCGGCGCGGCGGCGGCCCTCGGCGCCGCGGCGGCCTACCGGCAGCTCACCTGGGCGAGCTTCGTGATCTCCGTCAACCAGACGCTCCGCTTCACGGTGATGACGCTGTTCATCATCTGCGGCTCGGTCACTTTCTCGCAGATCCTCGCTTTCACGCAGGCCTCCAACGGCCTCTCGGAGCTGGTGACCGGCGCGGGGCTGTCGCCGCTCATGGTGCTGATCGGAATGCTCGCGATCCTGCTGTTCCTCGGCTGCTTCATGGATCAGGTGAGCATGATGATGATCACCGCGCCGCTGTTCATGCCGGTGGCGGAGGAGTTCGGGCTGGACATCGTGTGGTTCGGGGTGCTCATGCTGATGTGCCTCGAGATCAGCCTGGCGACGCCGCCGTTCGGGTTGCTGCTCTTCGTCGCGAAGGGCGCCTCGCCCGAGACTCCGATGCGCGAGATCATCGCCTCGGTCACGCCGTTCATCGCGATCGCGCTCGGGGTCGTCGCGCTGCTGGTCGCGGTCCCGGACCTGACGTTGATCCTGCCCCGGATGATGGCGCCTTAGCGGCGCGTCCCGCCGCGCGCCGGCGCGGGCGTCAGCCCTTCAGGCCCGGCATGTCGAAGCCGGCGGCGACGAGATCGCTCACGAGCAGCGCGCGCTGCTCGAGGGTGAGTTCCACGAGCGGAGGCCGCACGGTCTGCCAGCCGGCATCGTCGGCGTAATGCGCGATCGTCGCCTTGAGCGCCGGGATCATCGACACCTGCGACTGCAGGATCCGGCGAATCCCGTCGCTCGACGCCTGGAGCGCTTCCGCCTCCGGCGTCTGCCAGTTGCGGCAGACCTTGTCGATCCCGTGCGGGTTGACGTTGGCGCCGGCGGTGATGCAGCCGGCCCCGCCGGCGCGCAGCGTGCGCAGCAGGAACACCTCGCTGCCGGCGAAGACGTCGAAGCCCTGCTTCGCGAACGCGTCGATCATCGCCTGCGTGTTCGCCCAGTCGCCGGAGCTGTCCTTCACTCCGGCCACGATCCGCGGGTGCGCCTTCAGCAGCCGCTCGATGAGCGCGAGGCTGATCGGCACCTGCGCGACCGGAGGGATGTGGTACAGGTAGAGTTGCAGACGCTCGTCCGCGACTCGCTGGATCACCTCGCTGAAGTTGCGGAACAGGCCTTCGTCCGGCACCCCTTTGTAGTAGAACGGCGGCAGCATCAGCACGCCGGCGCAGCCGACCTTGACCGCGTGCGCGGTGAGGCGCACCGAATCGGTGAGCGCCGCGCAGCCGGTGCCGGGCATGAGCTGCGACGCGGGCACGCCGTGCTCGACCAGCTGCTCGAGCAGCATCATCCGCTCGTCGGCCGAGAGCGAGTTCGCTTCGCTGTTCGTGCCGAACACCGCGAGCCCCGAGCAGCCGTGCGCGAGGAGCCACTTGCAGTGGCGAACGAAGCGGCTCGCGTCGGGCGAATAATCCTCCTTGAACGGCGTGACGACCGGCGAGAGCACGCCGCGGAGTCGCTGAGCCATGGGGTCTCGGGGATGCGGTTGCGAGGCCGCGATTCTAGCCGACGGGCTCTTCACTCCGCGTACAGCTCGAGCAGCAGCTCGCGCAACCAGCGGTTCCCGGCATCCTGACCGCGAGGGTGACGCTGCGGCGCCGCAGGACGGCGTCGAACACCCGCAGCAGGTTGAGATCGAGGTCGTCCAGATTCATCATGAGAAGCCGAGCCATCCGCCCCATCAATTTGACAAATGGAGTATGCGCTCCTACGCTGGCCCGTTCAAACGCGGCTGCCGAAGGCGCTGCTCGCCGGATGAGGACGTAGCGATGGAACGGTCGTTCAAGGAAGAGGTGGAGCTCCTCAAGCTCGGGGAGGGCGAGACCTTCCACGGCGAAGGCATCCTCGCGGTGACCAAGGCGCTGCTGCAGTCCGGGGTCTCCTACGTCGGCGGCTACCAGGGCGCGCCGGTGTCGCACATGATGGACGTCCTGAACGACGCCCGGGACATCCTCGACGAGCTCGGCATCCACGTCGAAACCAACGCCTCCGAGGCCGGCGCCGCGGCGATGCTCGGCGCCTCGATCAACTATCCGCTCCGCGGCGCGGTCACCTGGAAGTCGACGGTCGGCACCAACGTCGCCTCGGACGCGCTCTCCAACCTCGCCTCGGCGGGCGTCCGCGGCGGGGCGCTGATCGTGATCGGCGAGGACTACGGCGAGGGCGCCTCGATCATCCAGGAGCGCACCCACGCGTTCGCGATGAAGTCGCAGGTCTGGCTGCTCGACCCGCGCCCCGACTTGCCGACGATCGTGAAAATGGTCGAAAGGGGCTTCGAGCTCTCGGAGGCCTCCAGCACGCCCGTGTTTCTCGAGCTCCGCATCCGCGCCTGTCATGTCCACGGCGCGTTCGAGGCGAAGGCGAACCGGCGGCCGCCCGTCTCGAAGCGGGACCTGCTCGAGCGCCCGGACTTCGACTTCGGCCGCATCTGCCTGCCGCCGGCCACCTACGCCCAGGAGAAGCAGAAGGTCGATGTCCGCTGGCCGGCCGCGGTCGAGTATGTCCGCAGCCAACGGCTCAACGAGCGCTTCCCGGGGCGGCGCACCGACGTCGGCATCATCTGCCAGGGCGGGATGCACAACGCGGTCGTGCGCGCGCTGCAGCTGCTCGGGCTCGCGACCGCGTTCGGCGACGGCGAGCTCCCGATCTACTGCCTGAACGTCACCTATCCGCTGGTGCCGGAGGAGATCGTCGAGTTCTGCACCGGCAAGGACGCGGTGCTCGTCGTCGAGGAAGGCCAGCCCGCGTACATCGAGGAGGCGATCCTCGCGACGCTGCGGCGGCACGACGTGAACGCCACCCGCATCCACGGCAAGGACTGCCTGCCGATGGCCGGCGAGTACACCGGCGAGGTCGTGCTCGCGGGCATGGCGAAGTTCATCGAGACCGTCGCGCCGCGCGGCATCGATGCCGCCCGCGTCCGCCGGATCCACGCCGACCTCGTGGCGCCGAAGCAGCAGGCGGCCGAGCTCCTCGGCGGACCGGTGCCCGCGCGCCCGCCGGGGTTCTGCATCGGCTGTCCCGAGCGGCCGGTGTTCTCGGCCATGAAGCTGCTCGAGCGCGAGTCGGGCGCGTTCCACATCTCGGCCGACATCGGCTGCCACACGTTCTCGACGCTGCCGCCGTTCAGCATCGGCAACACCGTGCTCGGCTACGGCCTCGGCCTCGCGTCCAACTCCGGCATCAACCCGATGTTCGCCAACCGCACCGTCACGATCATGGGCGACGGCGGGTTCTGGCACAACGGCCTCACCTCGGGCATCGCGAACGCCGTGTTCAACCGCGACGACGGGATCCTCGTCATCATGGAGAACGGCTACACGTCCGCGACCGGCACCCAGAACATCCCGTCCTCGCGGCATCAGGCGGCGGAGAAGATGACCGGGATGTCGATCGAGCGGGCGCTGAAGGGCGTCGGCGTGCAATGGGTGAGGCGCGTCACGACCTACAAGGTCGCGAAGGTCGCGAAAACGCTCAAAGAGGCGATGACCACGCCCTTCAAGGGGTTGAAGGTGATCATCGCCGACAGCGAGTGCCAGCTCGAGCGCCAGCGGCGCATCCGGCCCCTGGTCGCCGCGGCGCTGAAGGGCGGCGAGCGGGTCGTTCGCACCCGCTTCGGCGTCGACGAGGACGTGTGCTCGGGCGACCACTCCTGCATCCGGCTCTCGGGCTGTCCCTCGCTCACGATCAAGGACTCCACCGACCCGCTGAAGGTGGACCCGGTGGCGCACGTGAACAACGGTTGCGTCGGCTGCGGGCTGTGCGGGGAGGTCGCGCACGCGGCGATCCTGTGCCCGTCGTTCTTCCGCGCCGAGATCGTCCAGAACCCGGGGTGGTGGGACCGGGCGCTCGAGCGCGTGCGCTCGACCGTGATCGGGTGGCTGCAGCCGGCATGATTGCCTGAGAGGTCGAGCATGAACACGATGACCGACACGATCACGTTCCACGGCACGGGCGAGCTTCCGGCGCGGCCGATCACGATCCTCGTCGCCGCGCTCGGCGGCGAGGGCGGCGGCGTGCTTGCCGACTGGCTCGTCGCTGCCGCCGGAGAGGCCGGGTACCCCGTGCAGAGCACCTCGATCCCGGGCGTCGCGCAACGCACCGGTGCGACGACGTACTACCTGGAGATCTTCCCGGCCAAGTGGGACGCGCTGGGCGACCGGCGTCCGGTGCTCGCGCTCACCCCGTCGCCGGGCAACGTCGACCTGATGGTCGCGTCCGAGCTCATCGAGGCCGGCCGCGCGATGCAGAACGGCTTCGTGAGCCCCGACCGCACCACGCTGATCGCCTCGACGCACCGTGTCTACACCGTGGCGGAGAAGATGGCGATGGGCGACGGGCGGGCCGACGTCGACCGGATCGTCAAGGCGGCGGGCGAGCTCGCGAAGCGCGCGGTGCTCTTCGACATGGCCGAGCTGGCGACGCGCTCGGGCACGGTGATCAACGCGGTGCTGTTCGGCGCGATGGTCGGCGCCGGCGTGCTGCCGCTCTCGCGCGAGGCGTGCGAGGCGGCGATCCGCCGCGCGGGCAAGGGCGTCGAAGGGAGCCTGAAAGGCTTCGGCCTCGGCCATGCGCACGCGACCGGCGCGGCGACGCCGCCGTCGCAGCCCGAGCTCAAGGCG
>JBOIFD010000367.1:0-5365 GCA_050741515.1 Burkholderiales bacterium
CCGCAATCCGTTCGGTCTGGTCTACGACAGCGGCGACTACGCGGCGGCACAGGACCGCGTCCTCGCGCTCGCCGACTGGGCCGGGTTCGAGGCGCGCCGCGCCGCCGCGCGCCGGCGCGGCCGCTACCGCGGCATCGGGCTCGGCAACTACATCGAGCTCAACACCGGGGTGCCGCGCGAACGCGCCGAGATCACGATCGCCCCCGAGGGACGCGTCGACGTCGTGCTCGGGACCCTTTCCGCCGGCCAGGGCCACGAGACGAGCTTCGCTCAGCTCCTCGCCGAGTGGTTCGATGTCGAGTTGTCGCAGGTGCGACTGATCACCGGCGACACCGATCTCGCGCCGATCGGCGGCGGCTCGCACTCGGGCCGCTCGATGCGCATGGGTGCCGTGGTCATGGCGCGCGCCTCGGACGAGATCGTGGCGAAGGGCAGGCAGATCGCGGCGGGCTTGCTGGAAGCGGCAGCGAGCGACATCGAGTTCGCGCGCGGGCGGTTCACCGTCAAGGGCACCGATCGTTCGGTGGGGCTCTTCGAGGCGGCCGCAGCCGCGCCGCTCGCGGGCGCGCACGAGGAGACGACGCCGCTGCCCTCGTATCCCTACGGCTGCGCCGTCTGCGAGGTCGAGGTCGACCCGGAGACCGGCGTGGTCGAGATCGTGCGCCATTCCTCGGTCGACGACTGCGGGCGGGCCGTGAACCCGCTCATCCTGCATGGCCAGACCCACGGCGGCATCGCCGCGGGCGTGGGCCAGGCGCTATGGGAGCGTTGCCACTACGACGCCGAGACCGGTCAGCTGCTGTCGGGGAGCTTCATGGACTACGCCATGCCGCGCGCCGACCAGTTGCCGGCGTTCGCGACCGAGATCAGCGAAGTCCCCTCGACCACCCATCCGCTCGGCATGCGCGGCGGCGGGGAGGGCGGAACCACGCCCGCGCTCGCCGCGGTGGCCAATGCCATCGTGGACGCGCTCGCCCACGTCGGCGTCGAGCACATCGAGCTGCCGGCGACGCCGGAGCGCGTCTGGCGCGCGCTCCGCGGCGCGCGCGCCTAATTTAGAGGCCTTTCACGAACTCCAGCGTGTAGGCCTTCTTCCAGTCGAGGTTGGCGGGCAGCGCGCCGGCCGCCTGCATCTCCTTCGCGAACCGCTCCCAGCGCGCATCCGTCATGACGCCGATCTTCCCGCCCGCCGCGTCGCCGGAATCGAGGATGCCGAGGCGCTTCATCTCGCCCCAGGAGTACTCCATCAACGCCAGGTCCATCTGCGGGTTCGCCTGCTTGATCGCGGCGTGCGCCTTGGTCGGGTTCTCCAGATACGCCCTCCAGCCCTCGCTCGTCGCGCGCACGAACGCGCGCACGATCTCGGGCCGCTCGCGGATGGTCTTCTCCGTGGCGTCGATCGTGGTGGCGTAGTTCGCCCAGCCGTAGTCGGCGAGCAGGAGGCTTTGCAGGTTGATCCCGACCTTGCGGGCGTTCCAGCCGTCGTTGGTGACGAAGCCCTGCTGGGAGAGCATCTTGTCGGAGCCGAGCGCCGCGTAGCCCGGCTCGAAGCCGCGGATCTGCTCGTCGCTGAAGCCGTACCTGCTCTTCAGCCACGGCCAGTAGTTGGTGCGCGCGATCGCCGGCAGGCGGATCGGCTTGCCCTTGAGGTCCTGCAGCTTGTCGTGGCCCACGCCGACGTGGGTCACCAGCGTCTGCGGGTCCTTCTGGAAGCTCGCGAACACGGTGACGATGGGCACCCCCTGCGCCTGGGCGTTCAGCGTCCGCATCGCGGTGCCCATGATGAAGTCGGTCTGCCCGGCCGCCAGCAGCTGGTGGATGTTGACCTGCGGACCGCCCGGCCGGATGGTGACGTCGAGCCCGTAGCGCGCGTAGATCCCGTCGGCTTTGGCGTGGAAGAGACCGCCGTGCTCGGCCTGGGGATACCAGTTCAGCGTGTAGGTCACCGGCGTGAGCTTCTTGTCCTGCGCCCATGCCGCGCCACCGATCAGCGCCCCCGCCAGCAGCGTGACGCCCGACAACGCAACCGCGGCTCTCATGTCGATCCTCCGGGATGGGAAAGCGGTACGGCTGATTCTATACTCCTCCGCGCATCGAGAAGCGGGGAGGGAGACATGGAAGCGGTCCGCGCGGCGCAGGCGCTGTTCGTGCTCTGGATTGGTGCGTTCGCGGCGCTGGTGGTGCTGAACAACATCGTCGACTACGGCACCAACCTGCGGTTCGTGCGGCACGTGCTCAGCATGGATACGACGTTCGCCGATTCGTCGCTGCGGCGCCGGGCGATCCGGTGGCCGGCCTTCCATCACGTCGCCTACTGCGCGCTCATCGCCGCCGAGGTGCTGACCGCCGGGCTGTGCCTGTGGGGCGCGGGGGTGCTGCTCGGCGCGCTCGGTCTGCCGGCGGACGCGTTCCACGAGGCGAAGACCGCCGCGTTCCTCGGCCTCGCGCTCGGGTTCGCGATCTGGTTCGGCGGGTTCATGACCGTGGGCGGGCAGTGGTTCGCGAGCTGGCAGTCGAAGGAGTGGAACGGCCGCGAGGCCGCGTTCATGTTCTGCACGCCGATCGCGCTCGTGTTCCTGATCCTGCTGCAGCCGGTCTGATCGATCGGGCGCGAAGCCTGATACGATCCGCGGCGCTATGCCCGACGCCTTCGTCGCCGTCGACCAAGTGGACCTCGCCTACGACGAGGCGAGCGGCAACGCCGTCGAGGACGTGTCGCTCTCCATGCGCGAGCACGAGTTCATCGCGATTGTGGGCCCGAGCGGCTGCGGCAAGTCGACCTTCATGAAGCTCTGCTCGGGGCTGCTGCCCCCGAGCAAGGGCACGGTCGTCGTGAATGGCCGCCCGGTGTCCGGGCCGCTCAAGATCGTCGGCATGGCGTTTCAGAATTCGACCCTGCTGCCCTGGCGCACCACGCTCGACAACGTGCTGTTGCCGCTGGAGATCGTCCAGCCGTACCGGTCTTCGTTCAAGCACAAACGCGCGGAGTACGAAGCGCGCGCCAGGTCGCTGCTCAAATCCGTCGGCCTCGAGGGCTTCGAGCAGAAGTTCCCCTGGGAGCTCTCCGGCGGCATGCAGCAGCGCGCCTCGATCTGCCGCGCGCTGGTGCACGAGCCGAAGCTCCTCCTTCTCGACGAGCCGTTCGCCGCGCTCGACGCCTTCACCCGCGAGGAGCTGTGGTGCGTGTTGCGCGATCTCTGGACGCTGAATCGGTTTACGGTAGTGCTGGTCACCCACGAGCTGCGCGAGGCGGCCTTTCTCGCCGACACCGTTTACGTCATGAGCAAGCGGCCAGGGAGGATCCTGGTGCGGCGCGTCATCGACCTGCCGCGGCCGCGCGACCTCGAGGTGACCTACAGCGACCGCTTCGCCGAGATCGTGCGCGAGCTGCGCGAGCACATCGGCCAGATCAGGAAGAGGTGAGGCGCCGCGGTGGCCAGGAGCAAGCGCAACGTTGAGAAGTGGGCGCCCTGGATCGTGCTCTCGGTGGTCATTCTCCTTTGGGAGGCGATCTGCCGCGGCTTCGAGATCTCCGACTTTATCTTCCCCGCGCCGACGGCGATCGTGGAGTCGCTGATCCGGTACGCCGGCCCCATCGCCGGCCACGCCATGCAGACGTTCTGGACCACCATGGCGGGGTTCGCGCTCGGGGTGGTGGTCGGCCTCGTGCTCGGCGTCATCGTCGGTTCGTCCCGCCTCATGTACACGGCGCTCTACCCGCTGATGGTGGGCTTCAACAGCATCCCGAAGTCGGCCTTCGTGCCGGTGCTGGTGGTGTGGTTCGGGATCGGCACCGTGCCCGCGATCCTCACCGCCTTCGTCATCTGCTTCTTCCCGATCACGGTGAACATGGCCACCGGACTGGCCACCATCGAGCCCGAGCTCGAGGACGTGCTGCGGGCCCTGGGCGCCAATCGCCTGGACGTGCTGCTGAAGGTGGGGTTGCCACGCTCGCTGCCGTATTTCTTCGGCTCGCTCAAGGTGGCGATCACGCTCGCGTTCGTGGGCTCGGTGGTCTCGGAGACCATCGCCGCGAACGACGGCATCGGCTACCTCATGATGTCGGCCGGCTCGCAGATGCGCATGCCGCTGGTGTTCGCGGGCCTGATTGTAATCAGCGTCATGGCGATGGCGATGTACCAGGTGTTCGCGGTGCTGGAGAAGCGCATGACCGGCTGGGCGACGCGCGGTATGGACGCCCGCGCCTAGGGGAAAGCCGCCATGAGCATCCACGATCTGCGCACCTACATCGACGCCGTCCGCAAGGCGGGGGAGATGCACGAGATCCGGCGGCAGATCGACCCCGTGCGCCAGCTGGGCGCGGTGCTGCGCGCCTGTGAGCGCGCCGACAAGGCGGCCTTCTTTCACGACGTGGCGGGTTTCGACGTGCCGGTCGTGGGCGGGCTGCTCAGCTCACCGCGGCGGATCGCGCTCGCGCTCGAGTGCGACGTGTCAGCGGTCGGTGCGCGCATGGCCGCGGCCACCGAGCGGCCCGTCCGGCCGACGCACTACGAAGGTCCCGCGCCGTGCCAGGAGGTCGTCATCAAGGTGCCGGACCTCACCCGCTGGCCCATTCCGACGCACTCGCCGCTCGACGCCGGGCCCTTCATCACCGCCGGCGTCGTCATCGCGCGCGACCCCGAGACCGGCCGCCACAACCTGTCCTACAACCGGATGCAGATCTACGGCCCCGACCGCGCCGGCGTCAGCATGAACATCTGGCGCCACATCAAGGCGTTCTTCGACAAGATCGAGCCGCAGGGCCGCAACCTCCCGTTTTGCGTGGCGATCGGCCCCGACCCGGTGGTGATGATGGCCGGCGCCTTCCGCTACGACGGCGACGAGTACGAGGTGGCGGGGGCGCTGCGCGGGGCGCCGATCCCCGTGGTGCGCTCGCTGACCTGCGACGTGATGGTGCCCGCCTGGACGGAGATCGTCCTGGAAGGGGAGGTTCTGGCCGGCGTCCGCCAGATGGAGGGCCCGATGGCCGAGTTCACCGGGCACTACTCGGGCGCCGATCCGAAGCACGTCGCCCACATCACCGCCATCACGCATCGCGCGAAGCCGATCTTCCAGACGATGAACGGCGGCGGCTACGAGCACGTGAGCGTCGGGAACATGATCACCCGCGAGCCGCTGCTCGAGCGCTTCGTGCGCCACATCAGCCGCCGGGTGAAAGCGGTGCACCTGCCGCCCTATGCCGCCGGCTTCACCGCGATCATCAGCCTCGAGAAACCAGAGCCGGGCGAGGCGCGCAACGTCGCGCTCGCCGCGATGGCGGGCCACGTCAACTTCAAGACGGTGATCGTGGTCGACGCGGACGTCGACATCCACGATCCCGCCGACGTCATGTGGGCGCTCGCGA
>JBOIFD010000368.1:0-9432 GCA_050741515.1 Burkholderiales bacterium
CGCGCCCCGCTGTTCCGCGGGTCGCGCGATTTCGTAATCCGGAAACCCTCTCCTCGTGCGGAGATGGTAGCCCCGGCCCCCTCTTTTAGCAAGCCGCGCGCGGCGGCACCGCCCCGTCACCGGGCCGGCGCGGGCGCGGCCGGAACGCTCGCCGCGGGTGGCTGCGCGACCGGGGCGGAGGAACGCTTCAGCGTCGGGTGCCAGCCGACGACCGCGAGCATGACCAGGAAGCCGACGACGTAAGCGACCGCTACGTGCCAGCCGTGCCTCACCCAGCGCCCCACCGACTTCGCCTCGGGATACATGTTCGAGATCGCGACCCCGGCCGACGAGCCGAACCAGATCATCGACCCGCCGAAGCCGACGGCGTACGCGAGCATCCCCCAGTCGTAGCCGTCCTGCTCGAGCGCGAGCGCGGTGAGCGGGATGTTGTCGAATACCGATGACACGAACCCGAGCGTGAACGCGCTCTGCCACGAGGCGCTGGGCAGCCGCTCGACCGGCATCAGCGAGGCGCAGGTGACGAGCGCGAGGAGGAAGATCGAGCCCTTGACTGCCGGCGGCACGACCGTCCAGTCCGGCTTCCGGACCGGGATCGAGAGCACGATCGCCACCCACACCGCCGCGCCGATCACCGGAAAGTAGTCGGCGACCCAGGGAAACCCGAGGTTCGTGGTCACGTTGGCGCCGATCGCCATCACCAGGATGAAGCCCACGATCCCGAGGCGCGCCCAGTCGACGTGCGTCCCGCGTGGGGTGTCTTTCATGATCGGCGCGTACCGATGCTGCTGCAGCGCCGCCGGGATGCCGCAGACGACGAGCGCGACCACCGCGGCGACATAGGCGTCGAGCACCGCGAGCGGGCTCACCCCGTCGAGCCACATCATGGTCGTCGTCGTATCGCCGACGACGCTCCCCGAGCCGCCCGCGTTCGAGCACGCCACGATCGCCGCGAGGTAGCCGATGTGGACCTTGGCCCGGAACACGGTGTGCGCCATCGCGCCGCCGATCAGCGCTGCGGCGATGTTGTCGAGGAACGCCGACATGACGAACACCATCGCCAGCAGGACGAAGCAGCCCTTCCAGTCGTCGGGCAGGAGCTTCGGCAGCACCAGCGGCGCCTCGCTGTCCTCGAAGTGCTTCGACAGGATGGCGAAGCCGACGAGCAGACCGAAGAGGTTCGCGAGGATCACCCACTCGTGGCCCAGGTGCGCGGCGAGGCCGGCGAAGCCCGGGCCGGTCTTGAACCCCGTGACCATCAGCTTGTAGAGCGTGATCACCCCGAGGCCGGTGAGCGCGACCTGCAGGGTGTAGTGGTGGAAGAGCGCGACGCCGACGAGGGTGAGGCCGAACAGGATGAAGTCGATCGGGATGCCGAAGAGCTCCGGCAGAGCGGCGGCCGAGCCCGAAGCGGCGAACGCGGCGGGCGCGGCGAGCGCGAGGGCGAGACCGAGCCCGTGACCGGCGCGCCCGCGCGCAAGCTGGGAACGTGCGAAGCAGATCGCCATCCTCCCTCTCCCGACTTCTGGCTCTCGGCGCGAAGGTTCCGATTATAGGGGCCTGCCTTACGCGGGCACCCAGAAAAAACCGGGCCTGGGCCCGGTTTTTCGCGCTGGATCCCCGCGTCCGCGGGGATGACGACCCTAACGCGTCCGCGGGGATACGACTCTAACGGGTCGTCACTTCTTCGCCGGGGCCTTCGCGCTCGCGGCCCGCGCCTCCGGGAAGTAGTAGTTCGCCGCGAACGAGTACGGCGGGAACATGAACCGCTTCGCCGGCACGACCTTGGCCGCGTACGCGCGCTGCGACTCATACACCTTCTTGAAGAACGGGTTCTTGTCCGACTCCTCCTTCGCGATCTCGTCCCAGGTCTTGAGGAAGGCGACCAGGATCTCGGGCTGAGTCCGGAGGATCTGCGTGCCGTGCTTGGTGCGCATCTCCTCGATCGCGTCCGCGTTCTGCTTCTGCCACTTCACGCCCCAGCGCACGAAGGTCTCGAGCGTCGCCGCGCGTACGGCCTCCTGCTGCTGCGGCGTGAAGCTCGCCCAGACCTGGGAGTTGATGATCAACTCGAGCATCGAGTTGCTCTCGTGCATGCCGGGCGTGTAGTGGTACTTCCACACCTGCGGCAGGCCGAGGCGCAGGTCCTCGATCCCGCCCACCCACTCGGCGCAGTCGATCACGCCGCGCTGCGCCGACGGGATGATCTCGCCGCCGGGCATGTTCACCGTCTGCATGCCCATGCGCTGGTAGATCTCCGCGACGATGCCGGTCTGGCGGCACTTCATGCCCTTGAAGTCGGCCAGGTTCTTGATCGGCCGCTTGAACCAGCCGAACGCCTGCGGGCTCGAACCGCCGATGGGAAATGCTACGACGTTGAGCTTGAGAACCTCCCGGTAGAACTCCCAGTACATGTCGATGCCGCCGCCTTCGTACATCCACCCGAGGAAATCGAAGTGGTCCATGCCGAATGGCCCGGCCGGCGTTGCCGAGAAGAGCGTCGCGGCCTTGTTCTTGCCGACCCAGTAATAGGCGACGCCGTGGCCACCATCGATCACCTTCTTCGAGGTGGCGTCGAGGATCTCGAACGCCGGGACGATCTGGCCCGCGGCGAGCGCCTCGATCTTGATCTGTCCTGCGGTCAGCTTGTCGACGCGCTCGGAGAAGAAGCGGAAGTTGTCCTGCAGCGTCAGGCTTGCCGGCCACGTCGACTGAAACTTGAGGTTGCGCGGCGCCGGCTGCTGGGCGCCCGCCGGGCCGGACAGCCCGGCGAGCAGCGCCGTCGCGGCGAGACTCGCGACCACGGTCTTCAGACTCGGTTGCATGTTGGTCCTCCTGTGCTCCTGTGGACTGGGTGGATGGGGCCGCTCGAGCGATGCGGCTCTACGTCCATGGTAGAAACGCCCGTCGTTCCTGTCAACGAACGCACCGTCCGGGCTTCGCGCGCGCTCGCGACCCTACTTCGGCGGCTCGGCCTCGGGCTGGTCCTTCTGCTCGAGCGCTTCCCCCTGCGCGTCCCTGGTCGCCTCGTTCGCCCGGTCGGTGTACTCGTCCGCGTAGTCCTCGAGCCGCACCTTGTCCTCGACCTGCTCGACCGGCGTCTCGCGCGCCACTTTCTGCAGATACTCGGGGAAGGCGGTGGCGATCGCCGGGAAGGCGATGATGAGCGCGATCGCGACGATCTGCAGCAGCATGAACTGGAACATGCCCTTGTAGATGGTGGCGAGCGACCAGTCCTTGACCACCTGCTTCAGGTAGTAGGCCGACATCGCGACCGGCGGCGAGAGGTACGCCGTCTGCAGCGTCACCGCGACCACCGTGCCGAACCACACCATGACCAGGTCGGGCGCGATGCCGAGCAAGGCGCCGAGCTGCGGTTTCAACGCGTCGGCCACCGGATAGAAGATCGGCAGGAACACCAGGATGACCGCCGGCCACTCGAACGGCCAGCCGAGCAGGAAGATCAACACGACGATCACGATCAGCATCACGACCGGCGGCAGCGGGAGCGAAACCAGCGCCTCCGTGATCCAGTTCGCCGTGCCCAGCCGCGCGAACACCGCTCCGAAGATGTTCGACGTGACCGCGAGCAGGAGCACCATGCTCGACGTCGCCAGCGTGCTGAGCAGCGCCCGCTTCACGCCGCCGAGCGTGAGCTTGCGGTACGCAGCCGCGAGCACGATCGCGCCCAACGCGCCCATTCCGGAGGCCTCGGTCGGCGTCGCCAAGCCGGCGAGGATCGAGCCGAGCGTCGCGGCGATCAGCCCCGCGAGCGGCAGGATGCCGACCACGCATCCCTTGAGAATCGTGCCGAGCCCGTGGACCCGCTCGGCCTTCGGAATCGGCGGCCCGAGCTTCGGGTTGACGAAGCTGCGGATCATCAGGTACGCGACGTAGAGACCCGCGAGCAGAAAGCCGGGGCCGAACGCGGCGGCGTAGAGATCGGCCACCGAGACGCCGAGCACCGGCCCCATCACGATCAGCATCACCGACGGCGGGATCAGGATGCCCAGGGTCCCGCCGGCGGTGATCGTGCCCGCGGACAGCTGGGCGTCGTAGCCGGTCTTCACCATGATCGGCGAGGCCATGATGCCGAGCACGGTGACCGCCGCCCCGACGATGCCGGTCGCCATCGCGAAGATGGTCGCGGTCAGGATCACCACCAGGAACAGCGCCCCGCGCACCGGCGCGAGCAGGATGCGGAACGCGCTGAACAACCGCTCCATCAGCCCCGCCTGCTCGACGACGAAGCCCATGAAGATGAAGAGCGGCACCGCCGCCAGCAGCTCCTCCTTCATCATCCCGATGGTCTGGAAATAGGCGAGGTCGAAGACCGTATGCCCGCCCAGCCCGAAGTAGCCGAAGGCGAACGCGAGGAACAGCAGCGTGAAGCTGATCGGGAAGCCGATGAAGATGGCCCCGATCATGACGACGAGCATGATCAGGCCGAGGAGGGCGAGGCCGGTCATCGTCAGACCTCGATCTTCTCTTTGTGCTCGAGCTCGATGCCGGTGCGCGCCGCCCAGACGCTCTTGATCGTCTCCGACACGCCCTGGATCAGCAGGAGCAGGATCGCGAGCGGCACCACCATCTTGAACGGCCACAGGATCGGGCGCCACGGCGTCTGCTCGGAGGTCTCGCCGATCTGGAACGCGTACCACCCCTCCTGGCTGCTGATCAGGAGAAACACGAGCAGCGACGGGAAGAACAACGCGAGGTAGGCGATCGAGTCGATCATGCCCTTGGTGCGGACCGACCACCGCTCGAAGAAGAAGTCGGTGCGGATGTGCGCGCCCTTGTGCAGCGCATACGCGCAGCCGAGCATGAACAGCGTCCCATACAGCATGTAGGTCACGTCGAACGACCAGATCGTCGGCGCGTGGAAGAAGTAGCGCGAGATCACTTCGTAGCTCACGGCGAGCACCAGCGGCACGCTGAGCGACGCGATCCAGAGGCCGGTCGAGTCGGTGAACGTGTCGATCGTGCGGACGAGCTTGAGCAGTCGCGGCGACGGCTCGGGCATGGCTGGTCTCCCTCGACCCGGACCTTCGGGAAACAGCCGGCCCGCCGCTGGCGCGACGGGCCGGCCGGTTCGCGAGTGAACTCCGGCTTGACTCCCGGCCTGCGCCGGGGTGACGAGGCTACGTCACTTCTTCTTCGCGGCCGCCTTCGCCGCCGCTCCCGGACCCCGCTCGGGGAAATAGTAGTTCGCCACGAACGAGTAGGGCGGGAACATGAACCGCTTCGCCGGCACCACGATCGACGCGTAGGCGCGCTGCGACTCGTGGACCTTCTTGAAGAACGGGTTCTTCGCCGCCTCTTCCTTGGCGATCAGGTCCCAGGTCTTCAGGAACTCGATCAGGATGTCGGGCGGCGTGCGCAGGACCTGCACCCCGTACTTCTCCTGCATCTCCTTCAGCGCGTCGGCGTTCTGGCGCTGCCACTTCGCCCACCAGCGATAGAAGGTCTCGGTCGCGGCCGACTTGATGATCTCCTGGTGCTGGGCCGAGAGCGACTTCCAGACGTCGCCGTTGATCAGCAGCTCGGCGATCGTCACGTTCTCGTGCACGCCCGGCGTGTAGTGGTATTTCCAGACGTTCTGGAAGCCGAGGCGCAGGTCCTCGATGCCGCCGACCCACTCGGCGCAGTCGATCACGCCCCGCTGGGCGGACGGGATGATCTCGCCGCCCGGCATGTTCACCGTCTGCATGCCCATCCGCGACCAGACTTCCGCGGCCATCCCGGTCTGCCGGCACTTCATGCCTTTGAAGTCGGCGAGGTTCTTGATCGGCCGCTTGAACCAGCCGAACGCCTGCGGGCCGGCGGGCAGGATCGGGAGCACCACCACGTTGAGCTTCAGCTCCTTCTGGTAGAACTCCTGGTAGAGCTCCAGGCCGCCGCCCTCGAACAGCCAGCCCATCGCGTCGATGTAGTCCATGCCGAACGTGCCGCCCGGGCCGCCGGTGAACAGGATCGCGGTCTTGTTCTTGCCGGTCCAGTAGCCCGCCCAGGCGTGCGCGCCGTCGAGCACCTTCTTATGGGTCGCGTCGAGGACCTCGAACGCCGGCACCACCTGCCCGGCGGGCATGGTCTCGATCTTGAGCGTGCCTGCGGAGAGCTTGCTGACGCGGTCGGCGAAGAAAGTGAAGTTCTCGTAGAGCGTGAGCGACGCCGGCCAGGTGGCCTGCATCTTCAGGGACACGGTCTGCTGCGCCAGGGCCGGGGCCGCAGCAAATGCGAGCGCGGCGAACGCTCCGAGCGCCGCGCAGACGCGCGACCATGCTGGACTGATCATGACATTCCTCCTCGGTGGACTGAAGTTGTGTTCCGCCCCCGCACCGCCGTGTGGCGAAGCCGCCTGCCGGCCGTTGCTCCCGGCAGCCGTGCCTCGCGAGGCCTCCTCGCCTCGCGACGCCCAGGGCCGCCACGCAAGGCGCGTCCGGGGCGCGGACCGAACGCGGCAAGTAAGCCCGACTTCGCGCGCAGTGTCAACTCCGCCCCGGCGCGATCCGAGCGCGTCAGGACGGCGTCAGGAACCGGTCCACGCCGCGCACGCCGCGCGCACCACATCGGGGAGCGAGCCGCGCTTCTCCAGCACCTCCCGGAGCGTCCGCGCGTCATTGATCCGCGCCGCCGCCGCCTTGAGGAGCGCGGCGATCGCCTCGCCGCCGCCGAGCCGTTCGGCGCGCGGCAGACAGCGGGTGAGCGTCGCGACGATCTCGTCGCCGAGCGCGACGTGCTCGCGCGTGGCCGGATCGACGACCGTCGCGCCGTACCCGAACCGGCACGCCTGGAAACGGTTGTACGTATAGACCTGATACAGGCTCGGATGAGGGCTCCAGGCCGGGTCGTCGCGCAGCATCGCCGCGAGCGCCTGGGCGTAAGCGGCGAGCTCCGCCGCGCGCGCCACGGTGAGCGGCGTGTCGCACACCCGGATCTCGATCGTGCCGTACTCGGGCTTCGGCCGGATGTCCCAGTAGAAGTCCTTCATGCTCTCGACGATCCCGAACCCCTGCATCTCGCCGAAGTAGGCCTCGAACTCCTCCCAGTCGCGCACGAACGGCATGCAGCCGGCGAGCGGAAAGGCGTTCACGACGTTCAGCCGCGACGAGTCGAACTGGGTGTCGGCGCCGAGCGAGAACGGCGACGAGGCCGACAGCGCGATGAAGTGCGGCATATAGCGCGCGAGGCCGTGGATCAGGCGCACCGCTTCGTTGCCCGAGCGCACGCCGACGTGGATGTGCTGCCCGAAGACGGTGAACTGCTTGGCGAGGTAGCCGTAGAGCTCGGAGACGCGCCGGAAGCGCGGCGTGTCGTAGATGCGCCGCTCGCTCCACTTCTGGAACGGGTGCGTGCCGCCGCCCGCGACCCCGAGGTTGAGCGTCGCCGCCGCGGCGGCGAGCACCTGCCGGATCGCGTCGAGCTCGGCGCGCACCTGGGCGTGGCCGCCGCAGACCGAGGTGCAGACCTCGATCATGCTCTCGGTGATCTCCGGCTTGATCTCCCCCGGGTGCTTGGCCTTCGCGACCGCGGCGAGCAGATCGGACGCGCCGCGCGTCAGGTTGTAGTCGCGCGTGTTCACGAGCTGCAGCTCGAGCTCGACGCCGAGCGTCAGCGGCTCCGAGGTCTTGAATTCGAGCATGCGTTGCCTTCCGGATCCCCGCGCCGCTCAACCCCGCTCCGCGCCCGCCTCGCCCGCCCGCCGGATGGCGAACTGGGTCGCGATCGGCCCCACCAGCTCGAGGATCACGACCCCGGCCAGGACCACCGACGCGACCGCCGCGCGGATCTCCGGATAGAGCGTCGCAGTCTGGTGGAACAGCACCACGGCCAGCCCGGACATCGGCGTGAGCGCGATCGCGACGAGCCCCGCCTGGCGGAGCTTGAGGCCCGCGAGGGGAGCGAGCGCCAGCACGCCCACCGCCTTCCCGACGAAGCGGACCAGCACGAACGCGAGCCCGGCGGCGCCGGCGGCCGTCACCAGGCCGAGGTCGAGGCGCGCGCCGGTGATCACGAACAGGATGACATAGAAGAGCTGGCCGGCGTCGCCGAAGTCCACGACGATGAAGTGGCGCGCGCGGTCGGCGTTGCGCACCATCGCGCCCATCGCGAGCAGCGCGAGCAGGACCGAGAGCGTCAGCGCGGCTGCCGCGCCGACGGTGAGGACCACCACCGCGATCACGGCGATGAACTGCCGGCCGGCGTGCTTGCCGACGAGCTGCGCGAGCTTCAAGGTGGCCTGCGCTGCGGCGAGCGCCAGGACGAGCGAGCCGGCGATGAGGTAGAGCGGCTGCGTGAGCATGGTCACCCACCCGCCCCGGTACTCGAGGTGCAGCCAGGGGATGAGCACGGTGAGCGCGAGGAACGCGATGACGCTGTTGATCGCGGTGAGGATCAGCGCGCGCTCGGTCACCTGGCCCTCGGCGCGGAGGTCCGCGGCCACGCGGATCAGCACCGCCGGCGAGGTGGACATCGCGATCGCCGCGGCGACCGCCGCGACGAGCGGCGGCTGGTCGAACGCGTAGTGGAGGACGAAGAACACGAGCACGCCGCTCGCCAGCGCCTCCGCGACCCCCATCAGCGCGAGCGGGGGCGAGCGCCGCAGCCACGCGAGGTCGAGCCGCTGGCCGAGCTCGAAGAGCACCAGGCCGAGCGCGAGGTCCGCGAACACCGTCAGCTCGTCGAGGAGCGCCAGGTCGATCAGCGCGAGGCCGCTCGGCCCGAGAACGAGGCCGGCGGCGGCGTAGCCGGTGATCCGGGGCAGGCGCAGGCCGCGCTGCACGAGCTCGCCCCCCGCCACCCCGACGGCGAGCAGCACCCCGACCCAGATCATCGGGTTGAGGAGCGGCGGCCACTGCGGCAGGAAGGCCAGGTCGTTCATCGTTGGCGTCGTTCGCGATCCCGCTAACCGCACGCGGTTGCGGCGCGCATTGCTGCGGGCCGCGCCGTTCGCGCCGGCCGGAGCCGCCCGAGCGGCTCCGGCTTTGAGCGCCCGCCCCGGGGCGGGGTTCCTGCCCGGGGCGCGCCCGCTCAGCCGGCGCCGCGCACGACGATCATGTGCACCCGGGAGGGCCCGTGCGCGCCGACCACGATCGTCTGGTCGATGTCGCCCGTCCGGGACGGTCCCGAGATGAAGTTCACCATGCGGGGCAATCGCCCGAGCTCCGCGCGCGCGAGCTCCCAGGCATCCTCCATGTGCTTCACGATGCGCGCCGCCGGCACCACCGCCACGTGCGTCTCCGGCAGCAGGCTCCCGGCGGCCGGGGCGTCGGGGCCCGACACCACCATCAGCGTCCCGGTCTCGGCGAGCGCGGCGAACACGCCGGTGACGCCGACGGCGTCGCGGTCCTCGGCCGCGCGCGGCTCGAGCCGGAGCCCGGCGGACGCCCAGTCGAGCGGCGCCAGGCGCGGCCACACGCAGCCCGTCAGCGG
>JBOIFD010000369.1:0-14143 GCA_050741515.1 Burkholderiales bacterium
TTCGAGCACGGGTACGACCAGGCCGAGCGCTGCAAGAGCCTGCTCGCGATGTACGGTTACGCCGAGATCGCGAGCTGGCCGGATCTGGCGGGGATCGTCAGGGTGAGCGGCGGGCGGGCGGCCGGCGCCTGAGCGCCGCCGCTACTAGCCGCCCGTCTGGACCGGTCGCGCGATCGCCCTGCGCATGACGGCATCGGCGCCGAACTTCAGCCTGAAGTCGGCCAGCGCCCGCGCGTAGTCGTCGATCAGCTCGGCCCTGGTGATCTCGTTGAACTCGTCCCGGTGCAACCGCAGCGTCCCGACGTACATGGCCTTGTCCGACGGCTTGATGTCGAACTCGATCGGACCGGGGATCAGGAGCTCGTTGGAGGTCGTTTCGACGCTGCGCCGCGACACCGCGGTGACGCGGTGATACATGAGCACTGAGCCGTGCACCACGTAGCGCGTGGTCCTGGGGATCCGGAAGAAGTAGGTCTGTTCGAGCGGCGGGTTGAACGCATCGGCGGTGCGCTCCTCCCGCTTCGGCGTCGGCGCGAGCCAGAGGATGGCGCGGCCCTGCAACTGGCTCTTCATGTCCAGGGGATCGATGGTCCCCATCTTCAGATCCTGCTCCCCCGGTTTGAGCGGCGGGACGAGCTCGATCCGTCCGACGACGATGACGGTGTTGCCCGTCCCGTCGACGCCGGCCGCTTCCTTGTGCAGGGTTGGGATCGCGCAGCCCGCCGCGAGCAGGATCGGAGCGAGCGCGGCGAGCGCGCGAATCCGATCCGTCGGTGTCGCTTTCATGGCTGGCGCCCCGTCACAGCTCCGCGAGGCGGCGCTTCGCGAGCGCGAGCTGCCGCGAATACCCCTGCAGCTCCTTGTCCGATTCGAGGATCTTGATCAGCCGCGTCAGCAGCTCCTTCTCGGAGGGGGCATTCACCGGCTGCATCTCGAACTTGCCCTGCTCGAACCATCCGGTCGAATGCTTGACGTACTTGTACGCCCCGAGGAAATACAGCCCGGGCTTGTCGATGCGTCGCGACGTCTCGTTCCGTCCCCGGGTCCCGAAGTTGTAGACGTACTTGGTGTTGCTGAGGAACCCTGGATTCTTGCCGAATTTCTCGACCTGGTAGGCGCCGGGCTGGATCGCGACGTGGAAGAACAGTCCGTCCCGTACTGCCAAGTCGTACCATACCGGTTTGTCGCCATACTGCTTGATGGACACCCACTCGACGCTCGACGGCGCCTCGGTCATGTCGAAGTAGCCGAAGACGATCGATCGTGACTCGTCCTTCGGATCCACCGGCGGGCCGCTGGACGCGCAGCCGCCCACGACGAACGCCAGCCCCACGATTACGAGCAGTCGTCTGATCGAATTCATTCGCTTCCCCTTCCAGAGATTGCAGTGCTCGCGTCGGCTTTGCCGACCGCAAGGTCCGCGCAGGGTAGTGCGGGCAACGGCCCGGGGAAGGGTCGGGCGGAGCCGCGAAGCGGAGGTCGTCACGAAAGCGCGTCGATCGAACGATCAACCGCGCACTAGTTCACGCGACGTGAGGGCTCACCTCGGCCTGCGGCGCAGCAGCGACTTCAGCGCGGCGAGATCCCGTCCCGCGCCGCGCGCCGCGCGCGCTTCCATCGACCGATAGCGCCGGAGCACCTCCTGCCCGAGCGCGGTGAGCCGCGCGCCGCCGCCCGACTGCCCGCCCTTGGCTGCGGCGACCAGGGCGGTGCGGAAGCAGCGGTTCATGGTGTCGACGAGCACCCACGCCCGTTTGTAGCTCATGCCCATGCGGCGAGCCGCGGCGGAGATCGAGCCGGTCGCCGCGATCCCCTCGAGGAGATCGGCCTTGCCCGGCCCGATCGCGATGTCGCGCTGGAGCACGACGCGCAGGCGCACGCCCAGGGTGACGTTGCCGACTCTCATGTCCAGGCGATTCTAGCGTCGCGGGGCCGGCGGCGAAGCGGCACGGAACTTCATATTATGCTCCGTCCCGGTACTCGATATAGTCGCTAGACTATATCGAATGGGAGAATCAACCATGCTGACTCGCGTCGCCTCGACGGCCGTCCTCGTCTCCGCGGCTTGCCTCGCCGCGCCTGCGTCATTCGCTCAAACGGGCGCCCCGGTGACGGTCTTCGCGGCCGCCAGTCTCAAGAACGCCCTCGACGAAGCGGTCGCGATCCACGGCCAGCGGACGGGGACCAGGGTAACGGTGTCCTATGCGGCCAGTTCCGCGCTCGCACGGCAGATCGAGGCGGGCGCGCCCGCCGACGTCTTCATTTCGGCCGACCTCGATTGGATGGACTACCTGCAGACCCGGCAGCTCATCCGACCGGCGACGCGCGTCAACCTCCTTGGCAACCGGCTGGTGCTGATCGCGCCGAGCGACAGCAAGACGAGTCTTGCGGTTGAGCGGGGCATGCCGCTCGCACGGGCCCTCGGCGACGGGCGCTTGGCAGTCGCCGACCCGGACGCCGTGCCCGCCGGAAAGTATGCCAAGGCGGCGCTCGAAGCACTGGGCGCCTGGAGCGCC
This sequence comes from Burkholderiales bacterium, assembly GCA_050741515.1. Classification (GTDB taxonomy): domain Bacteria; phylum Pseudomonadota; class Gammaproteobacteria; order Burkholderiales; family SG8-39; genus DATEDA01. The sequence continues at coordinate 2,517 of JBOIFD010000369.1, forward strand.
GTCGCGCCGAGGTTGGCGCCGGCCGAGAACGTGCGCGCCGCGCTCGCTTTCGTGGCGCGCGGCGAATGTCCGCTCGGCATCGTCTACGCCACCGACGCCGCTGCCGAGCCGAGAGTCCGGATCATGGGCGCCTTCCCCGCCGGCACGCACCCTCCGATCGTATATCCTGCCGCGATTACCGCGACCGCCAAGCGCGCCGGGGCGGCGAGCTTGCTGCAGTTCCTCGGCTCGGCGGCGGCCAAGCCGGTGTTCGAAAAGCACGGGTTCACCGTCCTCGAGTGACGCGACCGCCATGCTGATGCCGGACGAATGGGAGGCCATCCGGCTCAGCCTCCGGGTCTCGGTGTGGGCCGTCGCCGCGAGCCTGCCGCTCGCGGTGGCGGTCGCGATGCTCCTCGCGCGCGTCCGGTTCCCCGGCAAGAGCCTGTTCGACGCGCTGGTGCATCTCCCGCTCGTCCTTCCGCCGGTGGTCGTCGGCTACTTCCTGCTGCTCCTCCTGGGACGCAAAGGACCGCTCGGCGCATGGCTCGAGAGCACCTTCGGCCTCGTGTTCGCGTTCCGCTGGACCGGGGCCGCGGTAGCGGCGGCGGTGATGGGGTTCCCGCTCATGGTGCGCGCGATGCGCATTTCCATCGAGGCAATCGACACGCGGATCGAGTCGGCCGCGGCGACGCTCGGCGCAAACCCCGCCTGGGTGTTCGCGAGCGTGACGTTGCCGCTCATGCTGCCCGGGATCATCACCGGGGCGCTGCTCTCGTTCGCCCGGAGCCTCGGCGAATTCGGCGCCACGATCACGTTCGTGTCGAACATCCCCGGCGAGACCCGGACCCTGCCGATCGCGATCTACGCCTATACGCAGGTTCCCGGCGGCGACCTCCAGGCGCTGCGGCTGTCGATCATCGCGGTCGTGCTGTCGCTCGGGGCGTTGCTCGTCTCGGAGGTCATGGTGCGGCGCGCGACGGCGCGCGTGGCGGGACGCGATGCTTGAGGTCGACATCCGGCACCGGCAGGGCAGCTTCCGTCTGGAGGCGTCGTTCGCGTCCGATGTCGCGGTGACCGCCTTGTTCGGCAAGTCCGGGGCGGGCAAGACGACGGTCGTCAACGTCATCGCCGGCCTGATCCGGCCCGACGAAGGACGCATCGTCGTGAACGGCCAGGTGCTCCTCGACACGGTCCGCCGCGCGTGGGTGCCGGTGCGGCAGCGGCGCGTCGGCTACGTCTTCCAGGAGGGCCGGCTCTTCCCGCATCTCACGGTACGGCAGAATCTCCTGTACGGCCGGTTCTTCACCCCGGCAGCGGATCGCTACGCGGCGCTCGACCAGGTCGTCAATCTGCTCGACATCGGACCGCTCCTCGAGCGTCGTCCGGCCGCCCTGTCGGGCGGGGAGAAACAGCGCGTCGCCATCGGGCGCGCGCTCCTCGCGAGCCCGCGGATCCTGCTCCTCGACGAGCCCCTCGCCTCGCTCGACCCCGGCCGCAAGACCGAGATCCTGTTCTACGTCGAGCGCCTGCGCGACGAGCTGCGCATCCCCATGGTGTACGTGACGCACGAGATCGAGGAGATCGTCCGGCTCGCGGAGCGGATGGTGCTGATGTCGGACGGACGCTCGGTGGCCTGCGGGCCGGTCCCGGAGATCATGGCGCGGCTCGACCTCAGGCCGATGACCGGGCGGTTCGAGGGCGGGGCGGTGCTCGACGCGGTGGTGGCCGCGCACGACCTCGACTACGGGATCACCACGCTCGCCTTCGACGGCGGCGAGCTCCAGTGCACCGGCGTCGATGCGCTGCCCGGCGAGCGGGTTCGCGTCCGCATCCGCGCGCGGGACGTGGCGATCTCGCTCGAGCGGCCCACGGGGATCAGCATGCGCAATGTGCTCGCCGGCCGAATCGCCGAGGTCGGCACGCAGCGCGGCCCCGAGGTCGACGTGCGGATCGAGATCGGGCGGGTGTCGCTGCTCGCGCGGCTGACCAGGCGTTCGGCCGACGATCTCGGCCTCGTGCCGGGCCGCGCGGCGTACGCCCTGGTGAAGTCGGTGGCGCTCGATCACCGCAGCGTCGGCTACGCGTGACGGCGGCGGTCGCGGATGCTAGAATTCTGAGCAAATCGGTCGGGAATTCACGGAAAGGATCGAGCATGGACGTCCAGCAAACGATCAAAGAGCAGGTGGGCACCCATCCGGTGGTGCTCTACATGAAGGGCACGCCCCAGTTCCCGCAGTGCGGGTTCTCGGCGACGACGGTGCAGATCCTGTACGCCTGTGGCGTGCAGGACTTCTTCAGCGTGAACGTGCTCGAGGATCCGGAGATCCGCCAGGGCATCAAGGAGTACGCGAGCTGGCCGACGATCCCGCAGCTCTACGTCAACGGCGAGTTCGTCGGCGGGTCCGACATCCTGCGCGAGATGTACCAGTCGGGCGAGCTGCAGAAGCTGCTGACTGGCGCCGCCGCGCACAGCGCCTGATCCGGGCACTTCGCCCGCGCCCCAAGCCCCGCCGCGCGCGGGGCTTCGTCATTCTTGGATCCTGTCCGCCCAACGTCCTCGAATGCCATCCCGCGCCGGGTGTGGCTCGGCTGCGGCCGATCGCGCAAAACCACGCTGCATGATCGATTCGATCGGCTCGACCGAATCCGCCGCAGCCGTCCGGATGATAGGTTCGGCGGCCGAATCGAGGGAGAGTCAACGTGCCATACCTGCACTTGCTGCCCGATCCGGGCATGAATTACACGCTCAATCGACCCTTGCTCGATGGCACGTCGCCGGCTCGGCTGAAGGAGATTGGCGCGGTTGCGCCACAGATCAAGGACTACGACAGCTGGCACCGCGTCTGGCTAGGACTCGCCAGGCGCGCGGAGGCCGAGAAGCGGTGGCTCGATGCCGCCTCGTACTACCACGGTGCGGAGTTCTATCTGCCCGCCGGGGAGGTCCGCAGCGGGCTCTACGACGACTTCGCGCGCAACTGGGCGCTCGGAATGAAAGATGTCGCAGGGTACGAGCGCATCGCGGTTCCCTATCCTGGCGGGCACTTGCCGGGATTCCGCGTGCAGGCCAAGGGGAAGGAACTCAGCACGTTCATCTTCCATGGCGGCTACGATTCGTTCGTCGAAGAGTTCTACGCGTTTCTGCTGCCGCTGACCGATCTCGGCTTTACGGTGATCGGATTCGATGGTCCGGGACAGGGTGGGGCATTGCGGCAGGGCATCTACTTCGAGCACGCCTGGGAGAAGCCCGCCAAAGCGCTGCTCGACCATTTCGACCTGGACGCCGCCGACTGGCTGGGCGCTTCTTGTGGCGGCTATCTTTCGATCCGCGCGGCCGCATTCGAGCCCCGGATCAAGCACATCATCTCATTGCCCACGACGTACTCGGGCCTCGACATGACGTTGAAGCAGATGACACCAGGCAAGGCCCAGCAACTGGTTTCGCTGTTCAAAGCAAGCGATCGCAAAGGGACTGAGGCGCTCATCGCCCTGCAGCGCGCGCCGAGCTCAGTGTTCGACTGGTGCATAACGCAGGGGATGCACATCACCGGCACCAACACGCCGTTCGACTTTCTCACCGCCATCTCGCAGCACTCGCTCGACGGCATCCTGCACAACGTGAAGCAGGACATCCTGCTGACGGAAGGCGAGCAGGACCATCTCTTCGACGTTGACTGGCTCTATCGCACGATGCGCGAGCTAGTCTGCGCGCGTTCGGTCAGCGCTCGAATCTTCACCGCGCGCGAGGGGGCGGAGCAGCATTGCCAGGTAGGCAACTCGGCGCTTGCGCGCGAGGAAATTGTCCGCTGGCTTGCCCGCTTCTATCCCGGTATGCCGACAAAGAACTCTTAAGACTAGGCTTGCCATGGGCGTCGTGCGAAAACGCCGTGACTCAATGAGTCATGGAGTTCACCTGGGACGACGCGAAGGCACTGAGGTGATGCACCGCGAACTCGAGTCAGTGTTCCGAGCGAGGGGAGGATTTGCCGTGGCCGAACAGCAATCAACGGCCTGCTATGCTTTGTTCCCTCTTCGGGCGGCCGGTCGAGCGCCACGAAGCCAGGGTCAACTCCAGAGAACGGGAGCGTCATGCCTTTGCACCGAATCCTCTCCGGCTCGACTGTCGCGCTGCTGGCGTTGACCATGATCGGTTCGCCCAACGCCGAGGGCGCGAGCGGAACGAGCCTCCGCGGTACCGTGAAAAGCGGCGGAACCGGCTTGGCCGGGTACGAGGTCTCCTTGTACGCGCGCTTCGTCGGGCCCCTCGAAACTGCAAGAGTCCTCGGTCGCGCCACCACGGGTCCCTCCGGCGAGTTCAAGATCGACTACCACCTGCCTCGCGGGCTGCCCTCGTCGTCGCAGCCGCTGCTCTTCGTTCGCGCGGAAAGTGGCCCGGCCATGCTGGCGAGCGCGATCGGCCAGGCGCCGGTTGCCGGCCCCGTCGTCGTCAACGAGCGAACCACTGTTGCGACCGGCTTCGCCTTCGCGCAGTTCGTGGATGGATCGGCGATCGGGGGCAACCGGTATGGCATGCTCAACGCCGTCCGCATGGCCGCGAACATGGTCAATCCGAGGACCGGGACCGTGGCCGCCGTTCTGCGCCTGCCTCCCAACGGTCCGGAGACGACGGCGCTGCGGACGTTCAACTCCCTGGCGAATGTCGTCGCCTACTGCATCGCGACGCACGTCGGCTGCCGGGAACTGTTCGATGCGACCACGCCGCCGGGCGGCCCGCGCCCGAAGAACGTCCTCCAGGCAGTGGCGAACGTCGCCAAGTACCCGTGGCTGAACGTCGACGAGCTGTTCGATCTGTCCTTCGAGCAGCCGGTCTTTGATCCTGCGCTGGCGCAGAATCAACCGCCGGATGCGTGGACACTGTTCCTGAAATTCACCGGCAGCTTCTCCAGCATCCAGGACGAGAACAATCTGCTGAATGGCCCCGGAGCCTTCGCCATCGACCGGAAAGGGTTCCTTTGGGTGAACGACAACTACGTCCCGCAGCCGCCGGACAAGCGCGCCTGCGCCGGCAGGCGCCTGCTGAAGTTCTATCCGTGGGGAGAGAATTTTCCCGGGTCGCCCTATTTCGGCGGCGGCCTCTCGGGGGCGGGGTTCGGCATCTCGATCGCGCCGAACGGCCTGATCTGGGTCGGCAATTTCGGCTTCGCGGGAACCGGCTGCCGGCTACCCCCGGCCGACAGCGTTTCGGTGTTCCGGCCGAACGGCAAGCCGGTCTCGCGCGAGACCGGCCTCACGGCGGGCCCGATCTCCTGGCCGCAGTCAACCGTGCCCGACCGCCAGGGGAATATCTGGATCGCCAACTGCGCCGCGGATTCCGTCACGCTCTACCCCAAGGGCCGGCCGGGCGAGGCGGTCGAGATCCCCATCCCGCCGCCGGTCAATGCGAGCGCGGCGAAGATGAAGACTTTCGGTATCGCGATCGATCACCAGGGTAACGCCTGGGCGACGGGATCCCTGAACAGCACGCTCGCCGTCATCGGACCCGAAGGCAATCTGATCGAAGTCATTCCGCCGCAAGGTCCACATGGCCGCACTCAGCTCCGGCGCCCGATGGGCGTCGCCTCCGACAGTCGAGGAAATATCTGGGTCGCGAACTCGGACTTCATGGATGTTCCATGTCCGCCGGACAACCCGGATCTCGGTCCCGCAGCCGACCCCTCGATCGCGTTATTCCTCCGCCACCCCCGTCGCAAGCCTCATGCCGACTCGCCGTTCACCGGCGGCGGCCTTACCATTCCATGGGGAGTCGCGGTGGACGGGAACGATACGATCTGGGTTGCCAATTTCGGCTTTCCGTTCGACCTGGCGCAACCCGAAAACACGGCGGAGTGGGAAGCACCGAACCGGGTCAGCCACTTCTGCGGCGTCGACACGTCCAAGTGTCCACCGACCAAGCGCGGGGTCGGCAAAGCCATCTCGCCGGATGGCTCTGGCTATACGAGCGACGCCCTGGATCGGAATACGGGTATCGCAATCGACCCGTCGGGCAACGTGTGGCTCGCCAACAATTGGAAGCCGACTCCGCTGATCAACAACCCCGGCGGCAACTCGATCGCGGTCCTGGTCGGCGTCGCCGCGCCGCTGAAGACGCCGCTGATCGGAACGCCGCGGTCGTCTGATCGCTGGCAGGATGGCGGGCGAGGGGCCCACGCTGATTGATCACCGCCTTCACGGACGAGACCCGGAGAGTCCGTGGCATGCTCCGGTTTCGTGGGCGATGGTCCAGTGGCGACCTGCCAGCTTACCCTCTCGAACCCGGCGGGGGGCAGGCTAGCTCGTCGCCGCGACGAGCTGCTCCATGATCCGCTCGGCCTGGCCGCGATAGCCCTCGCCGAACAGGTTCAGGTGGTTGAGCACGTGGTACAGGTTGTAGAGGAGCTTGCGCAGCCGGTAGCCGCCGGCGATCGGGCGCACCTCGCGGTAGCCCTCGTAGAAGCTCTCCGGAAACCCGCCGAAGAGCTCGGTCATCGCGAGGTCCGCCTCGGCGTCGCCGTGATAGACGGCGGGGTCGAAGAGCACCGGAGTCCCGTCGGCGAGGAACCCGGCGTTGCCGCTCCACAGGTCGCCGTGCAGGAGCGACGGGACGGGATCGTGGCCGGCGAGCAGCCAGGGCACGGCCGCCGTGACCTGTTCGCCGAGCCACTGCACGCGTCCGCGATGCCCGTTGCGCGCGGCGGCGGCGAGTTGCGGCGCGAGGCGCTCGCGCTGCCAGAACTCGACCCACGCGGCGCGCCGGGAATTCGACTGCGGCGTGAGGCCGATGAAGTTGTCGCGGTGCCAGCCGAACTCGCCGCCGCGATGCTCGTGCAGGCGGGCGAGACTCCGGCCGAGCTCGCGGAACCCCGCGTCGCCCTGCGGGCCGAGCGCGAGGTGCTCGAGCACGAGGAACGCGTGGCCTTCGGCGGCGCCGTGCGCGATCGGCCGCGGTACCCGGATGCCGGCCCCGCCAAGCGCCGCGAGCCCGTCGGCTTCCGCCTCGAAGCTGGCCGCGAAGCGCGCGTCGTTGAGCTTCGCGAAGTAGCGGGCCGCGCCCGAGGCCAGCACCCAGCTCGAGTGGATGCAGCCGCCCGCGGCCGGCATCGCCTGCCCGATCGGGAACCGCTCGCCGGTCGCGCGCGCGATGGTGTCCTCGAGCGCGGCGCGCAGGGCGGGTGAGAGCAGGGGGTGATCGCCAAGCGGCGCCGCCGCCCCGTTCGCCCTCACCCGTCGCGTCATCGCACTCGCTCAGACCGCCGTCAGGCGGTTGTTGGCCATCGTCAGCCGCTCGACCAGGATCGACACGAACGCCCGGTCGAAGCGGTGGCGGCAGGCATCCGAGGCCCGCGCGAGGTCGTCGAGCCGGATCGTGATGACGCGCGACGGGGAGAGGCTGATCACGTCGGCGCTGCGCTCGTTGGTCTGGCGCGAGAGATACGCCATCTCGCCGAAGCACTCGCCGGCGTTGAGGATGTTGAGGAGCCGGTTGCGCTTGGTGACCTTCACCTCGCCCGAGGCGAGGATGCAGAAGGAGTTCCCGATCTCGCCCTGCCGGATCAGCGCGGTGCCGGGCGCGGCGTCCTGCCACGAGCTGATGCGCAGCACCTCCCACAGCTCGGCGTCGGTGAACTCCGCGAAGAACTCCATCGCGCGCAGGGTGTTGAATTTCTCGCTGTCGGCGACTTCGTCCGAGCGCCGCCAGATCTCCTGCGACCGGAAGACCTCGGCGAGGTCGAACGACAGCTCGTCCCAGTTCTGGTAGCGGCGCTCGAGGTCCTTCTCCATCGCCTTCTTCACGATCGCGTCGAGCTGCGGCGGGACCTCCTTGCGATGCGCCGAGGGCGGCGGCGGCTCGACGGTCGTGATCTGGTACATCATGCTGAAGTTGTTCTTGGCGTTGAACGGCAGCGCGCCGGTGAGCAGCTGGTGCATCACGACCCCGAGCGAGTAGATGTCGGTGCGGTGGTCGAGCGGCTGCTCCTTGATCTGCTGCGGCGACATGTAGGCCGGGGAGCCGACGCCGGTGACCTGGGTCGTGTCGCCGGTGGTGGTGATCGCCGAGCCGAAGTCGGTGACCTTGATGTCGGTGCCGCCGACGATCAGGAGGTTCGCCGGCTTGATGTCGCGGTGCGTGACCCCGAGCTTGTGCGCGAAGTCGAGCGCGCGCGTGCACTTGAAGACGATCTCGACGATCTTGTCGAGCGGCAGCAGGTTCTCGGGCGCGCAGAACGCCTCGAGCGTGCCCCCCGGCACGTACTCCATGACGATGTACGAGATCTGGTCGCCCACGACCGCGTCGTAGATCTGGGCGATGTGCGGGTGGGAGAGCTTGCCGGCGAGGGAGGCCTCGGTGACGAACAGCTTGCGGAAGACCTTCCCGCCCTGCGGGTCGTTGAGCCGCTCCTGGTAGACGATCTTCACCGCGACGTCGCGGCTCGCGAACTCGTCGTGGCACAGGTAGACCTCGCTCGTCGCGCCGTCGCCGAGCTTGCGGATGACCTGGTACTTGCCGATCCGGTCCATGGGGGGACAAGGGGGGCGTCGCCCCCTTGGTCGAACAGTCCGTAATAGCGCCCCGGCGGGCGGAGTTCAAGAAGGGGAGGCGCAACTAGCGTGAAAGTTCCGCACGCGCCCGCCGGACGGCGGCCCGGACCTGCTCCGGGGCGGTCCCGCCGACGTGATTTCGTGCCGCGAGCGAGCCGTCGATCCCGAGCACGCCCAGGGCGTCCGCGTCGATCTGGGGCGCGAACCGGCGCAGGACCGGCAGGGGCAGGTCGGCCAGGCCGCAGCCCGCGCGCTCCGCCTCGCGCACCGCGCGCGCGACCGCCTCGTGCGCGTCGCGGAACGGCATGCCCTTGCGCACGAGGTGATCGGCGAGATCGGTCGCGGTCGCGAAGCCTTCGGCCGCGGCCGCGCGCATGGCGTCCGCGCTGACCTCGATGCCGGGGACCAGCTCGGCGAAGATCGCCAGCGTGTCGACGAGCGTATCGACCGTGTCGAAGAGCGGCGCCTTGTCTTCCTGGTTGTCGCGGTTGTAGGCGAGCGGCTGCGCCTTCATCAGGGTGAGCAGCGCGACGAGATCGCCGACGACGCGACCGGTCTTGCCGCGCGCGAGCTCGGGCACGTCGGGGTTGCGCTTCTGCGGCATGATCGACGAGCCGGTGCAGAAGCGATCGGGCAGCCGCACGAACCCGAACCGCGGGTTCGACCACAGGACGAGCTCCTCGCAGAACCGCGAGACATGCACCATCGCGAGCGCGGCGCACGCCGCGAACTCGATCGCGAAATCGCGGTCGGAGACCGCGTCGAGCGAGTTCGCGCACACGCTCTCGAAGCCGAGCTCGCGTGCCACCCGCTCGCGGTCGATCGGATAGGTCGTTCCGGCGAGCGCCGCCGCACCGAGCGGGAGGACGTTGACCCGCCTGCGGCAGCCGGCGAGCCGCTCGCGGTCGCGCTTCAGCATCTCGTAGTACGCGAGCAGGTGATGGCCGAACGTGACCGGCTGCGCGACCTGCAGGTGCGTGAACCCGGGCATCGCGGTCGCGGCGTGGCGCTCCGCGAGGTCGACGAGCGCGCGGCTGAGCCGCTCGAGGAGCGCGACGACGTCGTCGATGGCGGCGCGCAGGAAGAGCCGAACGTCGGTCGCGACCTGGTCGTTGCGGGAGCGGGCGGTGTGCAGGCGCTTCCCGGCGTCGCCTATGAGCGCCACCAGCCGGCGCTCGATGTGGGTATGGACGTCCTCGGCCTCGAGCGACCACTGGAACGTTCCCGCCCGGATCTCGTCAGCGATCTCGCCGAGGCCGCGCTCGATGGCCGCGAGATCCGGCGCGGCGAGCACCCCGCACGCCGCGAGCATCCGGGCATGGGCGAGGGAGCCCTGGAGGTCGAACTCGGCGAGCCGCCGGTCGACCGACACCGATGCGGTATAACGCTGGACGCGGGCGTCCACCGGCTCGGAGAACCGGCCGGACCAGGCGGTGTGACCCTTTTCCTCGGGGGTCGACATGATGGCTTGATAAGATCCGAGCTAGACCCGAGAATCGCCCGCAAGACAACGACTTACGTTCCTGTTCCGGCGGGAAATCCAAACCTCGATTCTAAGCCATTCAGGGGGCGATGCCCGCCCGCGCCCCCCGACGCACAGGAACCCACACCCGGTGAACCACGTTCGCGACGCGCTGCCCGACTTTCGCAACCTCGGCGTGGTGGCCCGCATTCTCGTGATCGTCAACCTGGCGGCGCTCCTCGCCGCGGCGATCAAGGCGCCGGGGCTCGGGCAGCTCGCCGACGCGTTCGTCGACATCGCGCTCGTCGTCGAGCCGGTGCTGATCGCCAGCCTGTGCCTGCTATGGATGGCGAACCGGTGGCTCGCGCGCCTGCCCTACTGGGTCGGGGTCGCGGTGATCGCGGTCGGCGTCATGTGGCTCACCGCCGGGGCGCAGTGGCTGCGGGCGAGCGTGGACAGCGAAGCGCTCGGGACCCTGCGCGCCGGCAGCTTCGCGCTGCTCCTCACCGCGTTCCTCGCCGGCTACTTCCACCTGCGCAACCGCGCCTTCTCGCCCGCGCTCGCCGAGGCGCGCCTCCAGGCGCTGCAGGCGCGCATCCGGCCGCATTTCCTGTTCAACACGCTGAACGCCGTGCTCTCGCTCATCCGCAGGGACCCGAAGCGTGCCGAGCACGCCCTCGAGGACCTGGCCGACCTCTACCGGATGGTGATGGCCGACGCGGCCGATCTCACGACGCTCGGGCGCGAGATCGAGCTCGCCCGCCAGTACCTGAACCTCGAGCAGCTCCGTCTCGGCGATCGGCTCGCGGTCGAGTGGAAGGTCGAGGACGCGCCGCGCGATGCGCTCGTGCCGCCGCTGCTGCTGCAGCCGCTGGTGGAGAACGCCGTCTATCACGGCATCGAGCCGGGCGCCGCGCCGGGCACGATCGAGATCGCGATCCGGCGCGAGCGGGACCGGCTGCACCTCAAGCTCACCAACCCCTATCACCCGGAGCACCAGCACCGGCAGGGCAACCGGATCGCGCTCGCGAACATCCGCGAGCGCCTCCTGCTCCACTTCGACGTCGAGGCCGAGCTCGCGACCGAGGTGAGCGGCCCGAACTTCGAGATCCGGATGGCGATGCCCTACCGGCGAGCCGCGTCGCACCCGGCGCCCGACTCCCGGGCTGCGGCCTAGCTCGGGAGGTGGCCACGTGACCGGTTCCGGGTGGTTCAAGCCGCAATGACCGCGCCGCCGCCGCTCCGGATCTTCCTGGTAGACGACGAGCAGCCGGCGCGCGACCGGATGCGGGAGGTGCTCGGCGACCTCGCGGGCGAGCTCCCGAACGTAGTCGTCGGCGAAGCGGCGACCGGGTACGAGGGGCTCACGCTCCTGCCCCGGCTGCCGGTCGACGTCGCGCTCGTCGACATCCACATGCCGGAGATGAACGGCATGGAGTTCGCGCGCCATCTCGCCGCGCTCGAGCGTCCGCCCGCGGTCGTCTTCGTCACCGCGCACGACCAGTACGCGATCGAGGCGTTCGAGCTGAACGCGCTCGACTACCTGCTGAAGCCCGTGCGGGCCGAGCGCCTCGCCACCGCGCTGAAGAAGGCCTCGTCACCCGGGCGCGAGCAGCTGGCGAAGGCCGCCGGGGCGCCGCGCGAGTAC
>JBOIFD010000370.1:0-5607 GCA_050741515.1 Burkholderiales bacterium
CTCAGCGTCGTCTGACTGCTTTCGCGCGCAGCTTGGACGAAGCCGAACGCCGCAAGCGCGTAGTCGCGGCCGGTCAGACCGACCTCGAGCGCTGGGGCGATCCCGTCCAGCTCGAGGCGATGTGGCAGGCGCGCTCGGTCGCCGCGGCGGACCTCGTCCCGGCGGGATCCCGCGTGCTCGACCTCGGCTGCGGCGCGATGACGCTCGAGCAGCATCTGCCTTTCGGCTGCTCGTATCAGCCCTGCGACGTCGTCGCCCGCGACGAACGGACGATCGTCGTCGATCTCAACACGCACGGCGTTCCCGAGACGGCACTCGCCGCCTGTGATCTCGTCGTGATGCTCGGCGTGTGGGAGTACCTGTTCAAGCCGGCCGAGATCTTCGCCGCGCTGGCACGCGCGGGCCGGCCGATCCTCTGCAGCTACTGCCCGACGGAATCGACCGCTCACGTCGACCGGCGGGCGCTCGGGTGGGTGAACGACCTTTCGCTTGCCGGTTTCCTGGAGCTCGCCCGACGGAGCGGCTATCGCCCGGCCCTGCAGCGGCAGATCGACGACCTGCAGGTCCTCGTCAAGCTCGGGATGGCGGCCGATCTTCCGCCGGCCGCAATCAAGCGCGTGCACGTCCTCTCGTACAACAACGTCGGCAACTTCGGCGACCGGCTCGGGTTCCACGTGCTCAACGAAGTGCTGCCGCCGAACGCGGAGGTGAGCTGGGGAACGCTGCGCCCCCTCGCGCCGGTGCCGGAACGCGTCGATCTCCTCGTCATCGGGATCGGCAACAGCCTGTTCGGCGATCTGATCGACGAGGCGCTCGTCGAAGCGGCAGGGCGCGCCAGGGCCTCGATCGGCATCTTCGGCACGCAGTACCGCGAGTCGCTCCCGGCGGCGCGGCTCGGCGCGCTCATCGACCGGCTGACCCGCTGGTACGCGCGCTCCGAGGAGGACCTGCTGCTCTACGGCCGGTCGCGGTCGAACGCGTCTCATCTCGGCGATTGGCTGATCAACGCGTTCCCGCTCGCGTCGGGCGTCGACGACCGCGTCCTGCAGGTCGGCAAGGAGATCTGGCAGGACCTGCCCCTCGACCGGACGATCCAGCAGATCCAACGGCATCGGAAGGTGTTCTCGGAGCGCGTCCATCCGCTGCTCTGCGCACTCACGAGCGCCGAGGAGGTGGGCTACAAGGAGCAGCGCGAAAGCGGCGATCCGGCGATGGCTTCGGGCAAGTTCCGGTCGCTGCTCATCGACGTCTTCGGACAGAGCTATCCGGAGGGAGCGCTGTGGCAGGTCGACCGGGACAAAGTCGCAGCTTACAAGGCCGACGTGCGCCGAAAGACCGAGGGAGTTCGCGACCGATTTGCGGCGCTGCTCCCCTGACCGGGACGGGGCGCTCGCACGCCGGCTTGACATCCCGGCATATCGCAGCTCAGACGTATGCGAACGACCATACGGCTCGACGACGCATTGCTCAAACGCGCCAAGCGGGAAGCGGCGCGGCGCCACGCTTACGGCGCTCGTCGAGCAGGGATTGCGGCTGGCCATGTCCCGCCCCGCTGCGCGGCACGCGGCGAAGAAAGTCTCGCTTCCGGTCAGACCGACCTCGGCGGCGGCACCCTTCCGGGGGTGGACCTCGACGACCCGGCGGCGCTGCTCGACCGCATGGAAGGTCGCGGTTGACCCCCCCGGACCTATAGCGACTTGTGGGTCCCGTCGCAGAACGGCTTGTTGCCGCTCCGCTTGCAGCCGCACAGGAAGGCGGTCTTGTCCTTCTCCTGGGTCCAGACGATGGGCGTGATCCCGGTCTTCGTGGAGGTGTGCGAGCCGTCGCACCAGGGCTGCATCTTGCTCAGCCCGCATCGGCACCACGCGTAGCGGTAGGTTGCCAGCAGCTCCGCCTTGTACGGGCTCTTCTGGGCGACTCTCGGTTCCTCGTCCGTGTCGGCCATGGGCGCTCACTCCTCCTCGAACGGAACGCCGCCGGTTGACGGGCGGCGCCGGTCTCGTTTACCGTAAACCCATGGTCTTCGCAAGGCCTGTTCGAGGAGGAGGAAGGCGATGAGCGCGCGAGCCCAGGTCAACGCGGACCCGAGCAAGGTCGCGGTGATGGACACGAACGCGATGCCGTGGGAGCCCACCGGATGGCCGGGCGTCTCGCGCCGGGTCCTCGAGCTCGTCCACGACCCGAGGAAGGGGCGCGAGACTTCGCTCCTCAGGTTCGCGCCCGGAGCGAAGATCCCCACCCACGTCCTCGAGGACCGCATGGACGTGGTGGTGATCGAGGGCACCTACACCGACGATCACGGCGCGTACGGCGCGCACTCGTTCCTTCGCAACCAGCCCGGCTTCCGCCACACCCCCGCGTCGAAGGACGGCTGCGTGATCTACGCGAAGTGGCGCGTTCCGATCCGCCCGAACGCCGGCGAGCGCATCGTCATCGACGCGCGAACCGCGCAGTGGCTCGATTTCCCGCATCGCGGCGCGAAGGTGCTGCACCTCTATCCGAACGCCGACGGCATCGAGACGAGCCGCATCGGCAACGTGGCGCCGAACCGCAGGCTCCCCTCGCACGACCACGCGATCGGCGAGGAGACGCTGGTGCTGGACGGTTGCCTCAAGGACGAGTACGCGGCCTATTCGAAGGGCATCTGGTTCCGCATGCCGTGCGGCGTGCCGCACGCGCCCTACACCGAAGCCGACAACTGCCTGATGCTGATCAGGGAAGGCGACCTGGTCTGGTGAACCCCTGCCCCGGAGCCCCGGGGCGCAATCGAAGGAGAGGAGGAGGAATCCATGTCACGCGCTGCGCTCGCAGTCCGCTCGTTCGCCGCCGCCGCCGGCCTTGCGCTCGGCGCCGGCCCCGCGCCGGCGGCCGACTTCACGATGAAGGTCGGCTTCGTCACGATGAACGACATCCAGCATCAGTGGGCCAACTGGTACAAGGAGGCGCTCGAGGCGCGGAGCAAGGGCCGCATCGAGGTGAAGCTCTTTCCGCGCGGCCAGCTCGGGTCGGTCGCGAGCCAGATCGAGGGCTTGCAGCTCGGCACGGTCGAGTCGTTCGTCGCGCCGGTCGACTTCTTCGCCGGCGTCGACCCGCGGTTCGGCACGTTCAGCATCCCGGTGCTGTTCAAGGATTCGGTGCACGCGGAGAAGCTCCTCCTCGACCCCGCCCTCAACAAGGAGATCCTGACGCTCGGGGCGGACAAGGGCCTGCAGGTGGTGTCGGTGTTCACCTACGGGTTCGCGCACTACTTCGGCAAGCAGCCGATCCGCAAGCTCGACGATTTCAAGGGCAAGAAGCTCCGCGTCAACGCCACCGCCGCCGAGCGCGCCAAGATGCGCCAGTTCGGCGCCTCGGCCGTCCCCATGGATCTCTCCGAGGTCGTGCCCGGGATCCAGCAGGGCGTCATCGACGGCACCATGAGCGCCACCGCCGTCTACGTGAACCTGAAGTTCAACGACATCAGCAAGGTGCTGACGCAGGTGAACGACACGATGATCGTCTCGGCCGCGGCGGTGAGCCGGCCGTGGCTCAGCAAGCTGCCGGCGGACCTGCGCCAGGCGGTCATCGAGGAAGGCAACAAGCTGCAGGCCCGGACGATGGCGCAGTCGCGCGCGCTCGACGACACGATGCGCAAGCGCTGGAGCGACGCCGGCGGCGAGTTCATCACCCTCTCGCCCGCGGACCAGGCGCGGGTGCGGCAGCTGCTCGCCGGGATCGGCGACGAAGTGACGAAGGACAGCGCGCCGGTGAGCGTTTTCTACAAGCGCCTCGTCGCCACCGGGCAGAAGTACTAGCCGGCAAGCGGCAGCCCTCCCCAACCGCCTGAGCGGCGAGGCCCGCGGCGGATGGCCCGGTTCGCGTTCGTCACCGCGCCGAGCTGGATCCTCGGCACGCTGATGCTCACGGGCATCGCGATCAACTTCGCCAACGTGGTGAGCCGCTATCTCTTCGGCCACGCCCTGTTCTGGGCCGAGGAGGTCATGGTGTTCATCACGATCTGGGGGGTCTTCGTCGGCATGGGTGCGATCGCCTACAACGGCGACCACCTCCGCATGGACCTCTTCTCGGCCTGGGTCAGGGGGCCATGGCGGCTGGTGCTCAACGGGTTCACTGCGGTCGCCCTGGTCGCCTGCTGCGTCTTCGCGCTCACCCAGTCGGTCCGGGTCGTTGCGCTCTTCGTCGAGACCGGCTCGGTGAGCGTCTCCGCGGGCGTGCCCAAGGTGATCCCGCATGCCGCGCTCGCGGCGGGGTTCGCGCTCACGATCCTCGCCGTCGTCGTCCGCATCCGGTCGTACTTCACCGGCAAGTTCTGAGGAGCGCCGCGCCATGGGCTGGGTGATGGCGCTCCTGCCCCTGGGCCTGCTCCTCGCCGGCTTTCCCTTCTTCCTGATCCTGCTCGCCACCGCGGCGACGGTGCTGGTGCTGTTCGCCGGGGTGCCGACCACCGCGCTCCATCAGGTGATGTTCGGCAGCCTCGACAAGTACGCGCTGCTCGCCGTCCCGTTCTTCATCTTCGCCGGCGACCTCCTCGGGCGCGGCGGCGTGTCCAGGCGGCTGGTGCGCTGGGTGCTGTCGATGATCGGCAGCGTCCGGGGCAGCCTGCCGTTCACCGTCCTCGGCACCACGGTCGTGTTCAGCGCGGTCTCGGGCTCGACCGCGGCGGCGGTCGCGGCGGTCGGCGGGCTCACCTACCGGCGGCTGCGGGAGGCGGGCTACAACGAACGGTTCGCCACCGGGCTGCTCGTTGCGGGGGGCGCGATCGACAACCTGATCCCGCCGTCCATCGGGATGATCCTCTACGGCATCGCGTCCGACACCTCGATCGTCAAGCTGTTCGCCGCCGGCGTCGTGCCGGGCTTCGTGCTCGCCGCGTTCTACGCGGCCTACATCTACTACTACGTCGCTCGCAAGGGCGAGCGCGGCGGCGCGGCGTTCGAGCTCCGGGAGTTCGCCGCGGCGACCCGCGACGGCGTCTGGGCGATCCTCGCGCCGGTGGTGATCCTCGGCGGCATCTACACCGGCGTCTTCTCGCCGACCGAGGCGGCCGGCGTCGCCTGCGTCTACGCGATCGTCGTCGTCGGCTTCATCCACCGCGAGGCCGGGCCGCGGGAGATCTTCGAGACCGCGAGCCGGTCGATGTATCTCACCGCGCAGATCTTCGTGATCGTCGCCGTCGCCGGGGTGTACTCCTGGCTGCTCACGGTGAGCGGCGCGGCGCAGGCCGCGGCCGCCTACGTCGCCGCGCTCGAACTGCCGCCGTGGGGCGTCCTGCTGGCGATCAACGTCCTGCTGCTCGCGGTCGGCACGTTCCTCGATACCGTGTCGGCGATCCTCGTGCTGACGCCGCTGCTCCTGCCGATCGCCCGGGCGGCGGGCGTCGACCCGGTCCATTTCGGCGTGGTCCTGGTGATGAACCTGAGCATCGGCACGTTCACGCCGCCGTTCGGGATCAACATCTTCGTCGGGCAGGCGGTGTTCAAGGCGCCGCTCTCCAGCATCTACCCCGGGGTCCTGCCGTTCATCGGCGTCGCGCTCGCCGCGCTCGCCGTCGTGACCTACATCCCGCAGCTCTCGCTGTGGATCCTGCGCTTCATCGGCTGAAGCGCT
>JBOIFD010000371.1:0-9113 GCA_050741515.1 Burkholderiales bacterium
GCTCTCGGCCGACCGGAAGGCGGCGGCCACGAAGCTCGCGCGTCAGGTGACCCTAGAGATGAAGGCGCTCGCGATGACCGGCGGGCGCTTCGAAGTGGCGCTGCGCGCGATCGACGGCGGACGCGCGCAGGGCGGCGAGGCGGCGCACGCGCTGCGCCGGTACGCGGACCGCCTCGAGCTCGATCCGGCGCGGCTCGCCGAGGTCGAGCGCCGGGTCGAAGCCATCCACTCCACGGCGCGCAAGTTCAAGGTCAGTGCCGACGCGCTGCCCGAGCTCGCCGGGCGGTTGACGTCGCGGCTCGCGGAGCTCCAGGTCGCCGCCGACCTCGACGCACTGCGTGCGCAGGAGGACGCGGCCAAGTCCCGCTACGCAGGACTCGCGGCGCGGCTCTCGGCCGACCGGAAGGCGGCGGCCACGAAGCTCGCGCGGCAGGTGACCGTAGAGATGAAGGCGCTCGCGATGGCCGGGGGGCGTTTCGAAGTGGCGCTGCGGGCGATCGACGGCGGGAGCGCGCACGGCAACGAGGCGATCGAGCTGCTGGTCTCGACCAATCCCGGTCTCGCGCCGCAGCCGCTCGCAAAGGTCGCCTCCGGCGGCGAGCTCTCCCGGATCAGCCTCGCGATCCAGGGCATCACGAGCGAGGCCGCGGCGGTGCCGACGCTGATCTTCGACGAGGTCGACGCGGGCATCGGCGGGGCGGTAGCGGAAGTCGTCGGCCGGAACCTCCGCGCGCTCGGGGCGCGCCGTCAGATCCTGTGCGTGACCCATCTGCCGCAGGTCGCCGCGCAGGCCGAGCACCAGTGGTCGGTCGCGAAAACCACGGCGAACGGGGTCACCCGCAGCCGGGTCGCGGTTCTCGACGAGACGGCACGCGTGGAGGAGATCGCGCGCATGCTGGGCGGGGTCGAGATCACGGCGACGACGCGCCGGCACGCGGCCGAGATGCTGCGCGCCGCGGCCCGCTGACCGGGACTCGCGGCGGGGGCGATTTGCCGCGCCCGGCGTCCTCCGCTAGACTCTCGACCTCTCAGGCGCGTAGCTCAGCTGGTTAGAGCACTACCTTGACATGGTAGGGGTCGTTGGTTCGAGTCCAATCGCGCCTACCAGCATCCATTGCAGGATCGAAGGAGACCCGGGCGTGGCGTTCCGAACTCGAGCTTCCGGCGGTTGAACCCCCGCGGTGGAGCGCGTCACGACGAAGAAAGTGCGGCTCGACCGCACTTTTTTTGCGTCGAGGATCCTGAGCCATGCCGAACATACGCCTGCCCGACGGCTCGCAGAAGTCCTTTCCCGGCCCGGTGACGGTCGCGGAGGTCGCGCAGTCGATCGGGCCGGGTCTCGCGCGCGCCGCGCTCGCGGGGCGGGTGAACGGCAAGCTCGTCGATACTTCGTGCCGGATCGAGGGCGACGCCGACGTCGCGATCGTCACCGACAAGGACCAGGACGGCCTCGAGATTCTGCGCCACTCGACGGCGCACCTGCTCGCGTACGCCGTGAAGGAGCTCTTTCCCGACGCGCAGGTGACGATCGGGCCGGTGATCGAGAACGGGTTCTATTACGACTTCGCGTACACGCGGCCGTTCACGCCCGAGGATCTGGCGGCGATCGAGAAGAAGATGACGGAGCTCGCGAAGCGCGATCTCCCGGTGGCGCGCGAGCTCTGGGAGCGGGACCGCGCGGTCGAGTTCTTCGAGTCGATCGGCGAGCACTACAAGGCGGAGCTCATCGCGTCGATCCCCGCGGGCGAACCGATCACGCTCTATCGCGAGGGCGACTTCGTCGACCTCTGTCGCGGCCCGCACGTGCCGTCGACCGGCAAGCTCAAGGTCTTCAAGCTCATGAAGGTCGCCGGCGCCTACTGGCGCGGCGACTCGAAGAACGAGATGCTCCAGCGCATCTACGGCACGGCGTGGGCCAGCAAGGAGCAGCAGGACGCCTATCTCCACCTGCTCGAGGAGGCGGAGAAGCGCGACCACCGCCGGCTCGGCACCCAGCTCGACCTCTTCCACGTGCAGGAAGCGGCGCCCGGCCAGGTCTTCTGGCACCCGAAGGGCTGGACGATCTGGCAGCAGGTCGAGAGTCACATGCGGCGGGTCTACCGCGACAACGGCTACCAGGAGGTGCGCGCGCCGCAGATCCTCGAGCGCAGCCTGTGGGAGCGGTCCGGGCACTGGGACAACTTCAAGGAGAACATGTTCTTCACCGGTTCGGAGAACCGCGACTACGCGATCAAGCCGATGAATTGCCCGGGCCACATCCTGATCTACAGGTCGCGGCTCCACAGCTATCGCGAGCTCCCGCTGCGCCTGGGCGAGTTCGGAACCTGCCATCGGAACGAGCCGTCGGGAGCGCTCCACGGCATGCTGCGCGTGCGCGCGTTCACCCAGGACGACGGCCACATCTTCTGCACCGAGGACCAGATCCTCGACGAATGCGTCGCGTTCACCGCGCAGTTGCAGAAGGTCTACCGCGACTTCGGGTTCACCGACGTGATCTACAGGATGGCGACGCGCCCGCCGAAGCGCGTCGGCGCGGACGAGCTCTGGGACAAGGCGGAGGGCGCGCTCATCGAGTCGCTCGAGCGGTCCGGCTGCGCGTTCGACGTCGCGCCGGGCGAAGGGGCGTTCTACGGGCCGAAAATCGAGTACTCGCTCAAGGACGCGATCGGCCGCGTCTGGCAGTGCGGGACGATGCAGGTCGACTTCAACATGCCCGGCCGGCTCGGGGCGGAGTACGTCGCCGAGGACAACTCGCGCCGGATCCCGGTCATGCTGCACCGGGCCATCGTCGGCTCCATGGAACGCTTCATCGGCATCCTGCTCGAGCACTACGCTGGTGCGCTGCCCCTCTGGCTGGCCCCCGTACAGGCGGTCGTGCTCAACATTTCCGAGCATCAGGCCGACTACGCGCGCGAGGTCGCCGACGCCCTGCGGCGCCACGGCTTTCGCGTCGACGCGGATTTGCGGAACGAAAAGATCACCTATAAAATCCGCGAACATAGCCTGCAGAAGCTCCCCTACCAGCTGATCGTCGGCGACAAGGAACGGGCTGCAGGCAAGGTGGCCGTGCGCACCCGCGGCGGCGAGGATCTCGGGCAGGTGAGCCTGCCGGTCTTCGTCGAGCGCCTCACCCGTGAGGCGGTCCCGGGAAGCGCGGCCTAATTTTTCGGTTTTTGCGGGGGGTCACATCGCTCAGGAAAAGCAGCGCATCAACGGCGAGATCAATTCGCCGGAAGTGAGACTGGTCGACGAGAACGGTGAGCAGCTCGGCGTCGTCGCCACCCGCGACGCGTTGAAAATGGCCGAGGAGCGGGACGTGGACCTCGTGGAGATCGCGCCGCTGGCGAAGCCGCCGGTGTGCAAGCTGATGGACTACGGGAAGTTCAAGTACCGCGAGCAGAAGAAGGCCCACGAGGCCCGGCTCAAGCAGAAGCAGATCCAGGTCAAGGAGATCAAGTTCCGCCCCGGCACCGACGAGGGCGACTACAAGATCAAGCTGCGGAACCTGATCCGGTTCCTGGAGGAAGGCGACAAGACGAAGGTGACGCTGCGGTTCCGCGGCCGCGAGATGGCGCACCAGGAGTTCGGGGTGCGCCTGCTCGAGCGGGTGAAGGCCGATCTGGAACCCTACGGCGTGGTGGAGCAGTTCCCGAAGCTCGAAGGCCGGCAGATGATCATGGTGCTCGGGCCCAAGAAGGTGCCGGTGAAGAAGAAGGCTGCAGAGAAGGTCGAGAAGCCGGCGGGCGCGAAACCGCCGGGCAAGGCGCCGGCGGCGTCGCAGTAGCGGCGCCCGGGCAAGGCCCCCGAGGGGGCGCAAACAAGTCGTGCCGCGGTCCGCAAGCGCTCCGCCCGGAGCCACCCGGCGCTACGAGAAACGGAGTGTGTATGCCGAAGCTCAAGACGAAGCGGAGCGCCGCGAAGCGTTTCCGCATGCAGGCCCGCGGCGGGATCAAGCGGAGCCGGGCGTTCCTGCGCCACATCCTCACCAAGAAATCGGCCAAGCGGAAGCGTCATCTGCGCGGCACGACCGCGGTGCACGAGGCGGACAAGCGCGCGGTTCGCAGGATGCTTCCCTACGAGAGGACCTGACCCATGCCACGCGTCAAACGGGGCGTCACCGCCCGCGCGAAGCACAAGAAGGTCATCGCCCGGGCCAAGGGTTATCGCGGCCGGCGAAAGAACGTCTTCCGCGTCGCCAAGCAGGCGGTCATGAAGGCCGGGCAATACGCCTACCGGGATCGTCGCCGCCGCAAGCGCGAATTTCGCGCCCTCTGGATCGCGCGCATCAACGCCGCCGCCCGGCAGTGCGGGCTGAGCTACAGCGCGTTCATGAGCGGCCTGAAGAAGGCGGCGATCGAGATCGACCGCAAGGTGCTCGCG
Organism: Burkholderiales bacterium; assembly: GCA_050741515.1. Classification (GTDB taxonomy): domain Bacteria; phylum Pseudomonadota; class Gammaproteobacteria; order Burkholderiales; family SG8-39; genus DATEDA01. The sequence continues at coordinate 4,381 of JBOIFD010000371.1, forward strand.
GACATCGCCGTCGCGGACCGGGCGGCGTTCGCCAAGCTCGCTGAAGCCGCGAAGTCGAAGCTCGCGGCGGCGTAGGCGGCGCGGAAACCCGGGCCCGATCTCCGCGCCCAGGCGCTCGCGGCACGGGCTCCGGGCCGAACCCTCACGGCATGCAGGATCTCGACGCGATCGTCGCCGAAGCAGCATCGGCGTTCGCCGCGATCGGCGACCTGCCCGCGCTCGAGAACGCCAAGGCGCGCTATCTCGGCAAGCAGGGCGTCATCACCGCGGCGCTGAAAGGCCTCGCGAAGCTCGCGCCCGAGGAGCGCCGCACCCGCGGCGCCCGCATCAACGAGGCGAAGGATCGCATCGAGCAGCTCTTGGCCGAGCGCCGCGCGGCGATCGCCGCGGCGAAGCTCGAGTCCAGGCTCGCGGAAGAGGCGCTCGACGTCACCCTGCCGGGCCGCTCGCGCGGGCGGGGCGGGATCCATCCGATCACCCGCACCTGGCAGCGCGTCGAGGCGATCTTCCGCTCGATCGGGTTCGACGTCGCCGACGGCCCTGAGATCGAGACCGACTGGCACAACTTCACCGCGCTCAACCAGCCGGAGAACCACCCGGCGCGGTCGATGCACGACACCTTCTACGTCGACGGCAACGATTCCCGCGGGCTGCCGCTGCTGCTGCGCACGCACACCAGCCCGATGCAGGTGCGCTACGCGCGGACCCACCCGCCGCCGATCAAGGTGATCGCGCCCGGCCGCACCTATCGCGTGGACAGCGACGCCACGCACTCGCCGATGTTCCACCAGGTCGAGGGGCTGTGGATCGACAGCCACATCAGCTTCGCCGATCTGAAAGGCGTTTACACCGATTTCCTCCGCCGGTTCTTCCAGACCGACGACCTGCGGGTGCGCTTCCGTCCGTCGTTCTTCCCCTTCACCGAGCCCTCCGCCGAGATCGACATGGCGTTCAAGGACGGCGGCTGGCTCGAGATCTCCGGCGCCGGCCAGGTGCATCCGAACGTGGTGCGCAACTTCGGGCTCGATCCGGAGCGCCACATCGGCTTCGCGTTCGGCTCGGGGCTCGAGCGGCTGACGATGCTCCGCTACGGGATCAACGACCTGCGGCTGTTCTTCGACGGCGACCTGCGGTTCCTGCGCCAGTTCGCCTGAGGCACTCGAGCCCATGCAGTTCCCCGAGAGCTGGCTGCGCACGATGGTCGACCCGACGCTGACCACGGACGAGCTCGCGCACCTGCTCACGATGTCGGGCGTCGAGGTCGAGACCGTCACGCCGGTCGGGCCGCCTTTTTCGAGCGTCGTCGTCGCACGCGTGCTCGAGGTCCGGAAGCACCCGGGCGCCGACCGGCTGACGGTGTGCAAGGTCGACGCGGGGGCGGGGCCGCCGCTCGCGGTCGTCTGCGGGGCGCCGAACGTCGCCGCCGGGATGAAGGCGCCGCTGGCGCTCGCCGGCGCCGAGCTGCCGGGCATGACGGTGAAGGCGACGACGCTGCGGGGCGTCGAGTCGAACGGCATGCTGCTCTCCGCCCGCGAGCTCGGGCTCTCGGAGGACCACTCGGGGCTGCTTGCGCTGCCGGCCGATGCGCCCGCGGGCGCGCCACTGCGCGAATACCTCGAGCTCGACGACAACCTCCTCACCTTGAAACTGACGCCGAACCGGGCCGACTGCCTGTCGGTGCTCGGCGTCGCCCGCGAGGTCGCGGCGCTCACCGGGGCCAAGCTCACGCCCCCCGCGGTCAAACCGGTGCCCGCGAAGAGCGACGCACGGTTCCCGGTGAAGATCTCGGATGCGAGCGGCTGCGGGCGCTTCGCGGGTCGGGTCATCCGGAACGTGAACGCCGGCGCACCGACGCCGGAATGGATGAAGCGCCGTCTCGAGCGCGCCGGACAGCGACCGATCTCGGCGCTGGTCGACGTGACCAACTACGTGATGCTCGAGCTCGGGCGGCCACTGCACGTCTACGACCTCGACAAGCTGAAGGGCGGGATCGATGTCCGGTTCGGCCGCGGCGGCGAGCACGTGAAGCTGCTCAACGAGCAGACGGTCGAGGTCCATCCGGACGTGCTCGCGATCACCGACGCGAGCGGACCGATCGGGCTCGCCGGCATCATGGGCGGCGACAGCACCAAGGCCGACGCGGCGACCCGGCACGTGTTCCTCGAGTCGGCGTTCTTCTACCCGGAAGCGATCGCGGGCCGCGCGCGCCGCTATAACTTCACGAGCGACGCCGCGCACCGCTTCGAGCGCGGCGTCGACTTCGCGAACGAGGTCGAGGGGATCGAGCGGGCGACCGCGCTCATCCTCGACGTCTGCGGCGGCGAGCCGGGACCGACCGTCGACACGGTCGCGCGGCTGCCCGAGCGGGCGCCGGTCCGCATGCGCGTCGCGCGGGCGCACAAGGTGATCGGGGTCGCGGTTCCGGCCGACGAGATGGCGGACATCTTCCGGCGGCTGGGGTCAGCGCTCCGGCGCGAGGGCTCCGGCCGCGACGAAGCGTTCGTGGTCACGCCGCCGTCGTACCGGTTCGACATCGAGATCGAAGAAGACCTCATCGAGGAGGTCGCGCGGGTGCACGGCTTTGACCGGATCCCGGTGCATCCGCCGGTCGCGCCGGCGGTCATGCACGCGCCGGCGGAGGCCCGACGCTCGCTGCACGAGGTCCGCGCGCGGCTCGCGGCGTCCGACTACACCGAGGTCATCAACTTCAGCTTCGTCGACGCCGAATGGGAGCGGGATTTCGCCGGCAACGCGGCGCCGATCCGGCTCGTCAACCCGATCGCGAGTCAGCTCGCCGTGATGCGCACGACGCTGATCGGCAGCCTCGTCGCGAACGTCCGCTACAACCTCAACCGCAAGCTCTCCCGGGTGCGGGTGTTCGAGGTGGGGCGGGTCTTCCTGCGCGATCCAGGCGTCACCGACGGCGATCTCGAGGTGGCTGGAGTCCGGCAGCCGGTGCGGGTCGGCGCGATTGCCTTCGGGCCGGCGTTCGAGGAGCAGTGGGGCGTGCGGGAGCGAGCCGTCGACTTCTTCGACCTCAAGGGCGATGTCGAGCTCCTCTTTGCGCCGCGTCAAGCCCGATTCGTGAATGCCGTCCATCCGGCGCTGCACCCGGGCCGGTCCGCGCGGGTCGAGGTCGAAGGGGTCGCGGCGGGCTGGATCGGCGAGCTTCACCCCCGGTGGCTGCAGAAATACGAGCTTCCGGCAGCGTCGGTGGCGTTCGAGCTGGACGCCGAGCCGCTGCTGGCGGTCCCGCTGCCCCGTCCGATGGAGGTTTCCCGGTTCCCGGCGGTCATCCGCGACCTGGCGGTGCTGGTGGACGAGGGGGTGCCCGCCCAGGCGCTGCTGGACGCACTGTCGAAGGCCCGACCGGGGCTCGTGCAGGAGGTCCGATTGTTCGACCTTTACCGTGGGGAAGGTGTGAGAAAAGGCAAAAAAAGCCTTGCGTTTCGGGTAGTTATGCAAGATACTGGAAAAACACTTACAGACGCCGAAGTGGACGCCGCGATGGCGGACTTGGAGCAGCTTCTCATCGCCCGCTACGGCGCACAACGACGCACCTAGGGAGAGCGAATGACCCTCACCAAGGCCGAGCTGGCCGATATGCTGTTCGAGAAGGTCGGCCTGAACAAGCGGGAAGCGAAGGACATGGTGGAGGCCTTCTTCGAGGAGATCCGGACCGCGCTCGAGAACGGGGAGAGCGTCAAGCTGTCCGGGTTCGGGAACTTCCAGCTCCGCGACAAGCCCCAGCGCCCGGGGCGCAACCCCAAGACCGGTGAAGAGATCCCGATCACGGCCCGGCGGGTGGTCACCTTCCACGCAAGCCAGAAGCTGAAGGCGCTCGTCGAGCAGGCGCACAGTGGAAACCGCGAGCAACAGCCGGGCGGCGAAGGTTAGCCTCCCGCCGATCCCCGCCAAGCGTTACTTCACCATCGGCGAGGTCAGCGAGCTGTGCGGCGTGAAGCCGCACGTGCTGCGCTATTGGGAGCAGGAGTTCACCCAGCTCAAGCCGGTGAAGCGACGCGGGAATCGCCGCTATTACCAGCACCACGAGGTGCTGCTCATCCGCCGCATCCGCGAGCTCCTGTACGAGCAGGGGTTCACCATCAGCGGGGCGCGCAACCGCCTCGACGAGGCGATGCGCGAGCGCGGCAATCACAAGTCCGAGGGCGGACCGGTCGACTTCGCGCGCATCCGGCGCGAGCTGTCCAACGTTTTGGACGACCTGAGCGTCTGAAGGCGGGCGCCGGCGAGTCGGCGATCCCGATACAATCGCGGTTCCGGTCGGGGCGTAGCGCAGCCTGGTAGCGCACCTGCATGGGGTGCAGGGGGTCGAGTGTTCGAATCACTTCGCCCCGACCAATTTCCTCGATGACTTGGGCGCGCACCTGCGCGGCGTTCTCATCATTCCGCGGGAATACTGCGGGACCGTCGGCGATGTGCGCAGAGAGATCTCGATTCCAGCGACGCCGTTACGCGTGGCATCGACGAGGGAGCTCGGCGTTCCGGTGGTCGAGCCCACACACGCCGCGGTGGTGATGGCGATCGGACGCGTGCGGCTCGCCTGGCAGGCCTGACGGCTTCCCCGCGCTCGTTCACCGCCGACATCCACGCGATCGGCCGCGGGCTCACGCGGCCGATCGGGAGCTTCCAGCGCTCGCGCGGCGGGAATTCCGAAAGCCTGAGATCCATGGCGGTGCGCGGCGCGACACCCCGCCGCGAACTTCAGCAGT
>JBOIFD010000372.1:0-4305 GCA_050741515.1 Burkholderiales bacterium
CAGCTACCCGGCGCACGAGAAGCAGGTCGCGGCAATCGCGCGCGAGATGGGCTTCACGCAAGTGTCGGTCAGCCACGAAGTGTCGCCGCTGATCAAGCTGGTCGGCCGCGGCGACACCACGGTGGTCGACGCCTACCTCTCGCCGATCCTCGGGCGCTACGTCGAGCGCGTCGCGGCCGAGCTGGGCGAGGTGCGGCTGCTTTTCATGCAGTCGAGCGGCGGCCTCACCGACGCGCGGCGCTTCCAGGGCAAGGACGCGATCCTCTCGGGGCCGGCGGGCGGCATCGTCGGCGCGGCGCGCACCGCGGCCATGGCGGGGTTCGAGCGCATCATCGGCTTCGACATGGGCGGCACCTCGACCGACGTGTCGCACTACGCCGGCGAGTTCGAGCGCGCGTTCGAGACCCAGGTCGCGGGCGTGCGGATGCGCGCGCCGATGATGGCGATCCACACGGTGGCGGCCGGCGGCGGCTCGATCCTGCACTTCGACGGCGCGCGCTACCGGGTCGGGCCGGACTCGGCGGGCGCGAATCCCGGCCCGGCGTGCTATCGCCGCGGCGGCCCGCTCGCGGTCACCGACGCCAACGTGATGCTCGGCAAGATCCAGCCGCGCTTCTTCCCTGCGGTATTCGGGCCGGGCGGGGACCTCCCGCTCGACGCCGCGGTGGTGCGGGGCAGGTTTGCGGCGCTCGCGGAGGAGATCGGGCGGGCGACCGGCGACCGGCGCGCGCCCGAGGAGGTGGCCGAGGGCTTCGTGGCGATCGCGGTCGGCAACATGGCGAACGCGATCAAGCGGATCTCGGTCCAGCGCGGTTACGACGTGACGGCGTACACGCTCTGCACCTTCGGCGGCGCGGGCGGGCAGCACGCGTGCCTCGTCGCCGATGCGCTCGGCATGACGCGCGTGTTCATCCACCCGCTGGCGGGGGTGCTCTCGGCCTACGGCATGGGACTGGCGGAGGTGGCGGCGCTGCGCGAGCGCTCGGTCGAGGCCCGGCTCGAGGACGCGGCCGTTCCGCAGATCGGCGCCGCGCTGGGCGAGCTCGCGGAGCGCGCCCGGACCGAGCTGCTCGCGCAGGGCGTCGCCGCGGAGCGCGTGCGCGTCGCGAAGCGGGTGCACCTTCGCTACGACGGCACCGACTCGGCGCTGGTCGTCGGCTACGGCTCGCGCGACGCGATGGCGGGGGCCTTCGAAGCCGCGTACCGGACGCGCTACTCGTTCCTGATGCCGGACCGCGGCCTGATCGTCGAGGCCGTCTCCGTCGAGGCGGTGGGCGGCTCGGACGCGTTCGCGGAGCAACCGCCGGATTCCGCGCCTCGCACCGGCCCGCCGCCGCCCGCCGACACCGTCGACATGTTCACCGGCGGCGGCCGCCATCGCACACCCGTGTTCCGGCGCGAGGCGCTCCGCCCCGGCGACCGCCTCGACGGCCCGGCGATCATCGCCGAGGCGAACGCGACCACGGTGGTCGAGCCCGGCTGGCGGGCCGAGGTCACGCGTCTCGACCACCTGGTGCTCGAGCGCGTGGCGCCCCGGCCGCGGACGACCGCCATCGGCACCAACGTGGACCCGGTCATGCTCGAGATCTTCAACAGCCTGTTCATGTCGATCGCCGAGCAGATGGGGTTCGCGCTGGCGAACACCGCGTACTCGGTCAACATCAAGGAGCGGCTCGACTTCTCCTGCGCGCTGTTCGACCCGGACGGCAACCTGATCGCAAACGCGCCGCACATGCCGGTCCACCTCGGGTCCATGGGCGAGTCGATCAAGACGGTGATCCGCGAGAACCGGAGCACGATGCGGCCCGGCAACGTCTACGTCCTCAACGCGCCGTACAACGGCGGTACGCACCTGCCCGACATCACGGTGATCACGCCGGTGTACGACGACGCGGGCAGCCGGGTGGTGTTCTACGTCGGCTCGCGCGGCCACCACGCCGACGTCGGCGGGATCACGCCCGGCTCGATGCCGCCCGACTCCAGGACGGTCGACGAGGAGGGTGTCCTGATCGACAACTTCCTGCTCGTGGAGGAGGGGCGCCTGCGCGAAGCGGAGACGATCGCGCTGCTGAGCTCCGGGAAGTATCCGGTCCGGAACGTGCAGCAGAACATGGCCGACCTGCGGGCGATGATCGCGGCCAACGAGAAAGGCGTCCAGGAGCTGCGCAAGCAGGTCGCGCACTTCGGCCTGGACGTGGTGCACGCGTACATGCGGCACGTGCAGGACAACGCCGAGGAGGCGGTGCGGCGGGTCATCGATGTCCTGCGCGATGGCGAGTTCACCTACGCGCTCGACAACGGCGGCGTGATCCGGGTGAAGATCTCGATCGACCGCGGCGCGCGGCGCGCGACGGTCGACTTCACCGGTACCTCACCGCAGCTCGCCAACAACTTCAATGCCCCGTCGGCGGTCTGCATGGCGGCGGTGCTGTACGTCTTCCGGACGCTGGTCGACGACGACATTCCGTTGAACGCGGGCTGCCTGAAGCCGCTGAACGTCGTCATCCCCGAGGGCTCGATGCTGCGGCCCCGCTACCCGGCGGCGGTGGTCGCCGGCAACGTCGAGACCTCCCAGTGCGTCACGGACGCGCTCTACGGCGCGCTCGGCGTGATGGCGGGGTCCCAGGGCACCATGAACAACTTCACGTTCGGGAACGACCGCCACCAGTACTACGAGACGGTGGCCGGCGGCTCGGGCGCGGGCGCGGTCCGGTTCGCGCCCGACGGCACGCCGCGCGAGGGGTTCGGCGGCACCGACGTGGTGCAGACTCACATGACCAACTCGCGGCTCACCGATCCCGAAGTGCTGGAATGGCGTTTCCCCGTTCTCCTGGAGAGTTATGAGATCCGTCACGGCTCGGGGGGGTGCCGGCCGTTGGCGCGGCGGCAACGGCGGTACGCGCCGCGTCCGATTCCTGGAGCGGATGACCGCATCGATCCTCTCCGGCCACCGTCGCATCCCGCCCCACGGGCTCGCGGGCGGCCACTCCGGCGAGTGCGGGCGGAACTGGGTCGAGCGCGCGGACGGCACGCGCTTGAACCTGGGCGGCGCCGACCGGGCGGAGGTCGGCCCCGGCGACGTGTTCGTCATCGAGACGCCGGGCGGCGGCGGGTTCGGGACGCCCGGCTGACGGGGAAATTCGGTCGCGCCCGCCGCATCCAAACGCCTGACGCAGAGGCCGAATAAACTCCCCACCCGGGGCACTTTTGCACGACGGAGCGCCCGGTCGCGGTGCTAGCATTGCGGGCTATCGTTGCAACGCTCGTCGACGCCTCGGGAACCCAGGGACGCATGGATAGAAGAACGGTTCTGACCAAGACCGCGAAGGGGCTCATGGAGGTCACCGGCAAGACGAGCCTGCTGCCGCGCGATCTTCGCAACGTCCTGTCCCAGGTCGACGGCAAGGCGACCGTCGGCGACCTGCACCAGAAGCTCGACAAGTTCACCGAGCCGAAGCTGCTCGAGGCGCTCGGCCGGCTCAGCAAGGAAGGCTTCGTGCGCGAGTTCGTGTCGGCGCCGGCGAGCATCTCGCCGCCTTCCCAGGTGCCGATCGTCCAGGAGGACGTCGACCTCGACTTCACGGCGCTCATCAGCAAGCCGCCGAGCAAGGCGGAGGTGACGGCACAGACCAAGGCCGAGGCGGACGAGGTGGCGCGCCAGGTCGCGCAGGCGCGCGCCAAGCAGGACGGCGACGGACGCGCGAAGCGCGAGGCGGAGGGGAAGGCGCGGCGCGAGGCCGACGAGAAGGCGAAGCGTGCGGCCGAGGAGAGGGCGAAGCGCGACGCGGCGGAGAAGGCCAAGCGCGACGCGGCGGAGAAGGCCAAGCGCGACGCGGCCGAAGGCGCGCGGAAAGAGGCGGACGCCGCGGCGCGCGCGAAGCGCGATGCGGAGGAGCGGGCCCGGAAGGAGGCCGAGGAGCGCGCCCGTCGCGAGGCCGAGGAGAAAGCCAAGCGCGAGGGCGCGGAGCGCGCGCGCAAGGAGGCGGAGGAGCGCGCCCGTCGCGAGCTCGAGGAGCAGTCCCGCCAGGCGGGGCGGCACGCTCAGCGGCAAGCCGAGGAGCAGGCCCATCGCGCGGCCGAGGCGCAGGCACGCAAGGAGGCCGAGGCGCGGGCGCGGCGCGAAGCCGAGGAGCGGGGCCGGCACGAGGCCGACGAGCGCACCATGCGCGAGCAGGAGGAACGCATCCGCCGCGAGCTCGAGGAGCGGGTGCGGCAGGCCGAGGCGCAGGCGCGGCGCGAGGCGGACGAACGGGCCAAGCGCGAGGCCGACGAGCGGGCCAGCCGCGACGCCGCGCGCCGCGAGGC
>JBOIFD010000373.1:0-4178 GCA_050741515.1 Burkholderiales bacterium
CGCAAGGGCGCGATCCGCGCCCGCGAAGGCGAGCTCGGCATCATCCCGGGCAGCATGGGCGCGCGCAGCTACATCGTGCGCGGGCGGGGCGCCGCGGAGAGCTTCCACTCCTGCGCGCACGGCGCCGGTCGGCGCATGAGCCGCAACGAGGCGAAGCGCAAGTTCACGACCCGGGACCTCGAGACCCAGACCGCGGGAGTCATCTGCCGCAAGGACAAGGGCGTGATCGACGAGATCCCCGGGGCGTACAAGAGCATCGACGAGGTGATGGCGAACCAGTCCGACCTCGTCGCGGTCGTGCACACGCTCAAGCAGATCGTGTGCGTCAAGGGATGAGCGCGACCGATGACGCGGGCGAGCGCCTCCGGCGCGGGCCGAAGCTCGATCCGGCCGGGCCGGGGTTCTGGGACGTCCGGTTCCGCGAGCGCTTCACGCCGTGGGACGCGGGCGGCGTGCCCGCTGCGGTGCGCGAGTTCCTCGCCCGGGAGCCGGCGAAGCTGCGCGTGCTCATCCCCGGCTGCGGCAGCGCGTACGAGGCGCGCGCCTTCGCCGAAGCCGGACACGACGTCGTGGCGATCGACTTTAGCGCCGCAGCGATCGACGCCGCACGCCGGGTGCTTGGCGAGCTCGGGCGGATCCTCGTCTCCGGCGATTTCTTCGAGTGCGACTTCGGCGCGCCGTTCGACCTCGTCTACGAGCGCGCGTTCCTCTGCGCGTTGCCGCGCGCGCACTGGCCGCGGTGGGCCGGGCGAGTCGCCGAGCTGCTGCCGGCCGGTGGCCGCCTCGCGGGGTTCTTCTACTGGGACGACGCTCCTGGCGGACCGCCGTTCGGCTTGAAGGCCGGGGAGCTGGAGTCGCTGCTCGCTCCGGCCTTCGATCGCGTCGAGGACGCCCCCGTGGCGGACTCGATCGCGGTGTTCGCGGGCCGCGAGCGCTGGCAGGTCTGGCGGCGGCGCGAGCAAGACTGACCGGTTCCCGACGGCGTACACTGGGCCCGACGGCTGCGGAGCGCCCTCGCTCCGCAACGATCTCCACCCGCCCTTGCCGACGGCGTGGAGGAATTCACGCCGGCGCAGCGTCTTCCGCCCGGCGCGTGACGGAACACGCGCCCGGCCGGGCCGGCTGGCACCGTGCTTGCTCGGTGGCGAACGGTCTTCGCCACAACAAGGAGCGACAACATGGCTGACACCGACCTCGCTGGCCTCGAAGTGCAGGAGATTGAAGCCGACGATCAGGACGAGGAAGTCGTGATCCGCGCCGGCTGGCCAGGCCAGCTGCGCCGCAAGGGCTCCTCATCCGAGCTCCCCGCACCGCAGAGCTTCCTCGACCTGCCCACCTGGCTGAGCGGGCCCGTCAAGCGCCCCACGCCGGAGGACGCGCTCCAGTAGCGCCGCGGGGCGCCGCCGCCGCTTCGCACCGGATCGCCCGAACGCCGCGGTCAGCCGATCGCCCGGCAGACGGCGCTCAGGTCGACGTTCCCTCCCGAAACGATCACGCCGATCCGCTGGCCGCGGACGGCGTCGCGCCCCTTGAAGAGCCCGGCGGCAGCGAGCGCGCCGGTCGGCTCGACGACGATCTTCAGCCGTTCCCAGAGGTAGCGCATCGCATCGAGCAGCTCGCGGTCGCTCACCGTCAGCATGTCGTGGACGTACGCGAGCACGAGGGGGAAGGTGATCTTTCCCAGCGACGGCGTGCGCGCGCCGTCGGCGATGGTCTCGGGGTTGTGGACGGTCTGGAGCGTCTTCGTCCGGAACGAGCGCGTCGCGTCGTCGCCCGCCTCCGGCTCGACGCCCACGACCCGGCAGCCCGGCGCGAGGTGCGCCGCCGCGATCGCGCACCCCGACAGCAATCCGCCGCCGCCGCAGGGCACGAACAGCCAATCGAGCGGGCCCCGGTCCTCGATCAGCTCCTTCGCCGCGGTGCCCTGCCCGGCGACGACGTGCGCATGGTCGTACGGGGGGACCACTGTGAGTCCCCGCTCGGCGGCAATCTGCGCGCCGAGCGCCTCGCGCGTCGTCTGGTGGGTATCGTAAGTCACGACCTCGGCGCCGTACCCCCGGGTCGCGGCGAGCTTCACCGGCGGTGCATCCTCGGGCATGACGATGACGGTCTGGATACCGAGCAGCCGGCCGGCAAGCGCCACCGCCTGCGCATGGTTGCCGGAGGAGAAGGTGAGGACGCCGCGCCGTCGTTCGGTTTCGGAGAGCTGCGCGAGCGCGTTGTACGCGCCGCGAAACTTGAACGCACCGACGCGCTGGAAGTTCTCGCACTTGAAGAACACTTCCGCCCCGACCCGCGCGTCCACGGTGCGCGAGGTCAGGACCGGCGTGCGGTGCGCGTGGCCGGCGAGCCGGGCGGCGGCGGCCTCGAGGTCGGCGTAGGAGACGGGAAGCGCAGCGGTCTCGGTCATGTCGAGCGGATTTCAGAACGCCGATTCTATCTCGGGCACCGGGCCCTGGAGGGATCCGCTACTCGTCGTCGAGCGCGCCTTCGGACAGATGCGCGGTCTCGGCCCAGGCGTCGATCGACCAGCGGCGGCGCTCGATGCGGACCCGATTGACCCCGCCGTTCGGGATCGCGAACGTGCGCGGCAGCTCGAACGGGATGTCCTTCGCCCAGCGATAGACCACGCCGAGCACGCCGCCGTGGGTGACGACCGCAATCGACGCTCCGGGGTGCGCGCGTGCGAGCCGGTCGAGCGCCAGAACGACGCGGTCGCGGAACTGCCCGGCGCTCTCGCCGCCGGGCACGACGTAGCCGGCGTCGCGAGCGACGAGGCGAGCGTACGTCGCCGGGTGCGCGCGCTCGATCTCGGCCCAGGTCAGGCCCTCCAGCTCGCCGTAGCAACGCTCGCGGAGCCCCGGGTCCGCGACGACGTCGCGCCCGAGACGCGCCGCGATCGGCGCCGCCGTCGCGCGGGTGCGGCCGAGGTCGCTCGCCACGAGGAGATCGACGCGCTCGTCCGCGAGCCGCGCGGCCAGCGCCGCGGCCTGCGCGCGCCCGGCGTCGGACAACGGGCTGTCCTGCCAGCCCTGCAGACGGCCCGCGCGGTTCCAGACCGTCTCGCCGTGGCGCAGGAGAAGGAAGCTCGTCATCGGGCGTGAAAAATGCCACCCGCCCGGCACGCGCCGAAGCGCGGTCCGCGCGGTTCCGCTAGTGTATGTGACCGCGACGCCGGAATCCCAACGACGATGCCCGTCTCCCTCGACGCGACGACCGGCCAGCACATCGGCGACCGGGCGGAACAGCAGGATCGCGTCGCGATCATCCCCAGCAAGCGCCGGCGCGGAACGGCGCTGGTGGTCGTCGCCGACGGCGCCGGCGGCTACAAGGGCGGGGCCGCCGCAGCCGAGCAGGTGATCAGCACCTCCACCAACCTGTTCGAGCACCACTCGCCGAAAGACGAGACGCCGGAGCAGCTGCTCCGCGAGATCGTCGCCGAGGCCCACACCGTGATCCGCCTCAACCGGGTCCTCACCGAGGAGGAGCCGCACAGCACGATCGTCGCGATGATCCTCCAGCCCGACCGCGTCGACTGGGGCTGGGTGGGCGACAGCCGGCTCTACCACTTCCGCGGCCCGACCCTGCAGAGCCGCACCAAGGACCACTCCTACGTGGAGCAGCAGATCGACGAGGGTCAGTGGCGGGAGGAGGACCGGCACAACCACCCCAACCGCAACCTGCTCCTCCAGGCGCTCGGCCATTCCGAGCTGCCGGTCCCGAGCTTCGCCGCGTCGGCGCCGCTCGTCCCCGGCGACGCGTTCCTCCTCTGCAGCGACGGGCTCTGGGACTACTTCAGCGACGCGGAGATCGGCAAGGTGCTCGCGTCGCTGCCGCCGCGCAAGGCGGCCGAGATGCTGATCGCCTCGGCGCGCGCGCGCGTGACCAACGCCAAGGGCGACAACGTCTCGGTCGCGATCGTGAAGCTCTCGGCGAGCTAGGCATCCCCGCTCGCATCCGCCCGGTCAGCGCCCCAGCCAGCCCCGCCGCAGCTTGAGCGCGCGCGCCGCCGCGCGCTTGTCGAACCGCAGCACGCAGGTGTCCGCCGGCGCCGCGGCGAACGCGATCTCGAGCTCGTGCAGCTCGTCGCGCCGAAACACGTGTGCCCGGACCCGGTCGCCCGGCCGGAGGGCGGCGAGGCGCGCCTCCAGGGTCTTCGGCGCGGCGCGGACCCCGTC
>JBOIFD010000374.1:0-16199 GCA_050741515.1 Burkholderiales bacterium
GTCGACTTCGCCGCGGCCGCGGCGTTCTCGCTCACTTATGGAACGGCCTGGCACGCGCTGAAGGACCGCGGCCAGCTCGCCGCCCGCGAGACGCTGCTCGTCCTGGGTGCCGCCGGCGGCGTGGGCATCGCCGCGATCGACGTTGGCAAGGCGCTCGGCGCGCGCGTCATCGCCGCCGCCTCGAACGACGAGAAGCTGGCGGCGTGCCGCGCGCGTGGCGCCGACGAGACGATCAACTACGCGCGCGAGGATCTGCGCGAGCGGATCCGCAGCCTCGCGGGGGAGCGGGGCGTCGACGTGGTGCTGGATCCGGTGGGCGGGCCCTACACCGAGGCGGCGCTGCGCGGGACCGCCTGGCGTGGCCGCTACCTCGTGATCGGTTTCGCCCACGGCGAGATCCCCCGCGTGCCCCTCAATCTCGCGCTGCTCAAGGGCGCCTCGATCGTCGGTGTCTTCTGGGGCGCCTGGCTGCAGCGCGAGCCCGAGACGAGCCGGCGCGAGATGCAGGCGCTGCTCGGGATGCTGCGCGAGGGCAAGCTGAAGCCGCTCGTCTCGACCCGCTACCCGCTCGCGCGGACTGGGGAGGCGCTCGTCGCGATCGCCGAGCGCCGGGTGACCGGCAAGATCGTCGTCGAGCCATGAGCCCGCCGGGCCGCCCCAAGGGCGAATCCCGAGCGCGCAGCGCGAGGGTCGTCCACTGAGCGCAAGTCGCTGGGCGGAGGTGCTGGAATTCTGGTTCGGCGCGCCCGACTCGCCCGAGTTCGGGCGGAACCGGAAGTGCTGGTTCGAGAAGTCCGCCGACTTCGACGCGCTCGTCCGCGACCGGTTCCTGGAGACCTACGAGAACGCGGCGGCCGGGAAGCTCGACGGCTGGAGGGAACGGCCCCTCGCCGCGCTCGCGCTCGTCGTCACGCTCGACCAGTTTCCGCGCAACCTGTTCCGCGGCACGGCCCGCGCGTTCGCGACCGATCCGCCGGCGCTCGCGGTCGCGCGCGGGATGATCGCGGACGGGTTCGACGTCGCGCTCCTCCCGGTGCAACGAACGTTCGTGTATCTGCCGTTCGAGCACGCCGAGGATCTCGACGCCCAGCGCGAGGCGCTCCGGCGCTTCGACCGGCTCGCCGGCGAGACCGCGAGCGTCATGACGTACGCGATGCTGCACTACGCCATCATCAGGCGCTTCGGGCGCTTCCCGCACCGGAACGCGATCCTCGGGCGCGAGTCGACGCCCGACGAGCTCGCGTTCCTTTCCCGGCCCGGCTCCTCCTTTTAGGCGATTCTCAGTCCGCCAGCCGCGTCGGGATCGTGATCTCGGACGTGAGCGTCCGGTGGACCGGGCACTTGTTGGCGATCTCGAGCAGCTTGGCGCGCTGCGCGGCGTCCAGCGCGCCCTCGAGGCGGATCACGCGCTCGATCCGGTCGATCCTCCCTTCCCTGGTCTCGCACTCGGCGCAGTCGACGGCGTGGATCTTGTCGTGCTTCAGCTCGACCGTCGCGCGCTCGAGCGGGAGCCCCTTCAGGTCCGCGTACAGCCGGAGCGTCATGGAAGTGCACGCCCCGAGCCCGGCGAGGAGGCAATCGTACGGGGACATGCCGGAGTCGAGCCCGCCTGCCGCGACCGGCTCGTCGGCGCGCACGCGGTGGCGGCCGGCGGCCACGAGCTGCGTGAACTTGCCCTCGCGGGTCTCCCGGACGACGACTTTTCCCGGCAGCGCCGCCGGTGCTGCGGGCCGCGGGCCCGGGAGATACCGCTCGGCCCAGGCCGCCAGCACCTGACCGGCATAGGTCGCGTCCTCGCGGCGCGTGAGCAGGTGATCGGCCGGGTCGAGCGACACGAAGCTCTTCGGGTGCCGGGCGGCCTGGAAGATCTGCGTCGCGTTCTCGATCTCGACCGTGTCGTCGCGCGGCGAGTGCATGACGAGGAGCGCCTTGCCCAGGCGGCGCACGACGTCGGCGAGGTTCTGGCGCGCGAGGTCGTCGAGCAGCTGCTTCCGGATCCGGAACGGCCGGCCGGCGAGCACGACCTCGGCCTCGCCGGCCCGCGCGATCGCGTCGCGGTTCGGGATCAGGCGCAGCACGTGCGCCGGGTCGAACGGGGCATTGATCGTGGCGACGCCGGTCGCCTCCGGGATCCGCGGCGCGGCGGCGAGCACGGCCGCGCCGCCCAGGCTGTGGCCGACGAGAAGCGCCGGGGCGCGGTAGCGGGCCCGCAGGAAATCGGCGGCCGCGACGAGGTCGTCGACGTTGGACGTGAAGTTGGTGTTCCCGAAGTCGCCGCCGCTCCCGCCGAGGCCGGTGAAGTCGAACCGCAGGGTCGCGATACCGCGCTCGGCGAGCGCTGCGGCGAGGTAGGTCGCGGCGCGCGTCTCCTTCGAGCAGGTGAAGCAGTGCGCGAACAGCGCGTACGCGGCCGGGGGCGCGACCGGCAGGTCGAGGCGTGCGTTCAGGCTGGCGCCGAGCGCGCCGGGAAACTCCACCTTCGCAGTGTCGGGGGCCATGGGCGCTCGCTCCGGAGACGGATCCATATAATGACTCGCGCCGCACCCCGCGACCATCTTCATGCCCGGTCAGCACGAGATCCAGTCCCCTTCGCCCTGGGTGGCCCGATGGGCCGCGTCGATCCGGCCGGGCGGCGAGGTGCTCGACGTCGCGTGCGGGTCGGGCCGGCACTCGCGCTACCTCGCCGCGCGCGGCTGCCGGGTCGTCGCGGTCGACCGGGACGCCGCCGCGCTCACGGCGCTCGCGGCGGTGCCCGGCGTGCAGACGCAAGCGGCGGACCTCGAGGCCGCGCCCTGGCCGTTTCCGCCCGAGCGGTTCGACGGCGTGATCGTCAGCAACTACCTTCACCGCCCGCTGTTCGGCAGCCTCGTGGCCGCGCTGCGCCCGGGGGGCGTGCTCATCTACGAGACGTTCATGCTGGGGAACGAGGCGCTCGGTCGGCCGTCGAACCGCGACTTCCTCCTGCGGCCGGGCGAGCTTCTCGATGTGCTCGGTGCGCGGCTCACGGTCGTCGCGTTCGAACAGGGGCGGGTGGATCAACCCAAGCCGGCCGTGATCCAGCGCGTTTGTGCGGCGCGAATCGCCGTCGAATGTGTAACGATTGGTTAAGAACCGTGCCGGGAGCTGGGGAAATCCGGTAAGATTTCACATTTCCGCAAGGGCGTGAGGCCAATGATTCAGGGCAGCCTGGTCGCCATCGTCACGCCGATGCTCGAGGACGGACGCCTCGACGTCGCGCGGTTCAAGTCCCTCATCGACTGGCACGTCGCCGAAGGCACCGACGGCATCGTCGTCGTGGGCACTTCCGGGGAGTCGCCGACCGTCGACTTCGACGAGCACAAGGAGCTCATCCACGTCGCCGTCGCGCACGCGGCCGGACGGGTCCCCGTGATCGCGGGGACCGGCGCCAACTCGACCGCCGAGGCGATCGAGCTGACCGAATCGGCCAAGCGCGCCGGGGCGGCCGCCTGCCTGTCGGTCGTGCCGTACTACAACCGGCCGACGCAGGAGGGCCTCTACCGCCACTTCCGGACGATCGCGGAGGCGGTCGACATCCCGAGCATCCTCTACAACGTGCCCGGACGCACGGTCGCGGACCTGGCGAACGACACCGTCCTGCGGCTCGCGCAGATCCCGAACATCGTCGGCCTGAAGGACGCGACCGCCAGCATCGAGCGCGGCTCCGATCTCGTCAAGCGCGCGCCGAGGAGCTTCGCGATCTACAGCGGTGACGACGCCACCGCGCTCCCGCTCATCCTGCTCGGCGGCCGGGGCGTGGTCTCGGTGACGGCGAACGTCGCGCCGCGGCTGATGCACGACATGTGCGCGGCGGCGCTCGCCGGCGAGCTGGCGCGCGCGCGCGAGATCAACTTCAGGCTCCTCGGGCTCCATCGGCAGCTCTTCGTCGAGGCGAACCCGATCCCCGTGAAGTGGGCGGTCGCGCAGCTCGGCCTGATCGAGGGCGGCATCCGCCTGCCGTTGACGCCGCTCTCGCCACAGCACCACGATGCGGTCAGGGAGGCGATGCGCGAGGCCGGAGTCCTGCCGACGGGCGGACTGCGCCTGGTGGAGGGAGGAGCCGGATGACGCGAACGAGGCGGGGACTCGTCGTCGTGGCTGCGGCCGCGGCGGTGGCCGCGGGCTGCAGCTTCGAGCTGGACCGGAAGGTCGACTACAAGAGCGCCGGGAAGCTCCCGCCGCTCGAAGTGCCGCCGGACCTCACTCGCCCCGGCCGCGACGACCGCTACGCGGTGCCCGAGGTCAACCCGAGCGGCAGCGCAACCTACTCCCAGTACAGCGCCGAGCGGCAGGGCGCGCGCTCGCCGACGGCGAGCGAGGTCCTCCCGTCCTCGGACAGCGTGCGGCTCGCCCGCGAGGGAAACACGCGCTACCTGGTCGTGCGCGAGACGCCGGAGAAGATCTGGCCGCTCCTGCGCGATTTCTGGCAGGAGAACGGCTTCCTGCTGAAGGTCGAGAGGCCGGAAGCCGGGGTGATGGAAACCGACTGGGCCGAGAACCGCGCCAAGATCCCGCAGGACCCGATCCGCAACGTGCTCGGCAAGTATCTCGATCAGATCTACTCGAGCGGCGAGCGCGACAAGTTCCGCACCCGCGTCGAGCGCCTGCCGGACGACCGCGGCAGCGAGATCTACATCAGCCACCGCGGCATGGTCGAGCAGATCGTCAACAGCCGCCAGGGGACCGGCTTCGACGGCACGGTCTGGCAGCCGGCGCCGCCGAATGCCGAGCTCGAGGCCGAGTTCCTGAAGCGGCTGATGGTCAAGCTGGGCGCGGACGAGGCGAAGGCGAAAGCGCAGGTCGCCGCCCGCACCGCCCGGGACGAGCGTGCGAAGCTGGTCGCGGCGAGCGACGGCGCGACGACCCTGAACGTGGCCGAGCCGTTCGACCGCGCCTGGCGCCGCGTCGGCCTCGCGCTCGACCGCGTCGGCTTCACGGTCGAGGACCGCGACCGGTCGAAGGGCGTCTACTTCGTGCGCTACGTCGATCCGGCGACCGACAACAAGAAGGACGACGGGTGGCTCGCGAAGCTCGCGTTCTGGCGGAGCGACGCGCCGGCGAAGGCGATCCAGTATCAGGTGATCGTCAAGGGCGCCGAGGACGACACCCAGGTCCACGTCCTCGGCAAGGACGGCCAGCCCGATACGACCGGCGCGTCGAAGAAGATCCTCTCGCTCCTCTACGATCAGCTGAAGTGAGGCCGGCGGCGGTGCCCGCGCGGCGGACCGGGTAACCGCCGTGCGCTTCGCGTCGCTCGGCAGCGGGAGCCAGGGAAACGGCCTCGTCGTCGAGGCCGCTGCGACCCGGGTCCTCGTCGACTGCGGGTTCTCGACCGACGAAACCGAGCGCCGCCTGGCGCGCCTCGGCCTCGCGCCCGGCGACCTCGCCGGGATCTTCGTGACCCACGAGCACGGCGACCACGCCGACGGCGCACTCCCGTTCGCGCGCCGCCACGGCGTTCGCGCCTGGATGACCCACGGAACGGCGCGCGCGCTCGCCGCCGACGCGTCCGAGGTCACGATCATCGACAGTCACGCCGCATTCGCGATCGGCGACCTCGAGATGCTGCCGTTCCCGGTGCCGCACGACGCGCGCGAGCCGGTGCAGCTCGTGGTCACGGACGGGGCGGCCCGGCTCGGCGTCCTGACCGACGTCGGTGCGCCGACGCGCCACATCGCGGCCATGCTTTCGGGGTGCGCGGGGCTGGTGCTGGAGTGCAACTACGACCCGGAAATGCTCGCGGGCGGACCCTATCCGCAGTGGCTGAAGGCGCGGATCGGGGGGCCGCTCGGCCATCTGGCGAACGCGGCGGCGGCCGAGATCCTCGCGGCGATCGACCGGTCGCGGTTGCAGCACGTGATCGCCGCGCATCTGTCCCAGACGAACAACCTGCCCCGGCTCGCGGTCGCCGCGCTGTCCGGCGCGCTGGGGTGCGCGCCGGACGAGATCGCCGTCGCGGATCAGGCCGACGGGTTCGCCTGGCGCTCGCTCTGACCTACAGCCCGAGCGACGTGGCCGAGACCGCCGGGAACGAGCTCTGCCAGATCTCGTCGTAGCGCCCGCGGATGAGCCGCGACTCCTCGTACTCGTTGATCGCCCAGACGCCGCGCCACGCCGCCGCGACCGGCCGCCGCACGAAGTGCTCCATGTCGGCGAGCGCGAAGCAGTCCTGGGCCCGCGCCGCCTCGCCCTCGGTCTGGTGGATCGCGATCGACGCGCTGAATTCCTTGAGCAGGTGCATGAAGCGCGGCGAGTGCTTGCGGATGTGATCGGGGTCGTGGACGACCACCAGGAGCCGGTTGTCGCGGCTCGCGAGCAGGAACCGGCGCAGCGCATCGGCGCGCGCTGGGGCGCCGAGCTCGAGCTGCACGCAGTCCGGATCGAACACTCGCATCTCGCGGCGCAGTCCCGCCACCAGCGCGTCGAAGGCCGCGAGGTACTCGCTGCGCGCGCCGATGACGCGCCGCTCCGGCGGCGGCAGGATCTTCGCGAGATCATCCATTGGCGCCTCCCAGTCCGAGGTAACCCGCCCGGTACCAAGTGTAGAGCAGCCCGGCGGCCGCGCGCGTGAACGATGTCCGGGGCGGCAGCCCGCGCGCATCGGCGAGCTGCCGGAGGCACGCGCGGGTCCGACCGGAGACCGCGACGCTCTCGCCGTTGATGTAGACCCGCGCGCCGCGGAAGAGCATTCCGGTGGTCGCCGCGAGGCGCACGCCGGCCCGGCGGGCGGCGCGCGCGAACGCTCGCGGCGCGAGCGGCGAAGCGGGCCGGGAGAAACGCACGTGCGGCTTCGGCTCCGACAGATAGCGGCCGAGAAACTCCGCCACGTCGCCGCGGCTCCAGCGCACGCGCTCGAGCACCGCGACGCAGTGATCCACGAGCGGCTCGCCGATCCGTGCCGGTCGGCGGCTCGGGCGCGCGCCGGCATCGGCGTAGCGCTCCTCGCCGAGCTCGATCCGGTCCTGGAGGAACGCGAGGAACTCGACCCCGAGCTCGCGCGCCGCCGGGCTGCGGAACCCGATCGAATACGTCATGCAGGGACCGACCGCCGCGCCCTCGTGCGCGACCCCGGGCGGCAGGTAGAGCATGTCGCCGGGCTCGAGCACCCACTCGCGCTCGGCGCGGAAGTCGCGCAGGATTCTGAGCGGCGCGCGCGGGTCGAGCTCGAGGTCGCGTTGGCGGCTCACCCGCCAGCGTCGCCGGCCGCGCCCCTGGAGCAGAAACACGTCGTAGGAGTCGAAATGCGGACCGACGCCGCCGCCGTCGGCCGCGTAGCTCGCCATGATGTCGTCGAGCCTGGCGTAGGGCAGGAAGCGGAACGCGCGCAGCAGGCGGTCGGCGGCCGGCACGACCTGATTCACGCCCTGGACGAGCAGCGTCCAGCCGCGCGCCGGCATCGCCCGCAGGCGGGCGGCGCGGAACGGACCGTGCTCGAGCCGCCAGCGCCCGCGGTCGCGGACCACGAGCCGCGATTCGCAGTCGGCGCGCGCCGCGAGACGGAAGAGATCACTCACCGACACGGGATCGCGCAGCCCGGGCCAGGCTCCGCGCACCAGCAGCGGCCGCCGCTGCCAGTGCCGATCGAGGAACTCGCGCGCCGAGCACCCCCCGAGCAGCGTGTCGGCCGCGGACTCGCGCGCAGTCGCGGCGGAATGGCGGATGCGGGGCACGAATTATATGAGCGGAAATCGCGCGCAATGCGGAGCGCTTGACACCGGGGCGAGGGATCTGGTTTAGAATCCGGCGCGACTCGCGCTCACCCATGCGCATGCTTGAATCCGGTCAACCCGCGCCGCAATTCTCCTTGCCGGACGCCGACATGGAGACGGTGGACCTTGCGGATTTCCGGGGACGCAACGTCGTGCTGTACTTTTATCCGAAGGACGGCACGCCCGGCTGCACGATGCAGGCGATCGACTTCTCCGATCACGAGCAGGACTTCGAGAAGTACGACTGCGTGGTCCTCGGCGTGTCCTGCGACGACTGCATCACCCACGCCGAGTTCCGCGACCTGAACGGGCTCTCCGTGCGGCTGCTCGCGGACCCCGACGGCGAGGTGTGCCGGACGTACGGCGTCTGGCGCGACCCGACCGAGGCTCGCCGGAGCTGCATCGTCCGGTCGACGTTCATCATCGACAAGCGGGGGAAGCTCCGGCACGCGCTCTACGGGGTCACCCCGAAAGGCCACGTCGCCGAGGTCCTGGGGCTGGTCAAGAAGCTCTCCTGATGGAGGTTGCCCGCAACACGGTCGTGAGCCTCGAGCTCGAGCTGGCCGACCTGTGGGGCAACCTGATCCAGCGCTCCGACGCCCCGGTCCACTACCTCCACGGCGGGTACGACGACCTCCTGCCGGCGCTCGAGCGCGCACTCGAGGGGAAGCGGGCCCGCGCGGAGCTCACGCTCCGCCTCGAGCCGGAGGAAGCGTTCGGCGAGTACGACGAGGGCCTGCTGCGGGTCGAGCCGCGCGCGAGCTTTCCGGCCGAGCTCGCGGCCGGGATGCAGTTCGAAGGCGTCCCGGGCGGCGAGCAGGACGGCGTGATCTACGTCGTGACCGACATCGCGGCGGATCGCGTCGTGCTCGACGGCAACCACCCGCTCGCCGGGATCGCGATCGAGTTCCGCTGCAAGGTCCGGGACGTGCGGGCGGCGACGCCGCGCGAGATCGAGGACGGCCAGGCGGCCGCGCCGGACGAGCTCCGCGTCCGCGTCGCCGACGCTTCGACCTAGGCCGTCGCCAACCGCATCCGCGCCCCGTCCGGCACCAGGCTGAAGCGCCGGCGGTGGAACGCGGCGACCGTCGGGCGATGCGCGATGCTCACGATCGTTGCTCGCGACAGCCGCTCCTCCAGCAACCCGTACAGGCGCCGCTCGCTCGCCTCGTCGAGCGCGGAGGTCGCCTCGTCGAGGAACAGCCAGTCGGGCCGGTGCAGCAGCGCGCGCGCGATCGCGAGCCGCTGCTGCTCGCCGCCGGAGAGCTGCAGGCTCCAGTTCTGCCGGTCGTCGAGCCGATCCGCGAGCGCGTCGAGCCCGACGTCGGCGAGCGCACCGTGGATCGCGTCGTCGCCGAATTCGGCCGCCGCGCCCGGATACGCGACGGCGTCGCGGAGGCTCCCGATCGGGATGTAGGGCTTCTGCGGCAGGAAGAGCACGCGGGCGTTGCCCGGGAACCGCACGCGGCCCCGGCCGAACGGCCAGATGCCGGCGAGCGCGCGGAAGAGCGTGCTCTTTCCCGAGCCGGAAGGGCCGGAGAGCAGAATCCGGTCGCCGGGCTCGATGGTGAACCCCGTGTCCGCGAGGATGACCCGGCCGTTGGGCAGCACGAGATCGAGGTTCTCGGCGCGCACCGTCGGCGCGCCGTCGCGCTGCACGTCCAGGGCGCCGTGCCGCGCCTGCTCCGCGGCGGTCTCCTCGAGCGCGCGGTGGAAGGTGAGCAGCCGGTCCACGCTTGCCTTCCAGTTGGCGAGCGTGCCGTAGGAATTCACGAACCACGAGAGCGACGTCTGCACCTGGCCGAAGGCGCTCGCGATCTGCGTGAGCCCGCCGAGCGGGATGGCGCCGGAGAAGAAACGGGGCCCGGCGACGAAGAACGGGAAGACGATGGCGACCTGGTTGTAGCCGATCACCAGCGTGTTGAGGCGCTTGGTGTAGTTCATCAGCCCCCACCAGTTCTCCCGGATCCATTCGACCCGGTCGAGAAAATTGCGGCGTTCCGCCGACTCGCCGCGATAGAGGGCGACCCCCTCGGCGTTCTCGCGCAGGCGAACGAGCGCGAAGCGGAAGTCGGCCTCCCGCTGCTCCTGCTGGAAATTGAGCCGGATGAGCGGGCGGCCGACGTAGTGGGTGATCACGCTGCCGACGATCGCGTAGACGAGCGCTACCCACACGAGATAGCCCGGCACGGCGATCTCGCTCCCGCCGATGTGGAGCGGAGCCGAGCCCGACAGGCCCCACAGGATGACGGCGAACGAAGCGAGCGTGACGATCTCGCGCATCAGGCCCAGCGTCAGGCTCAGCGTGCCGCTCGTGAACAGCCGCAGGTCCTCGGCGATGCGCTGGTCGGGATTGTCCGTGCCGCGATGCTCGAGCTCGAGGCGGTAGTACACCTGGTTGCCGAGCCAGTCGCCGAGATACTGCTTGGTGAGCCAGATCCGCCAGCGCATCTGCAGCATCTGCTCGAGATAGGTCCCGTAGACCGCGACCGCGATGTAGATCGCCGCGAGCACGCAGAAATACCCGAGCAGCGCGAAGAAGTCCCGCTCGTCTTTCTGCTCGAGGGCGTTGTAGAACTGGCGGTTCCAGTCGTTGAACAGCACGAGCATGTACACCGTGCCGAGCGAAAGGACGACGATCGCGGCGAGAAGCGCCCACGCCCGCCACCGCTCCTCCGACCGCCAGTACGGCGCGGAGAGCTTCCACACGTTGCCGAGGAAGGTCCTCGCGTTGATGAGCACGCCGGTTGCCATGAGGGTTGCGCCTCGAGAAGGAAGTGGGTAGGTCGCGGCCTCTGGCCGCGGTCAGTCGGGGAGCCGGTGGCCGTTCGCGAGCCGGCGCGCCTCGTCGATGAGCTCGCCGGCGGTCAGGCCCGCGGGGCCCACGCCGCGCGCGACGAGCGCGTCCGCTGCAGCGCCATGCACATGGACGGCCGCGATCAGCGCATCCTCGGCGTCCATGCCTTGCGCCGCGAGCGCGCCGGCGATGCCGGTCAGGACGTCGCCCATGCCGGCGCTCGCCATGCCGGGGTTGCCCGACGCGTTGACCCACCAGCGGCCCTCGGGCGACGCGACGACCGTGCCGTTCCCCTTCAGCGCGACCCACGCCTTGAACCGCGCTGCGAGCCGCTTCGCCGCCGCGATCCGATCCGTTTGCACGTCGGCGGTCGTGGCCTCGAGCAGCCGCGCGCACTCGGCCGGATGCGGCGTCAGCAGCGTCGGGGCCTTCCGCGACTGCACGGCCGATTGCAGTACCCCGTACGCCGCGATCAGGTTGAGCGCGTCGGCGTCGAGCACGAGCGGGACGTCGAGCCGCAGCGCCTGGGCGAGCACGCGCTGCGCCGCGCTGTCGGTTCCCAGCCCGGGACCGGCCGCGACCGCGGTCAGGGGCACGTCGGCGAGGAGCTGCTCGGGCTTGCGCAGCATGAGCTCGGGCTGCGCGTAGTCGACGTACGGCGGATGGTCGGTAAGAAGTCCGAGGAACACCTTGCCCGCGCCGAGCCTGATCGCCGCGCGCCCGGCGAGCAGTGCCGCGCCGACCATCCCCGCGGCGCCGCCGACGACAGCGAGGCTGCCGGCGAGACCCTTGTGGAAGTTGCGGGGGCGTGCGAGCAGCGGTGCCGCGACGATCGCGCCGGTGACGAGTCGTCCCTCCGGCGGCGCGAGCGAGGCGGCGTCCAGGCCGAGATCCGCGAGGTGGACCTCGCCGCACTGGTCCGGCCCGTCGAGCATGTACAGGCCCGGCTTGCCGGCGATGAACGTGATGGTGTGCGTCGCGCGAAACGCAACGCCCATGACCGCGCCGGTGTCGGCGTTGATCCCGCTCGCGATGTCGAGCGCGAGCTTCGTCCCGGGAAGCGCGGCTGCGGCGCGGACGAGCTCGGCGGTCGCGCCGGCGAGCGGGCGCGCGAGACCGATGCCGAACAGCCCGTCGACGATCAAGTCGTAGCGTCCGGCGGGCGGCAGCGACTGCAGCAGGCGGCCATCCGCGGCCTGCCACTTGCCGAACGCTTGCGCGGCGTCGTGGGGAAGCTTTCCGGCGTCGCCGCCGAAGAGCACGTCGACGCGGTAGTGCCAGCGCTTGAGGTGCGTGGCGACCTCGAACGCGTCGCCGC
Source organism: Burkholderiales bacterium (assembly GCA_050741515.1). Taxonomy (GTDB): domain Bacteria; phylum Pseudomonadota; class Gammaproteobacteria; order Burkholderiales; family SG8-39; genus DATEDA01. Next base: position 11,843 of record JBOIFD010000374.1, read on the forward strand.
CGTTGTTGCCGGGGCCCGCGAGGACGAGGACGCTGCGCCTGGGTCCGGCGGCGAGCTCGCGCGCGAGCTCCGCGGCGGCGAGCCCGGCACGCTCCATGAGCTTCGCCTGCGGCTCGCGCTTCAGCGCCGCCGCCTCGAGCGCGCGCATGCCGTTGGTGAGATAGAGCGGCGGAAGCTCGGCACGCATGGTCGGACCGGATTCTAAGTCCTCAGGCGTACCGGTCGAGCGTCAGCCCCTCGAGGTCGATCTCCGGTCGCCGGCCGGAAACGAGATCGGCGAGGACGCGCCCCGAGCCGCACGCCATCGACCAGCCCTGCGAGCCGTGGCCGGCGTTGAGCAGGAGATTGCCGATCGGCGTGGGGCCGAGGATCGGCGGCCCGTCGGGCGTCATCGGGCGCAAGCCGGCCCAGTACTGCGGTTGCGCGAGCTCCGCCGCCTCGGGATACAGCTCTCGCAGCACGCGGGTCAGGGTGCCGAACCGCTCGGTCGGCGCGTCGGTCGTCGTGGCGCCGAGCTCCGCCGTGCCGGCCGCGCGCACGCGGTTGCCGAGGCGCGTGATCGCGATCTTGGTGTGCTCGTCCATGAGGGACGCGCGCGGCGCGAGGTCGGGCCGCGCGATCGGGAGCGTCAGCGAGTAGCCCTTCACCGGCTGGATGGGCAGGCGAATGCCGAGCGGTGCGAGCAGCGGCACCGCGCCGCAGCCGAGGGCAACGACATAGTGATCGGCGCTGATCAGGCCGCGACTCGTCGCGACGCCGGTCGCGCGTACGCCCTCGACCGCGATGCCCTCGATGGCGGTCTGGAACCGAAACCGCACGCCGCGCCGGCTCGCGTGCTCGGCGAGAGCGTGGGTGAAGAGCTGGCAGTCGCCCGTCTCGTCCGCCGGCAGGTGCAGGCCGCCGGCGAAGGGCACGCGTGCGTGCGCGAGCCCGGGCTCGACCTCGACGCAGCCCTTCGGGTCCAGCAGCTTGTGCGCGATTCCGGCGGCCTCGAGGATCCGGGTGTGGTCCACGACGGCGGCGAGCTCGCGCTCGGCACGCAGGAGCTGCAAGATGCCCTGGGTCGTCTCCTCGTAGTGAAGGCCGGTCGACTCGCGCAGCCGCTGGAGGCAGGCGAGGCTGTAGTGCGACAGCCGTTGCATTCGCCGTTTGTTCCGCTCGAACCGGCGGCGCGAGCAGTTGACGAGCCATGATCCGCCCCAGGCGGCGAGGCTCGCATCGGCGCGCCACCGCACCGCGAGGGGTGCGTCGCGCTCGAGCAGCCACTTGACGGCCTTCCAGCGCATGCCGGGCGCTGCCCACGGCGTGGCGTAGCTCGGGCAGACGTTGCCGGCGTTCCCGAAGCTTGTCTCGAGCCCGGCCCCGGGCTGGCGGTCGAGGACGGTGACTTCGTGGCCGTCCTCGGCGAGGTAGTGGGCGGTGGCGACGCCGATCACGCCGGCGCCGAGGACGAGGACCTTCACTACCGCGACATCATCTGTTGCGGCAGCCAGGTGACGAGGCCGGGGAAGAGGTAGATCGCGAGCACCGCCGCGATCATCAGGTAGAACATCGGCATGGTGTGCCTGGCGATCCAGGTGATCTGGCGCCCGGTCATTCCCTGCAGCACGAACAGGTTGAAGCCCACCGGCGGCGTGATCTGCGCCATCTCGACGACGATCACGATGAAGACGCCGAACCAGATCAGGTCGATCCCGGCGTTCTGCACCGTCGGCAGGATCACGCCCATCGTGAGCACGACCATCGAGATGCCGTCGAGAAAGCAGCCGAGCAGGATGTAGAAGACCATCAGCGCGGCGAGCAGCATGAACGACGACAGCCCGAGCGAGCCGATCCACTCGGCGAGGTGGCGCGGCAGCCCGAGGAAGCCCATGGCGAGCGTGAGGAACGACGCGCCGGCGAGGATCAACGCGATCATGCAGTAGAGCCGCGTCGCGCCCATCAGGCTGTCGCGGAAAGTCGTCCAGTTGAGCGAGCCCTGCACTGCGGAGACGGCGAGCGCGCCGACGACGCCAAACGCCGCGGCTTCGGTGGCGGTCGCGACCCCGGTGTAGATCGAGCCGAGCACGAGCAGGATGAGCGCGACGACCGGGATCAGGTGGCGCGAGGCGTAAACCCGCTCGCCGAAGGTCGTCTTCGCGGCGGCCGGCGGGACCCGGTCCGGTTGGGCGAGCGCCCAGACGATGACGTAGCCCATGAAGAGAGCCGCGAGCATGATGCCGGGCACGATCCCGGCGATGAACAGCCGCGCGATCGACACCTCGGCGCTGACGCCGTAGACGATCATGATGATCGACGGCGGGATGAGGAGCCCGAGCGTGCCGGCGCCGGCGAGCGTGCCGATGACCTTCTCGTCCGGATAGCCGCGCGCCGCGAGCTCGGGCAGCGTCATCTTGCCGATGGTCGCGCACGTCGCGGCCGAGGACCCCGACACCGCGGCGAAGATCGCGCAGCCGATGATGTTGGTGTGCAGGAGCCGTCCGGGCAGCCGCTCCATCCACGGCGCGAGCCCGCGGAACATGTCCTCGGAGAGCCGGGTGCGGAACAGGATCTCGCCCATCCAGACGAAGAGCGGCAGCGCCGTGAGCGTCCAGCTCGACGCCGTCCCCCAGATGGTGACCGCCATCGCGTCCCCGGCCGGGCGCGTGGTGAAGAGCTCCATGCTGATCCACGCCACGCCGAGCAGCGCGAGCCCGATCCAGACGCCCGTCCCGAGCAGCAGGAAGAGCGCGGCGAGGAGGAGAACCGTGATCCCGAAGTCGCCCATCTACTCGACGTGGGCCGGCTCGTCGCCGGCCCGGGCGTGGCGCCCGCCGCGGATCTCGACGACAAGCTCGTCGACGAAGGCGACGAGGAGAACGACGGTGCCGACCGCCATCGCGATCTGCGGGATCCAGAGCGGCGTCGCGTCGTTCGCGGTCGAGATGTCGTTGAAGGCGTAGGACTGCCACGCGAGGCGCACGCTGAAGTACGCGAACGCGGCCGACGCGAGGGTGGCGAGCGCATAGCACCAGAGCTCGAGCGCGCGGTGCGCCCGCGCGCCGAGGTGGTGCAGGAGCAGCGTGACCCGGATGTGCTCGCCGCGCTTCAGCGTGTGCGCGAGCGCGAGGAAGCCGCACGCGGCCATCGCGTAGCCGGCGTACGCATCGGTGCCGCGCACGTGGAAGTTGAGGAGCCGGCCGGCGATGCTGAGCGCGATGAAGACGAGCGTCGCGATGAGGAAGACCGCCGCCAGGTAGGCGGCGCCGTCGTACAGGCGATCGAGCGCCTTGCGCATCGCGCGGTCGCGGCCGCGGAGCGCGGCCTAGCGCGCCTCGCGGCCGGGGACGGAAAGCGGGCGCCGCTTACATCCTCTTGAACGCGTCCACGACCGCCTTGCCGTCGGCGCCGGACTTCTTCAGCCACTCGGCGAGCATCTGGTCGCCGACCTTCTTGAAGCCGGTGGTCAGGTCGGCGCTCGGCTTCGCAACCGACATGCCGTTCTTCCGGAGCTGCTCGAGATACCAGGTGGTCTTCTCCTCGGAGACCTTCCAGCCGCGCGGCTCCGCGGCGGCGGCGGCCTTGAGCAGCGCGTCCCGGCTCGCCTTGTCGAGCGCGTCGAACGCTTTCTTGCCCGCGATCACGGCGTTCTTCGGCAGCCACGCCTGGGTGTCGTAGAAGTTCTTGACGTGCTCGAAGATCTTGCTGTCGTAGCCGGTGGCGCCCGACGAGATCATCGACTCCATCACGCCGGTGGCGAGCGCCTGGGGGATCTCCGCGGCCTGGATCGTGATCGGCTGGGCGCCGACGAGCTCCGCGATCCGCGCCGTGGCCGGGCTGTAGGAGCGGAACTTCAGGCCCTTCATGTCCGCCATCGTGGCGAGCGGCTTCTTGGAGTAGATCCCCTGCGGCGGCCAGGGGACGGTGAAGAGCAGCATCATGCCCTGCTTGGCGAGACGGTTCTCGACCGCCTTGCGCGAGGCCTTGTAGAGCTTCAGCGCGTCGGCGTAGCTCGTGGCGAGGAACGGCAGGCCGTCGAGCTCGAACAACGGATCCTCGTTGGCGTAGTTGACGAGCAGGATCTCCCCGACCTGCGCCTGGCCGCCCTGGACCGCGCGCTTGATCTCGGGGGCCTTGAAGAGCGAGGCGTTGGCGTGCACGACGATCTTCAGCTTGCCGCCGGTCGCCTTATCGACCTCGTCCGCGAACTGCTGGATGTTCTCGGTGTGGAAGTTGCCGGCGGGGTAGGCGGTCGGAAGATCCCATTTCGTTTGCGCCTGGACGGAGCCGAAGGCGACGGCGAGCGCGGCGATGGCGAGCAGGTGGCGGGTTGTCATGGTGGTCGTGCCTCCTAGGGAAGTTGCCCGGGTAGCGTAAC
>JBOIFD010000375.1:0-3820 GCA_050741515.1 Burkholderiales bacterium
CGGAGAGCTCGATCTCGGCCGCCTTGAGGTTGTCGCGGAGATGGGTGCGGCGCTTGGTGCCCGGGATCGGGACCATGTCGGGGCCTTGCGCGAGCAGCCACGCGAGCGCGAGCTGCGCCGGGGTGCAGCGCTTGGCGTCGGCCAGCTCGAACAGCGGCCGCACGAGCGCGGCGTTCGCCTCGACGTTGCCGGCCTGGAAACGGGGATGGTCGCGGCGGCGATCGGTCTCGCCGAGGTCGCCCAGGCTCTTGATCGCGCCGGTGAGCATGCCGCGGCCGAGCGGCGAGTAGGGGACGAAGCCGATGCCGAGCTCGCGGCAGGTCGCGAGGATGCCGTCGTTCTCCACGAACCGGCACCACACCGAGTACTCGGTCTGCAGCGCCGCGATCGGATGCACCGCGTTGGCGCGGCGAATGGTCGCCGCCCCGGCTTCGGACAGGCCGAGGTGGCGAACCTTGCCTTGTTCGACGAGCCGCTTCATCGCGCCGACGGTGTCCTCGATCGGCACGCTCGTGTCCACGCGGTGCTGGAAGTAGAGGTCGATGACGTCGATCCCCAGCCGCGCGAGGCTCTTGTTGCACGCCTCGATCACGTACTCGGGCCTGCCGTTGGCGCCCGGCTTGCCGTCGGGCGTGCGGACGTTGCCGAACTTCGACGCCACGACTGCCTTCGCGCGGTAGCCGTCGGCGAGCGCGCGGCGGAGCAGCTCCTCGTTCTTGCCGTCCGCGTAGGCGTCGGAGGTGTCGAGGAAGTCCGCGCCGGCGTCGAGCGCCTCGCGGACCGTGGCGATCGCCTCCGCCTCGTCCACCGGGCCGTACAGGCTGGTCATGGCCATGCACCCGAGCCCGAGGGCCGAGACCTCGAGGCCGGTCTTGCCGAGACGCCGACGCCGCATGCTGTCCTCCGTTGCGCTTTGCGCGCGCGTGGGCGGACGCTACCGGAAGGCCGGGCAAGAGGCAAATTCCGCCGGTATCCTCCGCGCCGTGGGGACGCTGCGCCACTCCGGATCCGACCGGCTGCTGTTCGGCTCGCCGCTGCGGCGGCCCGGCGCCTGCATCGCCATCGGCGCCGTGCTGCTCGTGATGCTGGGCCTCGCGACGCTGGTCCATCTCGGGCTGCTCGCCGGCATGCGGCCGGACATCGCCGCCGTGTTCTACCGGGCGGTGTTCCTGTCGAGCCTGCTGGCGCTCATCCCGCTGACCATCCTGTGGTTCCTCGACCGCCGCGAGCGCGAGAACCCCTGGCTGTTCGCGGCGGCGCTCTTCTGGGGCGCGTGTATCGCCACCGCGCTCGCGCTGCCGTTCAACACCGTCTTCTTCGGGGTCGTCGACGCATGGCTCGCGCAGCATCCGGCCGTCATGGAGATGCTCGGGCCGGAAGCGGTCACCCTGCTCGCGGCACCGATCTCAGCGCCGATCGTCGAGGAAATCGCCAAGGCGCTGGGCGTGCTCGTGCTCTGGTGGCTGCTGCGCGCCGAGTTCGACAACATGCGCGACGGGTTCGTGTACGGGGCGCTGGTCGGGCTCGGGTTCACGTGGTACGAGTCGGCGCTGTACGTCGCGCAGGGCTACGCCGCGCACGGGCTCGCGCCGTACGGCATGCAGCTCGGCGCGCGGTACGCGCTCCTCGGCCTGGGCGGGCACGCGATGTTCACCGGCATCTTCGGCGCGTTCCTCGGGCTCGGCGTGCAGACGCGCCGCCGCTGGCTCCGCATTCTCGCGCCGTTCGCCGGGCTCCTCCTCGCGGTCGGGGCGCACATGCTGAACAACGCCCTGCCGCTCATCTTCGTGCTCGCCGGCGAGGCGCCGCCGACCGGGGAGGCGCCGCCGCCGGACGTCGGCTTCCTCGACGCTTTCCTGACCGCCACGCTGCTCGACCTCACGATCTTCCTGCCGTTCGTGGCGATCATGGCGGTGGCGCTGTGGCGCAGCGGCACCTGGGAGCGCCGGGTGATCCGCGAGGAGCTGGCCGACGAGGTCGGGCGCACGGTGAGCCGGGACGAGTACGAGGCGATCGTGGGCGACCGCATGTTCCGCACGCGCCGCATCGACCGGGCGCATCCCCGCGAGTCGGCGGCGCTCGTGAACGCGCAGCACGAGCTCGCGTTCCGCAAGCGCCGGGTGCGGGACGAGGACCGCGACCCCGAGCGCGACCGGCTGGTTGCCGGCTGGCGCGAGGAGATCCGGCGGCGGCGCGACGCGCTGCTCCCGGCCTAGTTCCGCCTACAATCGGCCCACCGAAACCGCGCGGAACCCCCGATGACCCCGCAAGCCGTCCGTACCCTCACGCGCTACAACGCCTGGGCCAACAAGGCGATCTTCGACGCCGTCGCGGCGCTGCCCGCCGGCGAGGCGACCAAGGAGCGGCCGACCCTGTTCAAGAACATGGTCAACACGCTCAACCACCTGTACGTCGTCGACCTGATCTGGCAGGCGCACCTGCAGGGCCGGGAGCACAACATCCCGGCGCTCCGGACCGTGCTGCACCCGGAGCTCGGAAATCTGTGGCGCGCACAAGCCGAGATCGACGGGTGGTACGTGAGCTACGGCGACAGCCTGAGCCAGGCCGCCCTCGAGGAAAAGCTCGACTTCACGCTCATCGGCGGGAACAAGGGGTCGATGCGCCGCGGCGAGATCCTCTTCCACGTCGTGAACCACACCAGCTATCACCGCGGCTGGGTCGCCGACATGTTCTATCAGATCCCGCTCCAGCCGCCCACCACCGATCTGCCCGTGTTCCTGCGCGAGCAGGGAACGCCGGCGTGACGCCGGCGGAGCGACAGGCCGAGCTGCTGGGCCAGGCGGGGAAGTACATCGCCGGCGGCGGGCTGGGACTCTTCCAGCTCCCGCCGGATCTCAACCTCGTCGTCGCCCGGGCGCAGGGCAGCCATGTCTGGGACGTCGCGGGGCGCGAGTACATCGACTACCACCTGAGCTCCGGACCGCTGCTGTTCGGCCACGCGCACCCGGCGATCGTCGAAGCGGTGCAGGCGCAGCTCGGGCGCGGCACGACCTACTACTTCCTCAACGAGCCCGAGATCGCGCTCGCGCGGCGGCTGGTCGAGGCGGTCCCGTGCGGCGAGGTGCTGCACTACGCCGGCTCGGGCACCGAGGCCACGTTCTATTCGCTGCGCGTCGCCCGCGCGTTCACGAAGCGCGACAAGGTGCTCAAGTTCGAGGGCGCGTGGCACGGGATGCACGACTACGGGCTCTGGGGCACCGTGCCCGGCGCGCCGTCCGACTACCCGCGCGCGAAGCCCGACTCGGTCGGCATTCCCGTGCAGGCCGGCGACACGGTGCTCGTCACGCCGTTCAACGAGACCGAGCGCGCGGTCGCGATGATCGAGCGGCACGCGGCCGAGCTCGCGGCGGTGATCGTCGAGCCGTTGCAGCGCGTGCTCGTGCCCGAACCCGGGTTCCTGCAGGCGATCCGGGAGGTGACGCGCAAGCACGGGATCGTGCTGGTGTTCGACGAGATCGTCACCGGCTTCCGGATCGCGTGGGGCGGGGCGCAGGAGCGCTACGGCGTCGTGCCCGACCTGGCGTGCTACGGCAAGGCGGTCAGCGGCGGGTTCCCGATGGCGGCGATCGTCGGCAAGGCGGACGTGACGGCGGTGCTCGATGCGCGCAAGCGGCCGCGCGCCGAGGTGGTCTGGGCGACCCACACGCTCAACGGGAATCCCGTCTGCGCCGCCGCCGGCTGCGCCGCCCTCGACGTGCTCGCGCAGCCCGGCGTGTACGACCAGCTCCGCCGGATCGGCTCGCGGCTGCGCGCCGGCATCGTCACGGCCGGCGAGCGCCACGGCTTCGCGGTCCAGGCC
>JBOIFD010000376.1:0-4088 GCA_050741515.1 Burkholderiales bacterium
GCGCACGACGGACCGCCGCTCGCGGGCCGCACGCGGGTGGTGGCGATGGCGCTGTTCGCGCTCGTCATGTCGCTCAACGGCTTCGTCTTCGCGGTGGTGACGGTACAGCTCGTGCCGCTGCTGGAAGCCGCGGGGCTCGCGACCGCGGCCGCGGTCTGGGTCGCGTCGATGAAGGGCTTCGCGCAGTTCGGCGGGCGCGTGGTCGAGATCGTCTTCGGCCGGAACCTGCGCGCCATCACGGTGGCGCGCATCGCCATCGGCGTGCTGCCGCTCTCGTTCGTGCTGCTCGTGCTCTCCGGCGGGAGCTTTCACGCCGTCCTCGCGTTCACGCTCCTGATGGGAGCTTCGCAGGGCGTCATCACCATCGTGCGCGGCGCGGTCCCGCTGGCGCTGTTCGGTGTCGCGGGCTACGGCGCCGTGCTCGGGCTCCTCGCCACGCCGATCCTCGTCGTCAACGCCGTCTCGCCGACGCTCTTCGCGATGATCGTGGACCGCTGGGGCTGGCAGGTCGCGGAGATCGTGCTGATCGCGGTCGCGGCCGCTTCCTTCCTGGCGATGGAGGTCATGTCGGCGTGGTACGGGCGCCGGCGGCGCGGCGGATAGCACGGCCTGGCGGTCCGCCCGCCCGCGTTCATCCGCGAAGTGTCGGGACTTGCGCGGGCGTCATATCCTGCGTAGACGGAGCGGCCTGGTTTTCGCTCGCGCAACGACGCCCTTCGCCTCCAGGTCGAGCTGAACCGTCTTCGCCCACCAGCCGGCCTTGGCTCCTCCCGGAAACAGGTCCTCGGGCAGGTGCGCGATCAGACGGTCCCGGATTTCCGCCAACGTGAGTCCCGGCGGAGTCTTCGGCAGCACCGTCAGGTACGCCCGTTTCATGGCTGCGTACCGGTCCGCGTCGACGCTCCTGACCCGCCCGGGATGATTCGGATTTTCGACTTCGGTTCTGCTCCGCGTCACGGCTGATACCCCCTGACGGCGCCGCGCGTCGTCGCTCTCTAGTCGAACGGGGTGCGGCGAGATCGACAGCCCCGATCGCTCCGAGTTGTGCGTGAGCCCGAGTCGAGGGCGGCGCGGCCGGCCCGTCGATTTCGGGCCCCTGTCTTCGACCATGCAGTGGAAGCCCGGATTTCGGACGGGCAAGGGAATCAGGAGCCGCAAGTGGAGATCGTCAGCGTGGGTTTGGAGATGTTGCGTCGGTTGTTGCCAAGGATGGGCCCTTACATCCTCGTGGAGCTCGTGCTGCCCGGTGGCACCCTGCTCGCGCTGCTGCTCTATCTATACCGGCGCAGGCAGTCGAGCCTCGACCGGGACTCGCTCCTCCGTACCGCGATCGCGTCGATCCCCAGGTCCGCGCCAGGCGGCGGCTCGCCGAGCTCGAGAAACTGACCAGGTCATCGAGGAGACAACCATGCTGCCGAGATGGCCGATGTACGCCTACCTGCCCGCCAGGGACGTGGCCCGCGCGCGGAAATTCTACGAGCAGAAGCTCGGATTCGAGCCCAAGGAGGAAGTGGCCGGCGGCGTCGTCTACGAGTTCGCCGAGGGTACCGCGTGCTTCCTGTATCCGACGCCCAACGCCGGAACCGCTAAAGCGAGTCAGGTGGCCGCGCCAAACGTGACGCACCTCAAGTTCGCGAGGCGCTGACGACGCGCTAGCTGGGGTCACACCGGCCGGCGCGCTCGCCGGCGCTATGCGAACAGCGCCCCGACCTGGAGTGCCACCGTCGGCAGCGCGGCGGGAGCGATGGACTCGCTCTCCCGCCGCTCGAGCTTGCGCCGATAGCCGCCCGCGCCCGGCTCGCGGTAGATCTCGAGCTGCTTGGCGTCGAGGTCCAGGATCCAGACCTCGGGGATGCCTTGCTTCGCGTAGAGCGGGAGCTTCGTCTCGCGGTCGAAGAGGAGCGTGGTGTCGGCGACCTCGATGAGCAGCAACACATCCTCCGGGCGTGGATGTCCGGACCGGTAGTGATCCGCGCTCGGGCGAAGCAGCATGAGGTCGGGCTGCGGCTCGGAGTCGTCGGAGAGCCGCAATGGATTCTGCGTTCGGACCAGCGCGGCATCTCCCACCGCCCGGGCGAAGTGCATCGACAGGAAATCCACCGCGGCGGCGTGGTGGCTACCGATCGGCGGCATCTCGATCATCTCGCCTTCGATCAGCTCGACGCGCGCATCCGGGCCGAGGATGCCCGTCTGGCCCATCCGCTCGAACTGGTCGGCGGAGAGCTTCCGCCGCTGGGGAGTGAAGACCGCGCTCATGGCTCGAACCTCGTTGTCGATGCCGTGCACATTCTATCCCGGTGACCCGGACGGCACGGTCGGATCGGTCGAGAAAGCGCTCGCGCGGGCAGGTTCGGGAGCTGGTTCGTGAGTGACGGGGCATCGGGCCGCTTCGGCCCAGGCGGTGGAGGCGCCTCGCCCGCGAGAGACTGCCGGTTCACGTTGCAGCCTACTCGCGGGAGTGGCTCAGGACGTGATCCCGAAAGCGCGGCGCGCAAGCGGAAGCACGTCACGCTCGAGGGCGCGCCCCTGGTTTGCCACCAAGACGGCAAACCACTTAAGCAGTGCGACAGCGCTGTGGTTGTTGCTCTCGCGCAACTCGAAGATTGTGTCGGCACTGATGACACAATTGGGCTGGACCCACTTCCTGCTCATCATCGCCTTTGACGATCCCCTCAAGCGCGACTTCTACGCCGAGATGTGCCGAATCGAGCGCTGGAGCACGCGGACGCTGCAGGCGCGCATCCGGTCGATGCTGTTCGAGCGCACCGCGCTCTCCCGCAAGCCGGCGAAGCTCGCCGAGAAGGAGCTGAAAGCCCTGCGCGACGACGATGCGCTGACGCCCGACCTCGTGTTCCGCGATCCCTGCGTGCTCGACTTCCTCGGGCTCGCGGACACCTACAGCGAGAAGGATCTCGAAGCCGCCATCCTGCGGGAGATCGAGTCGTTTCTCCTCGAGCTGGGCGCGGGATTCGCATTCCTCGAGCGGCAGAAGCGAATCACCCTCGACGGTGACGACTACTACCTCGATCTGCTGTTCTATCACCGCCGGTTGCGGCGCCTCGTCGTCATCGAGCTCAAGCTGGGCGAGTTCAAGCCGGCGGACAAGGGACAGGTGGAGCTCTATCTGCGCTGGCTCGACCGCCACGAACGTCAGGACGGCGAGGGCACCCCGCTCGCGCTGATCCTCTGCGCCGGCACGAAGCGCGAGACTGTCGAGTACCTCGATCTCGGCCGCAGCGGAATCCACGTGGCCGAGTACGTCACCGAGTTGCCGCCCCGCGAATTGCTCGAGCAGCGCCTGCACCAGGCCGTGGCGCGCGCTCGCGTGCGACTCGCGCAGGAGCCGTCGGCGGTGCGCCCTGAGGGCAATCCGATCCGCGACCGGAAGCCCCGGCCTCCAAGCCGCTGACCGGGAGGTTGGCGGACGCCGGCGCTCCTCCCCGCCGGAGCTGCCCGGGACACGTCCGATTCCCGCGGCGGCCGCGAGGCAGGATCCGGCAGCGGGTCCGGGCGGGGCGGGGCGGCGCCGCTCGCGCGCCGCCTACGGCTTGACGGCGACGACCTTGCCGTCCTTCCAGATGTAGATCGGGGTGCCGTGCACCGACCGTAGTTGCCTATTTGCACACCAATAGCCAATGTGGATGGTGATAAATGCGCGAACAGGCAAGTACGATTTCGATGGGTGCCTGCGGGTCACGATTGCGATCGGCCGCGAGACCCCGAGTTCCGCGGGGCAGCTGCCACGGAGGCGTCCGCCGCAGCGATCGATGATCAGAGGTACCGCACCGCGCGGCGCGCCATGTAGAGCGAGAAGAACTCGGGGTTCAGGCGCTGCAACCGTTCCCGCTCGCCGGCGAGTCGCCGCTGATTCCCTCGCCGTTCCAGCTCGAAGAGCGCCAAGAGCAGGCGCGCCGCGTTCGCCGCCGGGATGTCCGGAAACGCGGCGTCGCCCAGCTCCTTGCCCACCACCGGGTGCTCGAGCAGGAACCACGCCGGGAACCACGCGGGAAGCTCAGTCTCCTCGACGCTTTCCCATTCGCAGGCGCGCTCGAAGGCCGACCACTCCCGGTCGAGCAGCTCATCGCCCA
>JBOIFD010000377.1:0-4925 GCA_050741515.1 Burkholderiales bacterium
CGCACCAGTCGGCGTAGAAGTCGAGCATCACCGGCCGGCGCGTGGTCTTCAGCCGCGCGTCGAGCTCCGCGACCGATGCGACCCGCTCGAAGCGGGCCGCCGGCGCGCGCGCGCGCTCCGCATCCGCGCGGAATCCGGCCAGCGGCTGCAGCGGGTCGCGGCTCCCCGCGAGGACGCCGATCACCAGCGCGACGCCGGCGGCGAGCGCGATCACGCCCACGCCCTTCCAGAACCGCAGCGTCCCCGAGGTCCCGTGCGGCAGCGGGTCGAGCGCGTGGAGGTACATCGCGCTGATGATCAGCAGCGCCGCCCACGCCAGCATCTGCACGGCGACCGGGATGACGGGCGACAGGATCCAGATCGCGACGCCGAGCAGCAGCACGCCGAAGAACGCCTTCACCGCCTTCATCCAGTGACCGGCCCGCGGCAGGAGCGCCCCCTCGGTCGTGCCGACGGCGACGAGCGGCACGCCCATGCCGAGCGCGAGCGCGAACAGCGCCGAGCCGCCGAGCACGACGTCGCGCGTCTGGCTGATGTAGAGCAGGGCGCCGGCGAGCGGGGCGGCGATGCACGGGCTGACGATCGCGGCCGACAACATTCCCATCAGCGCAACGGCGCCGATCTCGCCGCCCTTCAGCGTCGCGCTCGCTTTGGTGACCCGGGCGTGGAAGCGCGCCGGAAGCTGGAGGTCGTAGAACCCGAACATCGACAGCGCCAGGGCGACGAAGATCAGCGCGAACGCGCCGAGCACCCAGGGGTTCTGCAGGGCCGCGGAGAGCAGGCTCCCGCTGAGCGCCGCGATCACGCCGATGACGGTGTAGGTCACCGCCATGCCGAGAACGTAGGTGACCGAGAGCGCGAAGGCGTGCGCCTTGGTCACCGCGCGCCCTTCGCCGACGATGATGCCGGAGAGAATCGGGATCATCGGCAGCACGCACGGCGTGAACGCGAGCAGGATTCCCGCGCCGAAGAAGATCGCGAGCATCAGCAGCAAGTTGCCGGAGGCGAGCGCCCGCTCGAAGCGCGCCTCGTCGCTCACGATCGCGGGCGCGTTCGTGACTTCGCGCCCGCCGAACGCCGCGCCGGTTTGCGGGATCGCGGCCTGCGTCGGGCCGCCGAGGGAGAACGCCGCGGGCCGGATCTCGACCTTCTGCGTCATCGGCGGATAGCACACGCCGACGTCCGCGCAGCCCTGGGAGGTGACCTCGAGCGCGAGCTTCCCGGCGTTGCCGGCAACGGGGATGCGGATCGCGACCTGCTTCCGATAGGTCTCGACGGTGCCGAAGAACTCGTCCTTCTTGATCTGGCCCTGCGGGAACTCCGGGGACCCGAGCGTCGCGCCGCCGCCGGCGACCGCGAAGCCGAACCGGTCGCGGTACATGTAGTAGCCGTCGGCAATCTGGAACCGCACCTCGACGGCGGTCGGGTCGAGCGCCCGCGCCGACAGCCGGAACGCCTTTTCCGGCTCGAGCAGGTCGTCGGCGGACGCGGCCCAGCCGGGGGCGGCGGCCACGAGCGCCAGGGCGAAGCCGAGGATGCGGTGCACGGGTGTCGGGTTTAGCGGGTTTCGGTCGCGACCCACTGCAGGTAGGCCGGCAGACCGCCGGCCAATGGGACCGCGATGATCTCGGGAAGTTCGTAGGGGTGCAGCTCCCGGATGACCCGTTCCAGCAACTCGTACCGGTCGCGGGTGGTCTTGGCGAAGAGCGGGTGCTCTTCGGCGGTCTCCACGGCGCCCTTCCAGCGGTAGACCGACGCGCAGGGCGACATGACGTTCACGCAGGCCGCCGCCCGGCGCTCGACGAGCGCCTTGGCCAGCGTCTCGGCGGACGCGCGGTCGGGAAGGTTGGAGATCACCAGCAGCGTCTCGGCAGCCATGGCACGCTCCTACGCCGGCGCGGGGGTGCCGGCCGGCACGCCTTCCCGCACGGTCGGGTACTTCAGGCGGACTCCCAGCAACGCCTTGATCTTCCGGTTCTCCAGTCGCCGCGACTCGCGCATGAACGAGGCGAGCGTCGGCGCAATCGCCTGCTCGGCTTCCGCGCGCGAGACGCGCGGCGGACGCGCGAGGCCGACGCGGTCGGCGACGAAATCGAAGTAGTCGCCCATCTTCATTTCGGTGTCGTCGGCCGCGTTGTAGAGCCCCGCCGGCGCGTCCCGCTCCAGCGCCCGCACGCAGACCGCCGCGAGATCATCGGCGTGAACGTGGTTCGTGTACACGTCCTCCTCGGCCCGCAGCACCGGTGTGCCCTTCTGCAGGCGCTCGAGGGGCAACCGGTCGGCCGCGTAGATGCCGGGGGCCCGCAGGACGACGATTTCCACGCCGGAGCCGCGGCCCCAGTCGGCGAGCACCTGCTCGGCGTCAACGCGGCGGCGCGCGCGGTCGGTCTGCGGGTGGACCGGGCGCGACTCGTCCACCCACGCGCCGCCGCAGTCGCCGTACACGCCGCTGGTGCTGATGTAGACCACCCTGCGTGGTAACATCCGCGCGCCCGCGAGCGCCGCGACGAGATTGCGCGTGCGCTCGTCGCGCGATCCGCTCCCGTTCGGCGGCGCGGCATGCAGCAGGACGTCCGCCGCCAGGGTGAGCGACTCGGGCCGATCGAGGTCGCCGGCGACGGTTCGCACGCCGCGGTCCACGAGCGGCGCGGGGCTGCCGCGGACGAGCGCGGTGGTCTCGAAGCGCGCGCGGAGCGCGGGCAACGCCCGCCGGGCGATGTCCCCGGCCCCGACGATGAGCAACCGTTCCACGGCCGAATTCTAACCCTCGCCGCCAGCCGCTTTTCTTATGGCACATCAAGTCACCGTCCAGCCGAGCGGGCACGCCTTCCAGGTGCCCGAGGGCGACACGATCCTCGCCGCCGCCCTGAACGAGGGCTTCCACCTTCCGTACGGCTGCCGCAACGGCGCGTGCGGCTCGTGCAAGGGGAAGGTCCTCGAAGGCCGGATCGACTACGGCAAGTACCAGAAGAACGCGCTCTCGGACGACGAGCGCGCCGCGGGCTATGCGCTGTTCTGCCAGGCGAAGCCGCTGACCGACCTCGCCATCGAGAGCCGCGAGATCGGCGCGGTCAAGGACATCGTCGTCAGGAAGCTGCCGTGCCGCGTGCACCGCCTGGAGCGCGCCGCCGACGACGTCGTCATCCTGTACCTCAAGCTGCCGGCGAACGAGCGCCTGCAGTTCCTCGCCGGGCAGTACCTCGAGTTCATCCTGAAGGACGGCTCCCGGCGCAGCTTCTCGATGGCGAACGCGCCCCACGACGACGAGTTCCTGCAGCTCCACGTGCGCCACGTGCCGGGCGGCGCGTTCACCGACCACGTGTTCAAGACCATGAAGGAGCGCGACATCCTGCGCTTCGAGGGGCCGCTCGGCTCGTTCTTCCTGCACGAAAGCGAGAAGCCGATCGTGCTCGTCGCGAGCGGCACCGGCTTCGCGCCGATCAAGGCGCTCGTCGAGTCGGCGTTCAAGAAGGGCATCGCGCGACCGCTGACGCTCTACTGGGGCGCGCGGCGGCCGAAGGACCTGTACCGCGACGAGCTGCCGCGCAAGTGGGCGGCCGAGCACCCCGAACAGTTCAAGTACGTGCCGGTGATCTCGGAAGCGCTGCCGGAGGATCAGTGGACGGGTCGTACCGGCTTCGTCCACCGCGCGGTGATGGAAGATCTGCCCGACCTCTCCGGCTGCCAGGTGTACGCCTGCGGCGTGCCGATCATGGTGGACTCGGCGCGGCGCGACTTCACCCACGAGCGCCGGCTGCCGATCGACGAGTTCTTCGCCGACTCGTTCACCACCCAGGCCGACCTGGCGGCCGGGTAGGCGCCCGGGGAAACACCGCGCTCACTCACCGAGGTACGCTTCGACGACCTTCGGGTCGTCGGCCAGCTCGGCCGCCGGACCCGAAAGCGTGATCGCGCCGCTCTCCATCACATAGGCGCGGTGCGCGAGCGCGAGCGCCGCGCGCGCGTTCTGCTCGACGAGCAGGCAGGTGACGCCGAGCGCGTTGATCTCGCGGATCACCTCGAAGATCAGCTGCACGACGATCGGCGCGAGGCCCATGCTCGGCTCGTCGAGCAGCAGCAGCTTCGGCCGCGACATCAGCGCGCGGCCGATCGCCAGCATCTGCTGCTCGCCCCCGGAAAGCGTGCCGCCGGTCTGACCGCGCCGCTCCCGCAGCCGGGGGAAGAGCCCGAACACCCGCTCGCGGTCGGCCCCGACTTCGCGGTCCGCACGCGTGTACGCGCCCATGTCCAGGTTCTCGTCGACCGTGAGCTGCGGGAACACGCCGCGGCCCTCGGGCACCATGACCAGCCCGGCCCGTACCCGCTCGAATGCGCGCATGCCCGCCAGGTCGCGGCCCGCGTAGCGCACCGCGCCGGCGGCGGCCGGGAGGAGCCCCGAGATCGCCCGCAGGGTCGACGACTTGCCGGCGCCGTTCGCGCCGATCAGACAGACGAGCTCGCCCTCCGCGACCGCGAGGTCGATGCCGCGCACCGCGCGGATGCCGCCGTAGCGGACCTCGAGGCCGCTCACCTCGAGGAGACTCGTCGGCGGTCTCATGCCGCCGCCGTGCCGAGGTAAGCCTCGATCACCTTGGGATCGCGCTGCACCTCGGCCGGCGCCCCCTCGGCGATCCGCTCGCCGTGATCGAGCACCAGCACGCGGTCGCACACACCCATGACCAGCCGCATGTCGTGCTCGATGAGGAGGATCGTCACGCCGTCGCGGCGGATCGAGTCGAGCAGGCCGGCGAGGGCGCGCCGCTCCGCAGCGGTCATGCCCGCGACGGGCTCGTCGAGCGCGAGCAGCTTCGGCTCGGTCGCGAGCGCGCGGGCGATCTCGAGCCGCCGCTGGTCGCCGTAGGGCAGGCTTCCCGCGGGGTCGTTCGCGCGGCCGGCGATGCCGACGTACGCGAGCAGCTCGGCCG
>JBOIFD010000378.1:0-5035 GCA_050741515.1 Burkholderiales bacterium
ATCCCGTAGATCATCGAGTAGCCGCTCCAGCCGTTCGCGTCCTTGTCCGCGAGCCTGATCCGCCGGGACCAGAGGAAGCCGGGCTGGCGCAGCACATCGGCTACGTGGCCGCCCTCCAGCCAGCCGATGACCTGCGCCTCGGCCTGCGGCGCGACCCAGAAGCGCACGATGAGAAAGAACCCGGGGTCTTTCACGAGAGCGGCAAAGAAAAAGCGCTCGCGTCAAACGCGAGCGCTCCGTTGTTGACCGGCTGACGCTACTCCGCCGCCCCCTTCGCCTTCAGCAGCTGCCACACCTTGTCCGGCGTGATCGGGATGTCGATGTGCGTCACCCCGAGATGGCGCAGCGCATCGACCACCGCATTGGCGATCGCCGGCGGCGCGCCGACCGTCGCCGACTCGCCCACGCCCTTGGCGCCGAGCGGATGGTGCGGCGACGGGGTCACGGTCTTGTCGGTCTCCCAGTGCGGACACTCCATCGCCGTGGGCACGTAGTAGTCGAGGAAGCTCCCGCCGGAGATGTTGCCGTCCTCGTCGTAGCTGATCTCCTCGAACAGCGCCGGCCCGATCCCCTGCGCGAGGCCGCCGTGGATCTGCCCGTCGACGATCATCGGGTTGATGATGTTGCCGCAATCGTCGACCGCGACGAAGCGCCGCACCTTGACCTCGCCCGTGCCGCGGTCGATGTCGACCACGCAGATGTAGCTGCCGAACGGGAAGGTGAGGTTGGGCGGGTCGTAGTAGTGGACCGCTTCCATCCCCGCCTCCATCCCCTGCGGGTGGTTGGTGTAGGCCGCGAATGCGCACTCCTGGATGGTCTTCGACTTCTGCGGCGCGCCTTTCACGAAGAACTTCCCGGTCTCCCACTCGAGATCGCTCGGGCTCACTTCGAGCAGGTGGGCGGCGAGCTTGCGCGCCTTGTCGCGGATCTTCCGCGCCGCCATCGCGCCCGCGGCGCCGGCGGTCGGCGTCGAGCGGCTCGCGTAGGTGCCGAGCCCGTACGGGGCGGTGTCCGTGTCGCCCTCCTCCACCTGGATGTCGCTCGCCGGGATGCCCAGCTCCTCCGCGATGATCTGCGCGTAGGTCGTCTCGTGCCCCTGGCCCTGGCTCTTGGTGCCGAAGCGCGCGATCGCCTTGCCCGTGGGATGAACGCGGATCTCGGCCGAGTCGAACATCTTGAGGCCGAGGATGTCGAAGTCCTTCGACGGTCCGGCGCCGACCACCTCCGTGAAGCTGCAGATGCCGATGCCCATCAGCTCGCCGCGCTTGCGCCTCTCTGCCTGCTCCTTGCGCAAGCCCGCGTAGTCGACGATGTCCATCGCCTTCTTGAGCGCGGCGTGGTAGTTGCCGCTGTCGTACTCCCAGCCGAGCACCGACTTGTAGGGGAACTGCTCCGGCTTGATGAAGTTCTTCATGCGCAGCTCGGCGGGGTCCATCTCCAGCTTCTGCGCGAGCGCGTCGGCCGCGCGCTCGATCGCGTGCACCGCCTCGGTGACGCGGAACGAGCAGCGATAGGCGACCCCGCCCGGGGGCTTGTTGGTGTAGGCCGCATCGACCTCGCAGAACGCGTGCTTCAGGTCATACGAGCCGGTGCAGATCGAGAACAGCCCCGCCGGGAACTTGGACGGGTTGGCCGACGCGTTGGCGTAGCCGTGGTCGGCCACGGTCTTGATCCGGAGCGCGGTCATCGTTCCGTCTTTCTTCGCGCCCAGCTCCACCTTCATGTGGTAATCGCGCGCGAACGAGTCGGCCTGGAGGTTCTCCATCCGGTCCTCGATCCACTTGATCGGCTTGCCGATCACGACCGACGCCGCCACGGCGATCACGTAGCCCGGATACACCGGCACCTTGCCGCCGAACCCCCCGCCGATGTCGGGCGAGATGATGCGGATCCGCTCCTCGGACAGGCCGACGTGGCCGGCGACCAGCGCGAACACCGTGCGCACGGCGTGCGGCGCCTGCGTGGTCATGTAGACCGTGAGCTTGCCCTGGGCGGCATCGAAGTCGGCGATGCAGCCGCAGGTCTCCATCGACGCGACGTGGATGCGCGGGAGGTACACGTTCTCGCTCACCACCACTTCCGCCGCCGCGATCGCCTTGTCGGCGTCGGCGCGGTTGCCCGCCTCCCAGTGGAACGCGAGGTTCGTCTTCTGATCCTTCTTGTCGGTGCGCAGGACCGGCGCGCCGGGCGCAAGCGACTTGAACGGATCCATCATCGGCGGCAGCGCCTCGTACTCGACGTCCACCGCGTCGGCGCCGTCGGCGGCGATGTAGCGCTCGGTGGCGATCACCGCCGCCACCTCCTGCGCCTGGTACATCACCCGGTCGGTGGGCAGCACCATCTGGGTGTCGGAGGAGATCGTGGGCATCCAGTGCAGGTTGTACTTGGCGAGCACCTCGCCGGTGATCACCGCGAGCACGCCCGGGATCTTCATGGCGCGGTCGGTGTTGATCGACTTGATCTTCGCGTGCGCATGGGGGCTGCGCACGATGTCCATGTACAGCATCCCGGGGAGCTGGATGTCGTCGACGTAGCGGCCCTGCCCGCGGATGAAGCGCGGATCCTCCTTGCGCTTCATCGAATGGCCCATGCCGCAGATCTTGGCGTCGGTCTTGGGAGTCGTCATGGCGGGCCTCCTAGCGCAGCTTCTCGGCCGCGTACTGGACGGCCTTGACGATGTTGACGTACCCGGTGCAGCGGCAGAGATTCCCCGAGATCGCCTCGCGGATCTCCTGCTCGCTCGGCTGCTTGTTCCGCTCGAGCAGCGCGACGCTCGTCATCATCATCCCCGGCGTGCAGAAGCCGCACTGCAGGCCGTGCTTCTCGGTGAAGCCCTCCTGGACGGCATGGAGCTTGCCGCCCTGCTCGAGCCCCTCGACGGTGCGGATCTGGCAGCCGTCGGCCTGCACGGCGAGCACCGTGCACGATTTCACCGGCTCGCCGTCGAGGTGCACGGTACAGGCGCCGCAGTGCGACGTGTCGCAGCCGATGTGGGTGCCGGTCAGCCGGAGGTTCTCGCGGAGGAAGTGCACGAGCAGCAGGCGCGACTCGACCTCCGCCGCGTGCGCGGCGCCGTTTACCGTGACGTTGATGCGATGCTTGGCCATGATCAGCGACCTCCGGCGCGCGCGACGGCTTTGCGAAGCGCACGCCCGGTCAGCACGCGCGCCATCTCCTGCTTGTACTCGACCGACCCGCGCCGGTCGGCGCTCGGCGTGCTCTTCGCCGCGGCGAGCCGCGACGCCTCGGCGACCACCTTGTCGTCGAGCGCCTTGCCGGCGAGGTACTTCGCGGCATCGGCCGCCTCGATCGGCGTCGCGCCGGCGTTGGTCAGCGCGACGCCGGCGCGCTCGATGCCGCCCTTCGCGTCGAGCGTGACCTGCACCGCCGCGGCCGCGGCCGCGAAGTCGCCGACCTTGCGCTTGAGCTTGAGGTACGCCCCGCTGCTGCGCGGCGGCGGGATCGGGACGCGGACTTCCGTGAGGATCTCGTCCGGCGCGAGCGCGGTGGCATAGATCCCCTTGTAGAACTGGTTGGCGGGGATGGTGCGCTCGCCCTTCGGACCGCGCACCACCAGGGTGGCACCGAGCGCAATCATGATCGCCGGCAGATCGTTCCCCGGGTCACCGTTCGCGAGGTTCCCGCCCACGGTCGCGCGGTTGCGCACCAGCGGATCGGCGATCAGCACCACGGCGTCCCGGAGGATCGGGTACTTCGCTGCGATGAGCTCCGAGCGCTCCAGCGTGGTCTGCCGCGTGCCGCCTCCGATCCTGAGCGTCCCGCCCTCTTCCTTGACGTACTCGAGCCCCGGGATGCGCCCGATGTCGACGAGGTGCGCGACGGAGCCGAGGCGGAGCTTGAGCACGGGCAGGAGGCTCATCCCGCCCGAGAGCACCTTGGCGGCGTCGCCGTGGCGCGCGAGCAGCGCGACGGCCTCGTCGAGCGTCCCCGGCCGGTGGTAGTCGAAGGGTGCAGGAATCATGGGCTCCTCCTTTGCGCGGGGTGCAAAACCTTACTCTCAATCCACGCAGCGCAGCAACCGCTCCAGCGACTCGAGATTGTGCGCCGCTTCGAAGCGATCGACGTACGGCAGCGCAGCACGCATGCCGGCCGCGGTCGGCTCGTAACGCGCGTCGCCCAGGAGGGGATTCAGCCAGACGATCGTCCGCGCGCGCTCGTTCAGCGCCCGCATCGCGCCGACGAGCAGCTCGGTGTCGCCGAGGTCCAGGCCGTCGCTCACGATCACGACCGTCGTGTCGCGGCCGACGAGGCTCGCATGGAGGGCGACGAACTCGGTCAGGCACGCGCCGATCCGCGTCCCTCCCGACCAGTCGGGCACGTCGTCCGCGAGCCGCTCGAGGGACCGGAGGATCCTCGCCGGCGCGACGTCGCGGGTCACGCGGGTGAGCAACGTGTTGAAAGCGAAGATCTCCACCCGCCGGATGACGCGCCGCAGCGCGAATGCGAAGGCGAGGTGGAACCGGGTGTAGGGGTCCATGGACCCGCTCGTGTCGTAGAGCAGCACGACGCGGGGCTCCTCGAGCGCGCGGGTCCGGCGCGCGAGACGGGCCAGGTCGCCGGCGGCTCCAAGCGCATGCCGGAAGCTGCGGCGCAGGTCCACGATCCCTCGCCCGCGCGTCGGGACCAGGCGCCGGCTGCGCCGCGCCGCGAGCCTGAGGGCGAGGCGCGCCAGCAGCCGCTCCACGGCGGCGAGCTCGCTCTCCGAGATCCGATCGAAGGGCTTGCGGCGCAGGAGCTGCGCGGCGCTGTACCCCGGCTCGTCGCCCGTGGGCCGCTCCGGCCCGGGCGGCGCCTCGAGGCGCACGCGCTCGCCATCCCAGCGCCACCGCAGCGGGCCGCGCGGCTCGCGCGGGTACGTCGACGGCGGGATCGGCACGTCGAGTGCCGCGGCGCCGCCCCAGTGTTCGTCGAACAGGCGATCGAAGGTCGCCCAGGCCGCGCGCGGGACCTTGAACGCGATGCGCAGCCCGCGGTGCACCTCGGCGCGGTCCAGCAGGTCGACGAGGGTGAGCGC
>JBOIFD010000379.1:0-8442 GCA_050741515.1 Burkholderiales bacterium
ATCGCAACCCCGAGCAGCACCGCGCTGATCGGCTTGGTGAAGAACACCGACGGATCGCCGCGCGAGAGCAGCATCGCGCGCCGGAGGTTCACCTCCATCATCGGCCCGAGGATGAAGCCGAGGATCAGCGGCGCCGGCTCGCACAGGAGCTTCACGCACACGATGCCGAACACCGAGAAGACGACCATCATGTAGACGTCGAACGGGCTGTTGTTGACGCTGTACACGCCGATGCAGCAGAACAGCAGGATCGCCGGGTACAGCAGCCGGTAAGGCA
Organism: Burkholderiales bacterium; assembly: GCA_050741515.1. Classification (GTDB taxonomy): domain Bacteria; phylum Pseudomonadota; class Gammaproteobacteria; order Burkholderiales; family SG8-39; genus DATEDA01. Next base: position 278 of record JBOIFD010000379.1, read on the forward strand.
CCGACAGCAGCTTCACCCACATGCCGATCAGCGGCAGGTTGAGGACGACCAGCAGCAGGTTGCCCACCCACATCGACGCGATCATTCCCCAGAACAGCTGCGGCCGCTCGTTCATCACCTGCGGCCCCGGCGCGATGCCCTGGATCATCATCGCGCCGATCATCAGCGCCATGACCGGATTCGACGGGATGCCGAGCGTGAGCAGCGGAATGAACGAGGCCTGCGCGCCGGCGTTGTTCGCCGACTCCGGCGCGGCGACGCCGCGGATCTCGCCCTTGCCGAAGGTGTCGCCGCCGGTCACCCGCTTCTCCAGCGTGTAGGCGGCGAAGGAGGAGAGCAGCGCCCCGCCGCCCGGAAGGATCCCGAGGCAGCACCCGACCGTCGTGCCGCGCAGGACGGCGGGGATGCAGCGCTTGATGTCGGCCAGCGTGGGCAGCAGGTTCTCGATCCTGTTCACGAAGATCTCGCGCTTGTCCTTGAGCTCGAGGTTGGTCAGGATCTCGGCGATGCCGAACATCCCCATCGCCACGGTGACGAACCCGATGCCGTCGGAGAGCTCGGGGATGCCGAAGCTGTAGCGCGCCACGCCCGAGTTGACGTCGGTGCCGATCAGCCCCAGCAGCAGCCCGAGCAGCACCATCGCGATCGCCTTGATCAGCGACCCGTGCGCGAGCACCACCGCCGCGACCAGGCCGAGCACCATGAGCGAGAAATACTCGGTCGGGCCGAACTTCAGGGCGACTTCCGCCAGGGGCGGCGCGAACAGCGCGATCACGATCGTGGCGACGCAGCCGGCGAAGAACGAGCCGATCGCCGAGATCCCGAGCGCGGGTCCGGCCCGCCCCCGGCGCGCCATCTGATAGCCGTCGAGCGCGGTGACGACCGAGGCCGACTCGCCGGGGATGTTCACGAGGATCGCCGACGTCGAGCCGCCGTACTGGGCGCCGTAGTAGATCCCGGCCAGCATGATGAGCGCGGAGACCGGCGGGAGAGTGAACGTGATCGGCAGGAGCATCGCGATCGTCGGCACCGGGCCGATCCCCGGCAGCACGCCGATCAGCGTGCCGAGCAGCACGCCCATGAAGCAGTAGAGGAGGTTCTGCAGCGACAGCGCGACGCCGAGGCCGAGCGCGAGATTCGAGAAGAGCTCCATCGCCCGCTCCTACTCGCCCGGCCAGATCGGAAACGGCAGCCCGAGGCCCTTCACGAACACGACCGCGGAGAAGACCGCGAGGACCACGCCGAGGATGGCGGCCTCCTTCCAGCGGAACTCGTGCCCGCCGAGCGCGGCGACGACGACGAGGATGCCGCTGACCACCAGCAGGCCGAGCGGCTTCAGGAACACTCCGAAGAGCACGATCGCGACCAGGATCAGGATGATCGGCCGCCAGAGGAACGGCGGAACCGCGGACCCCTCGACCACCAGCGACTGGACGAGGATCGCCAGGCCGAGGATCGCGAGCAGGCCGCCGAGCACGGTGGGGAAGTACGCCGGCCCCATCCGCACCGCGGTGCCCATCTGGTAGTTCTGCGCGATGAGGCCGAACCCGATCCCGAACCCGATGAACATCAGACCGGCCCAGAAATCCCTGGGCGCCTTTATCCTCACTGGACCCTCCTCCTGTGGGGGGAAGCCTATTCTGCCATACGCCCCGGGGGGTACAGCACCTCGTTCCGGGCGATCCGGGACGCGCCGCGCACCCGGGCAGTGCGAAGGCCGCAACCTTACGGAAGCCTGACGCAGCCGGACCCGGAGGCGCACTCTCCGGCGCCGCTCAGACGAAGTTCGGGCCCTGGATCTGCTCGTTCAACTCGCGCTGCTTGTCGAGGTACTCGACCAGGCGGGAGCTCGTGTGCCGCAGCCGCTGCGACAGCATCAGCGCGAGCTGCATCAGGATCTTCGCCCCGAGGATCGGCTGCTCGAGGATGATGCGCGCGAGATGGTCGGCCGAGAGCACCGCGATCAGCGTCGGCTCGACGGCGACGCAGGTGGCGAACCGCGGCTCGCCGTCGATCATCGACATCTCGCCCAGGGTCTTGCCCTCGTCGATCACGGCGATGAGCCGCGGCACGTTCCAGCGGTCCTGCTTGAACACCTCGATCCGCCCTTCGATGACGATCATCATGAAGTCGCCGGCCTCGCCTTCGCGGATGATCTCCTGCCCGGCCTGCGCGCGGTGCACCTGCATGAAGTGGCCCATCAGGCGGATCTCGGCGAGGTTGAACTGCTCGAACAGCGGCGCCTGCCCGATCATCGCGTGCATCCGGGTCGCGAACTGGGTCGCGTCGCCGACGTGCTCGAGTTGCGGCAGCCGCTGGCTCTCGACGAGTTCCATTCTCGGGGCGGGTGTGGCGGAGGTTGACCCAGGAAGAATTATGCCCGAGCGCGGAGGCGCCGGGAGGCGCGCGGGTGTTGGCCACCCGTCAGCGCGCGGGACACGTCGTGGCGCCGAAGTAGCGCTCGCAGAGGTAGCAGCGCCCCTGCGGCAGGTACCCGGGGATCCGGTAGTACCGGTCGCGGACGAGCGCGAGCACCCGGTCGCGGTACGCGGGAAAGCTGAAGCCCCGCCCGAGCACCAGGTGGAACGCCGCTCCCCGTACCGTGACGTCGCGGAACTCGACCGCGCGGAACAGCGGCGCGTACTCCTGCGGATCGGCCGGGGTCTTGCGGACGACCAGGATGTCCGCGCCGTCGAGCCGCCGGAAGTCGGTCGCGAGGTCATCGTGCCGCCCGTGCCCCGAGGCCGCACCCACAACGAAGAAGTAGTGCCGGCGCGGCGCGTCGGCCGCCCCCGGCTGCGCGACGAACCCGCGCTCGGCAGCGGCGTACGACAGCGTCGCCGCCGAGGAGTAGCTGCTGGACGCGAACGCGAAGCGGCCCTCGAACGGCTTCAGGGCGGCGAGCAGCTCGTCGGCGTGAAACGCCTCGACGAGCGAGTCGTACTTCCGCACCCACTGCCAGGTCTCGACCGGCGCCGCCGCGAAGGCCGCGACGAGGACGACGTGCAGCGCCGAGAATCCGGCCAGGAACCTGGCCGAGGCCGCGATGCGCGCGGCGCCGAGGGCGAACGCCCCGGTCATGAACAGCGCGGGCATGAACGCGAGCAGCCAGTGCAGCCCGATCGTCTTGAACGGCGAGGCCGCCGCGAGCACGGCCAGGGGCGCAGCCGCGCACGCCGCGATCGCCGCGACCGCGGGCAGTGCCGCGGCCGCCCGCACCGAGCGGGCGCCGCGCGCGAGCTGCCAGAGGAGCAGCGGGCTCGAGACGTAGACGAGCAGCGCCGCGAACACGAACGGCTTGTGCCATCCGCCCGAGGTGTCGCGGTTGTACACGTTGTGCAGCAGGTTCGCCCAGCAGTGCGCGTAGTTCCACGCCGCGTTCAGGAGCACGAACGGCGCCGCGGCGGCGAGGACGATCGCGACATCGCGCCAGCGACCCCGGCGCGGCGCGAGCAGCGCGAACGCGAGATACCCGACCCCGAGCAGCACCGCGAAGTACTTGGAGAGGAACGCGAGCCCCAGGGCCACGCCGGCAGCCGCGAACAGCGCCGGCGACTTGCGGTGGACGCCGAGCGCGAACGCCGCGAGCGACAGGAACGAGAAGAAGGCGAGCGGCGTGTCGGTCGTGATCGCGACGTTCAGCACCTGCACGGGCACCAGCAGCCAGGCGAGCGCCGCTGCGTACCCGAGCCGCTCGGCGTCGGCCGCGGATCCCGCGCCCGGCCCGCCTCGCGCCAGGCGGCGCACGAGCCCCGCCATCCCGATCGCGATCAGCGCCGGCAGGACGACGGCCGGCAACCGGACGACGAGCTTCGCGTGCGAGAGCTGGAGGAGCGCGGCGAGCAGCCAGCCGACCATCGGCGGGTGATCGTAGTACCCGAGCGCGGGCGCCTCCCCCCAATGCAGGAAGTACGCCTCGTCGCCGGTCATCGGGAACCACCAGGCGAGCCAGAGCCGGAAGGCGGCCGTGACGCCGATCGCCGTCCAGAAGACGCGTTTCAGGGTCGCCGCGCCCGGGGCGCTCGCCGGCGCAAAGCTCAATGCTCGCGCTCCGCGTCCGCGCGCCGGGCCGAACGGCGTCCCGGAGCGCGCCGACGCCGCACCGCGTCCGCGAGGCTCTCGAGGAGCGGGACCGAAGCGCCCCAGCCGATGCACCCGTCGGTGATGCTCTGCCCGTACACGAGCGGCTCCCCGGGAACGAGGTCCTGGCGCCCTTCCTTCAGGTGCGACTCGATCATCACGCCCACGATGTGCCGGTCGCCGCCGGCGATCCTCGCGCCGATCTCCGCCCCGACCTCGAGCTGCCGCCGGAAGTCCTTGCGGCTGTTCGCGTGCGACAGGTCGATCATCAGCCGCTCGGCGAGGCCCGCGGCGGCGAGCTCCCGGCACGCGGCCGCGACGCTCGCGGCGTCGTAGTTCGGCGCCTGTCCGCCGCGCAGGATGATGTGGCAGTCGTCGTTGCCGCGGGTCTCGACGATCGCCACCTGCCCGTTCTTGTGCACCGAGAGGAAATGGTGGCGCTGCCCCGCGGCGAGGATCGCGTCGACCGCGATCTTCACGTTGCCGTCGGTGCCGTTCTTGAAGCCGATCGGCGCCGACAGCCCCGAGGCGAGCTCGCGGTGCACCTGCGATTCGGTCGTCCGGGCGCCGATCGCGCCCCAGCTGATCAGGTCGCCGATGTACTGCGGCGAGATGGTGTCGAGGAACTCCGAGCCGGCCGGCATGCCCGCCTGGTTGATGCGCACCAGCAGGTCGCGGGCGACGCGCAGCCCCTCGTTGATCCGGAAGCTGCCGTTCAGGTACGGGTCGTTGATCAGCCCCTTCCAGCCCACCGTGGTGCGCGGCTTCTCGAAATACACCCGCATCACGATCTCGAGGTCCTCGCCGAGCCGCCCGCGGACCTCCGCAAGCCGCCCGGCGTACTCGAGCGCGGCGCCGGGATCGTGGATGGAGCAGGGCCCGATGACCACGAGCAGCCGGTCGGACCGGCCATGGAGGATCGCCTTGACCCGCTTGCGCGTCGCGGCGATCAGCGCCTCGACGGGCGTTCCCTGGATCGGGAAGAAGCGGATCAGGTGCTCGGGCGGCGGGAGCGGGACGACGTTGCCGATGCGCTCGTCGTCGGTGAGGGAGGTCCGGTCGGTCGGGACCTGGGCGGGGTAGCTCTCGGGCGTGGGCGTGGTGGTCATGGCGCGGCGTCCTGTCATCAAAAAAAAACCGCCGGGCGTTTGCGGCGCCGGCGGTTTCTTGGGGTCCTGTGAGCGCGACTTAGGTCAGTCCCTCCGCCAGCGGCTGGGGAAAGAAGAACCCAAAGCAAAAGCCGAGAACGCGCATCGACAGGCCTTTCCGGTGCGCATTCAAGCATGCCCGCGCGGCCGCTGGCAAGCCCCTTCCGTCAGCGGTCTCCCCGGCCGGCTGCCGGGCGCGAGCGTGCGCCGCCCGAGGACGTTTGTCCCGCCGGAACGGCGCGCCGAGCCACGGCCGGACCCGCGGGCTCGATTCGTGCTTCGTGACGGATTGAAGCCCCGGGTCGCGCGTGCTGATTTCCGGTGGCCGGAAGCGAGTTATTCTCGTCTGCGGAGGTGCACGAGATGTCGGCAACGCCGAATCTGCCCGCGGTGACGCGGGGCCCGGTGAGCATCCCGATCGCGGGCTTCAAGGCGGTCTACGACGTGGACGCCGTCGACCGCGCGCTCGCGGAGCTGCCGGCGGGCGCGAACGAGGCGCTCAAGGCGACCTACGAGAAGATGCTCAAGGCCGGCGGCACCCGCCTCACGGTCAAGCCGGCGGGCGTGCCGGCGATGGCCCACCTCTACGATCAGCTCCCGAACTTCACCGCGGTGCTCGACGACGTGAAGAAGCAGATCGCGCTCTGCGCGTCGTCCGCGGACCCGCTCGAGCTCCAGCCGATGCTGCTCCTCGGCGCGCCCGGCATCGGCAAGACGCACTTCGCGAAACGGCTCGCCGAGCTGATCGCCACCGGCTACGGCTTCGTCTCGATGAGCTCGATGACCGCGGGCTGGATCCTCTCGGGCTCCTCGTCGCAGTGGAAGAACTCGAAGCCGGGCAAGGTGTTCGAGACCTTCCTGCACGGCCAGTACGCGAATCCGCTCATGCTGGTCGACGAGATCGACAAGGCGGGCAGCGACACGCAGTACGACCCGCTCGGCGCGCTCTACGCGCTGCTCGAGCGCGACACGGCGCGCGCGTTCATCGACGAGTTCGTCGAGCTCCCGATCGACGCCTCGAACGTGTGCTGGGTCGCCACGGCGAACGACGCCGCGCGCATCCCGGAGCCGATCCTGAACCGCATGAACGTCTACGCGATCGACCCTCCGGATCGGGACGGCGCGCTGCGCATCGCGCAGTCGATCTACGCCGAGATCCGCGGCGCGCACGACTGGGGCAGGCCGTTCCCCGAGCGGCCGGCGGCGAACGTGCTCGACAAGCTCGCCGCCGTGACCCCGCGCGAGATGCGACGCACGATCCTCGGCGCGTTCGGCAACGCCAAGCTCGCCGGCCGCGACGAGATCCAGGCCGACGACGTCCAGGACGGCCGCGCCGCGCGGAAGGCGCGGATCGGGTTCTAGGGCGCGGCGGCGCTCGTCGCGGTGGTTCACGGCGAGGGCCCAGAGCAGTCCGCCGACCCGCCCCGTCGCCCTTACTTGCGCGCCGGCGCCGGCGGAGCAGGCTGCGGCGCGGCCGGATCCGGCGCCGGCTTCGGCACCGGGACGACGATCCCGGGCGTGAGCGGGATGTCCTCCACGCCCGTCACCCGGGTCACGAAGTGGCGCGTCTCGCCGAAGCAGGACGTCGGCAGACCGACCTTCTCCTCGTAGTGGAGCGAGACGCGCTTGCCCATGACCTTGTTGAGCTGCTCGGCGACCGCGTCGTCCCAGACGGTGAAGTAGAACTTTTCGGGGATCGCGCCGGGCATCGAGACCATCGCCATCTCGCCTTCCCACGTCTTGCAGATCCAGCCTTTCTTCGAGAATTTCTGGATCCAGCCGGCGCGCTCGCCGGTCGAGTAGTTCCAGCTCAGCACCCCCCAGAAGTAGCCGGCGACGAGCAGGACGGCCGCAACGACGATTCCGAGCACGCGCATGGTCGACCTCTGGGCGAGTTTCGGGGCGGATGTTACCGGCGAACGGCGGCGGCGGCTTCGCGGTGATCGCGGTATCCTCGCGCGACCAGAACCGGAGAGGGCGGACCGCCATGAGCTACGAATTGGACGATCTGCGCCAGGACCTCCGGGGGACGCTGGCGCGCGGCGCCGGTCCCGCGGAGCTGGAGACGGTGCGGCAGTCGCTCGCGCGCCTGCTCGCCAACGCCGACTTCGTGGAGCGCACCTGCGGACCGGCGGCGACGCCCGGGCTGCACCTGCTCTACGAGGACACGGGGCTCGGATTCCAGGTGCTCGCCCACATCAACGAGAAGCCGCGCGCCTCGCCCCCGCACACCCACGGCCACTCGTGGGCGATCTACGGCCAGGCAACCGGCTACACCGACATGACCGAGTTCAAGCGGGTCGACGACGGGAGCAATCCCGACCAGGCCAGGCTCGAAGCGACCCGGAAGTACCGGCTCAACCCCGGCGAGGTCGGCGTCTACGCCGACGGCGCGATCCACGCCATCGACTACCCGGCGAAGTCGCGCTTCATCCGCGTCACCGGCACCAACCTGGACAAGATCTACCGCGAGGCCTTCGACCCGGTGACCGGCAAGATCGATCGCATGGGGCCGCAGCGGGCCTCCTGAACGCCCGATCCTCCGGTCTCCTCGGACGCGGGCGTCAGCGCCGCGGCACGCCGATCGCCACCGGGCGCACCGGCGACCCCGCCGCGCCGTTCTCGCGCAGCGGCAGGATCAGCGTGCAGGAGGTCCAGACCTTGTCCTTCGCCAGCGCGCCGAGGTTGGCGCTCTGCGATTGTCGCGCGGCAACGCGCAGGCGGGAAGACGGCGCCGCGGATCGTACGGCTAGTGCGGCGGCTTGACGCCCTCCTTGCTGACCTGGATCCGCCCGGCGGTGATCTTGCCGTCGGGGGCCACCTGGGCGCCGGTCCAAATGTATTCCCCAGGCTTGAGATCGGCCCGGGTCCCGGGAACGGCCCGGACGAGCGGCACGCCGTCGGGCACGAGGATCTTCTGCATCCCGTCCTTGTAGT